>NZ_JBEPOO010000001.1:3342400-3646254 GCF_040546815.1 Devosia sp. 2618
ACCTGGGGAACTGCCTTGGTCGCCTCGCCCAGCGCGATCGGCAGAATGCCGGTGGCGAGGGGATCGAGCGTGCCGGCATGGCCGGCCTTCATGGCCCCAAACAGCCACCGCACCTTGCCCACCGCCTGGGTGGACGTCATGTCATAGGGCTTGTTGAGCACGACCCATCCGGAGATGGCGCGCTTGATCCGCTTGGGCTGCTGGCTCAATGGGTTTCGCCGTCTTCGTCGTCGAGATCTTTCTGCACCTTGTCGGAGCGCAGCAGCGCATCGATGCGGCCGGCCTCCTCGAACGTGTCGTCGACATAGAAGCGCATTTCGGGTGCGAACTTCATGTTGATCTGGGGCGCGACGCGGCCGCGGATAAACTTGCGGTGCCGGTTGAGGGCCGCAACGATTTCCTCGGCATGCAGGCCACCCAGCGGCATGATGTAGGCATTGGCGATCTTGAGGTCGGGCGTCATACGCACTTCGGGCACGGTGACGACGGCGCCACGCAGCGCATCGTCATCCACTTCGCCACGCGCAAACATGGCGGCCAATGCGTGGCGCACCAGTTCGCCGACGCGCAGCATGCGCTGGCTTGGACCTATTGGCTTGTTATCTTTGCTCATGGCGTGGCCAATTAGGCCCTCACCGCGCTGCCGTCAATTGGCGACAGTCACGGTTGCGTCAGCCTGCAGCTGGGTGGCGCGCGCCTGCACCACACTGGTGGGCACCGGCCAGGAGGCTGCATCGGATGGATTGAAGGCCGGACCGCGCCATTCCTGATAGACGATGGCGACGCCATTTTCGGTCTTGGTGAAGCTCATCACCATGATCTCGCCCATGCCGGCAAAGCCGGTCAGCCGGTCGAGATAGGCGCCACAGGCAAAGCCGAGCGGAGCGAGCCGGTCGCCCTGATCGGCGCCGAGCTGGAAGAAGCCGGTGAGTTCGGGCTTACAGGTCTGGGCATAGCCAGCCATAACCACATTGCGGTAGGCAGTCAGCGTGCGGGCGTCGGTATAGGTGATGCGCGCGCCATAAAGCGTCTTCCACAGCGCTTCGCTTTCGCCCTTGGGATAGATTTCGAGCAGGGCCTGGCTGTCGTCGGAGCGATAGGTGGAATCCACCAGCGGCCAGACATTGCCCGCGCTTAGCTGATCGGCGGACAGCCAATCGGGCAGCGGCATTTTGAGCGCATGGCCATTGGCCGAGAGCACCAGCGACTGGCCTTCCTCGGCGATTGGCGCTTCGGAAATGACCTGAGCCTGCGCGACGCTAGTCGACAGCATGGTGCCGACAACGAAGCCGGCCAATATCTGCGTGCGGGACAAAACCATGCCGGAGGAACTCCTCACCCAATCGATGTGTGTGCCTGATCGGAGCCCCCAACGAGCAGCACAGCCTGGGCGGAGGCTTAGGGGGGATTAAGTCCTTCTCGCAACCCCTCGCGGGAGCGATTGCGGCGATGGCGGGGGCAGCGGGGATTTAGCGCAACACTTGGGGGCGTCAGGTGCGCAGGTTGTGTGCGGAATCGGGCAGCACGCGATGCGGCGGCGGATGGCCATCCATGAAGGCGCGAATATTGACGATGACCGTCTCGCCCATTTCAACGCGCGCTTCGAGCGTGGCCGAAGCCATATGGGCGGTGAGAACCACTTTGCTGGTATCGGCCAGCGCCAAGAGGCGCGGGTTGATGCCACGGCGGTTCTCGAACACATCGAGTGCAGCGCCGCTTAAATGCCCTGCTTCGATCTGGTCGACCAAAGCGGCTTCATCGACCAGTTCGGGGCGGCTGACATTGACCACGAAACTGCCTGCCTTCATGCGCTGCAGGCGTTCGGCAGAAAGGATGTGGAAGGTTTCGCGGGTGTGCGGCGTGTGCAGCGAGACGATATCGACCGCCTCAAGCATGGCATCGAGGTCATCCCAATAGGTGGCGCCGAGCGGCGTCTCGATGGCGGGCGGGCGACGATTGCGCGAGAAATAATGGATATTAAGGCCAAAGGCCTTGGCGCGCTGGGCAACGGCAGTGCCGATGCGGCCCATGCCGACAATGCCCAGATTTTTGCCGCGCAGGCGATGTCCAAGCATCGAGGTGGGTGACCAGCCGGGCCAGACCCGGTCGCGCAGCAGCATCTGGGTGCCCTCGACCAGGCGCCGGGGCAGAGCCAGCATCAGGACCATCGCCATATCGGCGGTGTCTTCGGTCAGAACGCTGGGGGTATTGGTGACCGTCAGGCCTGCGGCCCAGGCCGCCTCGACATCGATATTGTCGATCCCATTGCCAAACTGGGCGATCAGCCGGACGCTTTTGGGCAGGCGGGCAATGAGATCGGCGTCAATCTGGTCGGTGATGGAACAGACCAGCACTTCTTTGCCCTCGAGCCCCTCGACGATGTCATCACTGGTCAAAGTCACATCGTCTTGGTTGACGTGCGTCTCAAAGAGCGTCGCCATGCGCGCCTCGATGGTCTCGGGCAAGCGTCGGGTGACCAGTATGTTTGGTTTTTGGCTGCTCATCAGGTCCGGGACTGGTGGTGCCAAACTTGTGGAAATCACCAAGCTTCAGCGCCCATTAAGGAACATTGGCTACTGATAGGGCAATTCCATTTAATCTGCAAAGTCATGTTTGAAGAGACCAAGCCCAGCGGCACCGGCCGTCCCCTCAAATTTGCATGCCCTCAGCTGGCCTGGCTGCTGGTTTTCATCACGCTATTGACCGGTCCGGTTTTCGCGCAGGCCAACAATCCCAGTGGTCTGCCGCTGCCGCGCTTTGCCAGCACGCGGTCTGATCCGATCAATGTGCGCGTCGGCCCCGGCCAGCGCTACGAAATCGCCTGGACCTTCCTCAAGGCGGGAATTCCGGTGGAAATCATCCAGGAGTTCGACACCTGGCGCAAGATTCGCGACGTGGATGGCGATGAGGGCTGGATTCACCAGAACCTGCTCACCGGCACGCGCGTCGGCTATGTTGCGCCGCTGGTGGGGAATGGCGAAATCGTGCTGCGTTCCAGTCAGTCCGACGAAGCCGGGGTGCGCGCGCGGCTCGGGCCGGGGCTTAAAGTTACGGTCAAGGAATGTGATGGCACCTGGTGCGAGGTCAACGCGGCCAGCCAGGACCCCAACCAGCGATCCACCACCTATTCGGGCTACCTGCATCAGGAAGAGCTTTGGGGTGTCTACCCCGATGAAGTGTTCGACTAATCCAGCTCCGCCAGCGCGTTGGCGGTCTGGCGGGCGATGCGGACCGCGTTGTCCTGCTTGGGGCAGGTTGAGCAGAAGCGATCCGGGTCGATCAGGTAATCTAGGCAACATCCCTTGCGCTTGACGATGAGCAGGCGCCGTCCGCCCGGTGCCTCGACCGGCTCCAGAGAGCCCTGCCCGGTGAGGCCGAGCGCGGCGAGCCACTGGCCGGTATAAGCTTCAATCATTTCAGATGGCAGATCGCGGCGGCGCTGGCTGAGCCAGACCATGAGGCTCAGCATGCGGTCGGCAAACAGGCGCTTGGCCGGGAGCGGCTTGAGTTTGACCTCGGCATTGACCTCTTCGAGCATCGCTGCGGCCAGCGTTTTGAGCTGGGCGGCTACAGTGTCGATCAGGGTCTCGACCGGGCCTGTGCTTTGCTGGCCGGGGACGAGGCGATAGCCATCAATATAGATGCCGCGCCGTTGCTGACTGAGGCGTGTGAGGTCCGGCACGCCGCCATGGATATGGGCTGAAATGACCGACAGATAGGCCGGTTGCCACAGCAGATTGGTCCACAGACGGACGGCGTAAAAGGCCGGGCCGGCGGCGGGATAGGTTGCGGCGAGGGCTGCATGCAGCTGGCTCAAGAACAGGCTGTTGTCGCCGCCGGGCTGATACCAGCCATCGCGGGCGGCGCCGGGTTCGCCCTTCATGAAGCCGGTGACGCGGGCGGCGGTCGCGATCAGGCGCGTCGTCGCGGCGTCGGCATCGTCTTGAGCGAAAAGGTAGGAGCGGGCCATGGGCCGGTTCTAACGCTGTGCGCCCGTGGTGGGAAGACGTCAAAGGTCCGGGCCAACGGACGAAGCACAATCACCGGACGTAAGTAGGAATATAAGCTTCTTACTTATATCCCCAAATACCGATCGTTAACTTATCGAGCGCAGTGTTGACCACAGCGTCTCAAACATCTTGAATAGTTCTAGGAACATATTCATATGCGCATCCTGTTTGGTTGGCTCCGCGATACACGCGGGACGGCGGCCATAGAATTTGCGATCCTGACGCCGGTCTTTCTGCTGATGCTGACCGGGATGCTGGCCTACGGCATCTATTTTGGCGCCGCCCACTCCTTGCAACAACTGTCGGCCGACGCCGCCCGCACCGCAATTGCCGGGCTCAACACCGCCGAGCGCAATCGATTGGTCGGGGCATTTCTGGCGGACAATGCCGGCAGCTATGCACTGATCGACCCCTCCCGGCTCAAAGTCACCATCGGCGACAAGCCGGGCGATTCGGACCTCTATCGCGTGACGCTGGTCTATGACGCATCGCAATTGCCGATCTGGAACCTCTATCCACCGCTGCCGCTGCCCAGCCAGACAATCACCTATAGCTCAACCATCAGGCGGGGCGGGATATGAGGCTGTTGCGGCGGTTCTGGGATGACCGGGGCGCCAATATCGCCGTGCTGTTTGCCATGGGCTTTTCGGTATCGGCCATGGTGGCCGCCATCGCGGTTGATGGCGCAGCGCTTTACAACGAGCGGCGGTCGATGCAGAACGGCGTCGATCTGGCGGCGCTGTCGGCGGCCGGCAATGCGACGCAGGCCAAGGCTCTGGCGCAGGAATCGCTGGTTGATGCGGGGTTGTTGTCGGTCGGATCGACCACCGGACTGACAGTCGTTACCGGCAATTACGACGCCAATCCGGCCCTGGCCGCGAAAGATCGCTTCAAGCCCAACAAGACGCCGATCAATGCCGTTTCGGTCTACTACGAGCGGCCGGGGCAGCTGTATTTTGCGCGCGGCTGGGCACCGCAGCCCAAGATCAGCACCGTGGCGATTGCCAGCGTCACGCCGCAGGTGTCGTTTTCCATCGGTTCGCGGCTGGCAAACCTCAATGGCGGCATTGCCAATGTGGTGCTCAACAAGCTGCTCGGCACCAAGGTCGGCCTGACAGTGATGGACTATCAGTCCCTCCTCAACGTCAATGTCGACGCGTTCCGGTTTCTCGATGCTCTGGCGCTCAAACTGGGCGTCACGGCGGGCACTTATGATGACCTGCTCAACATGCGGGCCGACCACGGTGTTCTTGCTGGCGCACTGGCGACGCTGGTCACCGGCGCCGAGCGCACGGCCCTCAACAAGTTGGCGGGGTCAGCGGGGAACAACGGCACGCTGCCCCTCAACAAGCTGTTCAACCTCGGTGCGCTTGGCAAACTGAGCATCGGCTCGCGCACAGGCGAAGACTTGTTCACCAAGATTTCGGCGATTGAAATGCTGAGCGCCAGCGCGGCCCTGAGCAATGGCAATCGCCAGGTGGACCTCGCCATCGGGGCAAGTGTGCCGGGGCTGATCGGGGCCGATGTGGAACTGGCGATTGGCGAGCCACCGCAAGGGGGCGCGTGGTATGCCATCGGGCCGAACGGCACCGTGGTGCGCACGGCGCAGCTGCGGTTGCGTATCGAGGCCAGCGTGCTCGGCAGCGGCGCCCTGCTCGGTATTCCGGTCAATCTGCCGCTGTTTCTGGAAATGGCGCATGCCGAGGCCATTGTCGGCGCAGCCACCTGCCCGACGCGTTCGGCACCATCTGGCAGCGCGACAATACTCGCGCGTCCCGGCGTCGTGCGCGTCATGGTGGGCGAAGTCACACCGGGCAGTTTCGGCGCATTCAATACCCCGCCCAAGGTCGGCATTGCCACGCTGGTCGAGGTCAAGGTGCTGTTTATCACCGTGCTCAAAGTGCTCGCCTCGGCGATGGTCGAAATCGCCCAGACGACGCCGGTGCCGCTGAGCTTTTCCTCAAGCGACATCGCCGCCAACGCGATCAAGACAGCACGCACCAGCACGGTGGTCAGCTCGCTTACCGGTTCGCTGCTCGACAATCTGACGCTCGAAGTGCCGATCCTTGGGCTGGGGCTGAATCTCACGAGCCTCCGCGTGCTGCTCAAGGCCATTCTCAGCCCCATTGCGCCAGTGCTTGACCTGACCATTGCGCGTGTACTGGAAGCGCTGGGCCTCTCGATCGGCGAGGTCGATGTGCGGGTCTATGGCGTGCGCTGCACCAGTCCCGTTCTTGTCGGCTAACCCACCGCACAGCATCCCGCTTGACAGTCAATATTAGTGTGCTACAAAACTAGCACACTACACAGGCATAACACATGGATGACTTTCACAGCAGCCAGCCGATCTTCGTGCAGATCCGGCAGCGGCTGACCGAGATGATCCTGCGCGGCATGGTGCAGGAGGGCGAAGCACTGCCTTCGGTCCGCCAGATCGCCGCCGATCTTTCCGTCAATCCACTCACCGTCACCAAGGCGTTCGATGCGCTGGTCGATGTTGGCGTGGTCGAAAAACGCAGAGGGCTAGGGATGTTCGTCAAGACCGGAGCGCGGGCCGAGCTGCTCGCCCATGAACGCGACAAATTTCTGAAGGAAGACTGGCCGCGCATCATGGCCCAGATCAAGGCGCTCGATCTCGATCTGCCGACGCTTCTCACCACTTCACCCGCCATTCAGGGGCAGAGCAATGACTGACCTTTCCAATTCGGCACCGACTGTTGTTGAGCCCATTGTTTCGGCGCGCGGGTTGCGCAAGAAATTCGGCGGCAAGGAAATCCTGCATGGGCTCGATTTCGACATTCCGCCCGGCCGCATCTATGGCCTTATCGGCCACAATGGCGCCGGCAAAACCACCACGCTCAATGCCATGCTGGGCCTCACCAGTTGCCAGGGCACCATTCGCGTGCTGGGCGAAGACCCCTTCGCCAAGCGCGCCAAGCTGATGGAAAACGTCGCCTTCATTTCCGACGTCGCCAGCCTGCCGCGCTTCCTGCGGGTGCGCGAGCTGTTTGCGCTGCTGACCAATATCCACCCCAAATTCAGCCCGCAAAAGGCGCACAGCTTTCTTGAAGGCACCGACATCAAGCCGGAGATGAAGGTCAAGCAACTGTCCAAGGGCATGGTGGCGCAGCTCCATTTGGCCGTGGTGATGGCGATTGATGCCAAGCTGCTGGTGCTCGACGAGCCCACGCTTGGCCTCGACATCACCTATCGCAAGCGCTTCTACCGCCGGCTGCTGGAAGACTACATGACCGAGGAGCGGACGCTGCTCATCACCACCCATCAGGTGGACGAGATCGAGTTCATGCTCAGCGACATCATGTTCATCCGCGATGGCGACCTGATCCTGCACATGCAGATGGAGACGGTGAACGACAAGTTCAGCCAGCTCGTGGTCAACGATCCGGCCCAGCATGATGCGGCGCGCGCGCTCAAGCCGGTGTTTGAAGAAACCCGGTTCGGCCAGACCGTGATGATCTTTGACGGTGTCGACCGCGCTGTGCTCGAACCCTTTGGGCGGGTTTCGACCCCAACCCTGTCCGACCTTTTCGTCGCGCTGATGCAGCGGCCAACCGCCAATCCGGAGACCGCCCGATGAAGGCTTTCACCGCTCTCGTCCACCGCGAACTGATCGAACATCGCGGTGCGTTCCTGCTCGGACCGCTGATCCTTGTCGGCATCCTGTTTGGCGCGACCATTCTGGCCTTCACCGTGGGGCGCGTCGATGCGCGCTTTTCGGGACAGATCTTCACCGTCGCGCCGCTGCGCGTGTTTGAAGTGGGTTTTTTGGGCTTCGGGCTGGGCTGGTCGCTCTATCTGATTTCGGCCCTGTTCTTTTATTGCGCCGATGGCTTTGCCGCCGACAAGCGCAACAATGCCATGCTGTTCTGGAAGTCCATGCCGGTCAGCGATTTCAAAATGCTGCTCAGCAAACTGGCGGCAGCGCTGACCATCCTGCCCGGTGTCGTTTATGGCGTGGCGCTGCTCAGCGGCGTGCTGCTGTTTGGCGTGGCCTTCATCACCATGCTGATCAACGGCACCGGCAGCATGACGATGCTCGGCACCATTGCCGGCATTTACGGACAGGTGGCGCTGAGCCTTCTGGTCGTGCTGGCTGCCGGGTTGCTGTGGTATTTGCCGTTCATGGCGCTGGTCGGCGCAATGGCCACGGTCATCGGCCGCTGGGCGATTCCGGTGTCGCTGCTGGTGCCGGCGATTGTTTCAACGCTCGAATGGGTGACGCTGGGGGGCCTTCATCCCTTCGCCACCAATACCTGGCGCTTCATCGAATATCGCGGCGCGCTGCCCGAAACGCCCTATCTCGAACACTGGTTCACATCCGACCAGGCGTTCAGCAGCGTGGCTTTTGCCAGTGACCTGATCGGCCATATGGACTGGACGCAGATTGGCATCGGGATCGTGTTCGGCATCGCCGTGCTCTATCTCGCCAGCGAATATCGTCGCCGCGTCAACGACAATTGACCCGGCCAACATTCCCGGCAATCGTGTCGCCGCGTCACCCCTGACGCGGCGATTTTGTTTGGTTTGGAGACTATTTTGCGGGCTCTCGTCGTTCTCGCCCATCCACTCAAGGATAGTCTTTGCGCCCATCTGGCCCACGTGGCGATTGACGCGCTGCGCGCCCGCGGTGCGACAGTGGACGTGCTCGATCTCTACGCCGAAGGCTTCTCGCCGGTGCTCACTGCGGACGAACGGCGCTTGCATTACAGCACCCCCGCGCCAGAGCCCGATGTCGCGGCACTGCAGGCGCGGCTGGCGGCGGCCGATACGCTGGTGCTGGTCTTCCCCACCTGGTGGTTTTCGCTGCCGGCCATTCTCAAGGGCTGGTTTGATCGCGTTTGGGCGCCCAAATTTGCCTATGAACCCGGAACGCCGATCCGGCCGTTACTGACCAATCTCAAAACCTGTCTCGTCGTGACCACGCTGGGCTCGCCCTGGTGGATCGACCGCCTTGCCATGCGCCAACCGGTCAAACGGGTGCTCAAGACCGCCCTGCTCGGGGCCTGCGCCCCGCAGGCGCGCTTCACCATGCTGTCGCTCCATGCCGCCGAAAATGTTGCGCCCGACACAGTGGAAAGTTTTGCCAAGCGCATCCGCAAGAGTCTTGCAGCAACAAGGCCAAAAGCACCCTACGTCACGGTGATCCGATAAGCGGATCATGCCAGCGAAGGCACACCCTAAGCGGCTACCGTTCCCATCGGGCCTCGCGGTTTTAGGCTGGCGCTATGCCTGCCCGGCTAGAAAACTCGCCGCGCCGGTGCGGAGCAGGCCGATGTCGCTTTGGGCGGTGATCAGGCGGTAGCCGGCGGATTTTGCCTGCGCGATGGGCATGGTGGGGACGAGGGCGCCGCCGAGGTGTGTGCCTGTGGCCTTGATGCGCGCGGCGGCAGCGTCGAGCGTTGCAAGAAGGTCTTTATGGCCCAGATCGCCGAAGCTGCCGAAGTCTCCCGCGAGGTCGAGAGGCCCCAAAAAGAGCATGTCGATGCCATCCACGGCAGCGATGTCTTCGATGGCGGCGACGCCATTGGCGGACTCGATCATGGCGATGACAAGGGTATCGGCGGCTTGCTGCGGATAGGTTTGGGCATCCATGCCGTAGCGGGCAGCGCGGGAGACGGTGTAATGCGCGCCGCGTCGGCCGAGTGGCGGATAGTGGCAATTGGCGACCAGTTGGCGGGCGGCTTCGGCGCTTTGCACATTGGCGGCGACGATGCCGTCAAAACCGGCGTCGAGCAGTGGCTTGATGCTGCCTTCGCCATGATCGCGCACGCGCACCAGAACGGGCACGTCTGACACCGAGCGGATGGCGCGCAATTGGTGCAGCGCGCTTTCCATATCGGCGGCGATATGTTCGCGGTCGACGATCAGCGCGCCAAAGCCCGCCAGCGCCATGATCTCGGCCACATCCGGCGATGGCAGAAACAAAAACGCGGCGAGAATTGTCTCCCCTGCCGAAAGGCGAGCCTTCAGGCTTGGCTGGCTCTGGCGCATGGCGGCCTCCTTGGTAGCAGCCAAATTGCGGCGCGACGGGCCGCGTCGCACCCTGCAATTTCTTCCAGATGGAGGGCTCATCGCTTCGCGTGCGAGCATGGCTGCAGTTTGTGGCAAGTGGTGAGAAGTACGGTGCAATCTGCGACGCTTGAAGGGCATGCCCCCTTTGGAACCTACCAGACCTGGTACCGGATCACGGGGGACATCCATTCGGGTAAAGTGCCGCTGGTGGTGCTGCATGGCGGGCCGGGTTGCACGCATGACTATGTCTCGAGCTATGCCGACATCGCCGAGACCGGACGCGCCGTCATCCACTACGACCAGCTTGGCAATGGCCGTTCGACTCACCTTCCCGATGCGCCGGCCGCGTTCTGGACTGTTGAGCTGTTCCTCGCTGAACTGGACGCGCTGGTGACGACGCTGGGCATTGCCGAGCGCTACAATATTCTGGGACAATCGTGGGGCGGCATGCTGGGCTCGGAGC
Organism: Devosia sp. 2618; assembly: GCF_040546815.1. NCBI lineage: Bacteria > Pseudomonadati > Pseudomonadota > Alphaproteobacteria > Hyphomicrobiales > Devosiaceae > Devosia > Devosia sp. 2618. Next base: position 3,352,907 of record NZ_JBEPOO010000001.1, read on the forward strand.
TCGCGGTGCGGCGTCCGGCTGCGCTCAATAGCCTCGTGATTGCCAATTCGCCGACCTCGATGAAACTGTGGGTCGAAGAAGGCCTGCGCCTGCGCGCTGACCTGCCTCAATCCGTGCAGGACGCGCTGGAGCGTCATGAGGCGACGGGCGATTATGCCCATCCCGAATATCAGGCAGCGACGCGGGAGTTTTATCTGCGCCATGTGTGCCGGATGGACCCATGGCCGGATGAAGTACGGCGCACATTCGCCTATATCGATGAAGATCCAACAGTCTATCACACGATGAATGGGCCAACCGAATTTCACGTCATCGGCTCGATGAAGGACTGGCAGATCATTGATCGGCTGCACCTTGTGCAAGCGCCAACGCTGGTGCTTTCAGGGCGCTATGATGAGGCTACGCCGCGCACGGTCGAGGACTATGCCAACCGCATTGCCGGCGCGCGTTGGACTATATTTGAAAACTCCAGCCATATGCCCCATGTCGAAGAGCGCACGCTTTGCATGCAGAACGTCGCCGCCTTCCTCGACCAACACGACTGAGAAAGCCCCACCATGAAAAAATGGCATTTCACCTGTGTGCAGCTGTGCACCACGGCCGATGTTGCGGCCAATAATCGCCAGATCAGTGAGCTGGTCGAGGCAGCTGTCGCGGATGGCGCGCAGCTGGTCAGCCTGCCGGAAGCGGCCAATATCCTGCTCAAGGACAATCGCAATTATCCGAGCACCTGCGTGCCGGAAGGCCAGGATACGACGCTGGCTCTGTGCAAAGCGCTGGCGGCAAAGCACAGCATCTGGCTGCATGCGGGCTCGCTGCTGGTGAAGCAGGAAGATGGCGATCGCGTCTGGAACCGCACCTATCTCATTGCGCCCGACGGCACGGTCGCCGCAACCTATGACAAGCTGCACACCTTCGATGTGGCGCTGGGCAATGGCGCCGATTTCAACGAGTCGCTGGCCGTTGCGCCCGGTAGCGGGGCGGTGGTTGCCGATCTCGGCGAGTTCCGGCTGGGGCTGTCGATCTGCTATGATATTCGCTTCTCCTATCTATTCGACGCCCTCGCGCTGGCCGGTGCCAATGTGCTGATGATCCCGGCGTCGTTTTCGACCGTTACCGGCCCACCGCATTGGGAAGCGCTGCTCAAGGCGCGCGCCATCGAGACGGGATGCTATGTGATTGCCGCCGCACAGTGCGGCACGCGCGACGGTGTGCGTGTCTATGGTCACTCGATGATCATTTCGCCCTTTGGCGAAGTGCTGGCCGCCGCTGCCGATGATGTGGGCATTATCAGTGCCGATATCGATCTGGCCGAGGTGGAGCGCACCCGCTCGCGCCTGCCGACCCAGTCGCAGCGCCGCCAGATCGCGGCGCCACGCGTGGTTGTCGTCGGCAACTGAACCAGCAACCCCTCTCCCGGACGAGATTGAACCATGTACGAGATCAACAAACCTGCCCCCCAGCTCGATCCGGCGTTGATCGAGCGCATGTTGCAGGTCGAGACGGCAACGCTTGGTCATGTGCTCCACTCGGGCTTCGTCGATCCGGCGGTGGCGCCGCTTCTGCCGGGCGCGCGTATTGCCGGAACGGCCTTTACCGTGCGCATTCCCGGCGCCGACTCCGCCACCTTGCACTATGCCCTGACCATGGTGCGGCCCGGCGATGTGCTGGTGATCGATCGTTCAGGCGACGATAGCCACGCCTGCTGGGGTGGCGTCGTGACCAATGCGGCCAAGTTGTGCGGCGTTGCCGGCGCCATCATTGATGGGCGGGCCACCGACCTCAATGAAATCCGCGCCAACGCCATGCCCGTCTGGGCGCGCGGCGTGTCGTCCAAGACCACAAAATTCCTCGGTCTGGGTGGCGCGATCAACGTTCCGGTCAGCATTGGCGGACAGACAGTGTTGCCGGGTGATGGCATTTTTGCCGATGAATCGGGTGTCGTTGTCATCAGCCCCGACCGCCTCGAAGGTCTCGTCGATCAGGCTTTGGCCATGCAGGACAATGAGTTGCGCGTGCTGGCACGACTGCGCGCCGGCGAGCGGCTGGCCGACATTTCCGGCGCCACCAAGATGGTCGAGCAAAGTTAAGTTGAAGCTGCACAGGATATGAGCATATGCTTCATTTGACCGTCCGGTGGGCAGTCGATGGAGTATTTGATGATCCCTGGTGTCACGATGACGGACGCTCTCGCCCCGAGCGAGAGCGATGATTTCGAGGCGAGCCTGGACCGCGCCATGGGCGAGGTCGGTCGCTTTGGCATAGATGCGCTGATCTATGATTATGCGCCGGTGCCCTTCACCCCCAGCGGCGACATCATTACCCCATCGGTGTTTGGCGCCCGCAATATGCCCGAGGATATGGCGGCGCTGTGGTGCGCCCAGGGGCTCTATCAGCGCGACCCGGTACAGCGCATGGCGCTGGGTTCGGTGCAGCCGGTTTACTGGTCATATCATTTTGAAGAACACTCGGCCCTGACCGACGCAGCACAGGGCGCGGTTGCCGACTACCTGCGCGACTGCAAGCTGGCGCGGGGCATTACCGTGCCGGTGCATCTGCCGGGTCGCGGCAGCGCGACGGTGAGCGGCATCTGGCGGCAACGCCCGAGCGAACAGGCACTGCGCAATTCGATGCTCGCCGAATTCATGCTGTTTGCCCATGGCCTGCACGACCGGCTGATCCGCAAGGTCGATGCGGAACTGCAATCGACCACCGCCGTGCGCCTGACGCCGCGCGAGCGCGAATGCATCCAGCTTTGCGCCGATGGCCTGTCGGACAAGCAGGTCGCCCATGCGCTCGATCGCTCGATTTCGACGGTTGTCATGCATTTGCAATCGGCCATGCGTAAGCTGGGCGCGCGCAACCGGGCACAGGCGATTGCCCGGGCCGCCCATTACGGCATGCTGCACTGAGACGAACCTGTAAGTTCTTGCAGATAGGCTTCGGCTAAGCTGCGGCCCTAAGCTATTCTTCGACATCATGATGATGCGGAGTAGGCTTGTATTGGACACACGTTTCTGGCTCGGCAAATCGGCTCGGACGCTGATCACCCTGTGGATCGTGGTGACCTTTGCGTTCATCGTTCTGCGCACCTCGGGCGATCCCGTGGTGGCGCTGCTCAGCCCCGATGCCCGCCCCGATGAGATCGCTCAATTCCGCGCCCGCTGGCAGCTCGACCGTTCCCTGCCCGAGCAGTATCTGGCCTATTTCAGCAATCTGCTGGCCGGCAATTTCGGCAACTCCTATCACGACGGCCGCCCCGTTCTGGCGATCATCGCAGAGCGCCTGCCCAATACGCTGCTGCTGGGTGGCTTTGCCTATCTGGTTGCGCTTCTGCTCGGCATTCCGGCCGGCATTCTCGCGGCGCTCAAGCGCGGCACGGCGGTTGATCGCGGGGTGATGACGCTGGCCGTGTTCGGCTTTGCGCTGCCCAATTTCTTTCTGGGCATTCTGATGATCCTGCTGTTCTCGCTCAACCTGCGCTGGTTGCCGAGTTCGGGTATGGGGACGTTCCTCCATCTGATCATGCCGAGCGTGACGCTGGGTGTTTATGTCGCCGGTACGCTGGCGCGGTTTACCCGCTCTGCCATGCTCGATGTGCTGGACCGCCCCTATATGCGCACCGCTGCGGCTAAAGGCGTCCCTGCCCTGCAGCGCATTTTGCTGCATGCTCTGCCCAATGCCGCCATTCCGATCATCACCGTGCTGGGCCTCAATCTGGGTGCACTGGTGGGCGGCGCCGTGGTGGTGGAAACCGTCTTTGGCTGGCCCGGCATCGGGCGCCTGCTGGTCACCGCCGTCGCCTCGCGTGATCTGGCGTTGGTGCAGGCTCTGGTTCTGATGCTCGCCGCTTTCATGATTATCGCCAACCTCCTGGTCGACCTTGCCTATGGCCTGATCGACCCGCGTATCCGGACCCGCAAATGACCCGCATCCGCGCCCTGCCTCCGCTGGTTCTCATCGCTCTGGTTTTCATCGCGCTTGCGGTGCTGTTTGCCTCGTTTGGCAGCCTGATCGCGCAGCATCCGGCCAGCCAGCAGAACCTGTTCTCTCGCATGCAGCCGCCGCTTGGTTTTGGCGGCACCACCGAATTCCTGCTCGGCACCGACCGGTTGGGTCGAGACCTTGTGGCCCGCCTCGCCGATGGCCTGCGTATTTCGCTGGTCGTGGCGGTCACCGGCACTGTGCTGGGCGCCTTGCTGGGCTGCACGCTCGGCTTTATCGCCGCCCACTTCCGTGGCTGGGTTGATGAATTCGTCATGATGCTGGTCGACGTGCAGGCGTCGCTGCCCTTCATCCTGATCGCGCTGACGCTGCTGGCCTTCTTTGGAAACTCCTTCTTCCTCTTTGTCATGCTGATGACGCTCTATGGCTGGGAAAGCTATGCGCGACTGGCGCGCGGCGTGGTGTTGTCCGCAACGAGCCAGCCCTATGCCGAAGCTGTCACCACGCTCGGCGCGACACCGTTGCGGCTCTATCTGCGCCATATCCTGCCAAACGTGGCGAGCGTGCTGATCGTGCAGGTCACGCTCAACTTCCCGCAGATCATTCTGCTCGAATCCGCGCTCAGCTTCCTCGGCCTCGGCATCCAGCCGCCGCTGACCAGTCTTGGCCAGATCATGGGCGATGGCCGCGATTATCTCTCGACCGCATGGTGGATCTCGGTCGTGCCCGGCAGCATCATTTTCCTGCTGACGCTGGCAATGAGCATCCTCGGCGACTGGCTCCGCGACCGGCTCGATCCGTCGCTCAGCCGCGCTGCCTTCTAGATTTTACGTATCAACCTCGGGGCTTCAAAATGAAGAGACGTGACTTTGGTAAACTGGGATTGGCCGCCGGCGCCTTGGCGCTGGTTGGCCCACGCATCGCCTTCGCTCAGGGCGAGCGTCCTGCCCTGCGCATCGCCGTGGAATCCCTCTGGCAGAACATTGCGCCGATCAACGGCATCTCCAATGCCAGCATCCGCATCTTCCCCAATATCTATGACCGTCTGGTCGAGATCGACTATCTCAACGACCCAAGCGGGCAGACCCTGATCCCGCGCCTTGCCACCGCCTGGGAGCGCAATGGCACAGTGTGGACCATCACGCTGCGCGACGGCGTCAAGTTCCACAATGGCGAGACCATGACCGCCGATGACGTGGCCTTCACGCTGTCGTCCGAGCGCCTCTGGGGCGAAACGCCTTTCGAGCCACGTGGCAAGACCTATGCGGCCGGGTTCACCCGCGTCGAGGCCACCGGCCCGCTGACCGTCGAGATCGAAACCGCCATCGAGGACATCAACATTCCGGGCAAGCTTTCGGGCTTTATCGGCTATGTCGTGCCCAAGGCCTACTATCTCGAAGTGGGCGTCGATGGTTTCGGCCAGGCGCCAATCGGCACCGGCCCCTATTCGATGCGCAGCTATCGCGGTAATGAAGCGGCCATTCTCGACAGCTTCGACGAGCATTGGGACGCGCCACCGCCAGCCAGTTCGCTGACCTTCCAGCTGGTGCCTGAATATGCCGGTCGTCTGGCCGGTCTTGCCACCGGTGAGTTCGATTTCATCACCTCGGTGCCGACCGATCAGGAAGGCCAGATCGAGGGCATGTCCGATGTCGAGATGGTCCGCCAGACCGTCAACAACTACACCGCCGTGCTGTTCAACACGCGCAACGATCCAGAGGGCAATCCACTGGTCGATGAGAACCTGCGCTATGCGATGATCCAGGCCGTCGATATGCCGACCATCGTTTCGGCGCTGTTCGGCGACAAGACCTTCTTCCCGGCCGTGCCATTCAACTTCCCCGAATATGGCCGCTACTACGATCCAGACGCCAAGCCGCGCCTGCCCTATGATCCAGAAGCCGCACGGGCTCTGGTGGCCAAGAGCGGCTATAAGGGTCAGACCCTGATCTGGCACATCACGCGCAATTTCTGGACCAATTACGACGCGGCTGCCGAGATCATGGTGGAGATGTGGCGCGAGGTCGGGATCAATGTCGAGGCGCAGTTCCTCGACAATTTCCAGCTCGCCTATGAGCGTCCGTTCCACCTGCTTGCTGTGTCCGGCGGCACCAGCTTTATCCCCGGCGACCCCTACCAGCCGCTGTGGCTGGACTGGAGCGCCACCGGCGTCATCTCGTCGGCTGCGTGGAAGACCTGGGAGCCAACACCGGAATTCCTCGAACTGGGCGCCGCCTATTCGGCTGCAACCGATCTCGATGAACGCAAGGCCTTGTTTGAAAAGCTCTCTGCCGAATGGCAGCGCGTTTCGCCCGGCCAGTATCTGTGGAAGTCGCTAGCCAACTGGGCGCATCGCGACACCCTGAAGTGGCAGCCGGTTCCCGAGTTCGAGATGCGTCTGCATAGCGGCTACCTCACTCTCTGACACCAAGGCCCGGCGCACCGCGCCGGGCCATTTTGGAGCCCCCGATGACCCTTTCACCCGCGCTGCTCGAAATCGATGGACTGACCGTCGCCCTGCCTCAGGCGGCCGATCGGGAAGAGGCCGTCAGCGATATTTCGCTGTCGGTGCGGGGCGGCGAAACGCTGTGCATCGTCGGGGAATCGGGCTCGGGCAAATCGGTGATGTCGCTGGCCGCCATGGGTCTGTTGCCGCGCGGCCTCAACGTGACCAAGGGTCGTATCCTTTTTGAAGGCCAGGATCTTCTGGCCATCTCGCCGCGTCAGCGACGCGCTATTGCCGGCCACCGCATCGCGATGATCTTTCAGGAGCCGGTGGCCTCGCTGAACCCGCTCTATCGGGTCGGCGACCAGGTGGCCGAAGTGCTGCGCCTCCATACCAAGCTCAGCCGCGCCGACATCCGCAAGCGGGTGCTGGAACTGTTCGGCGAAGTGCTGCTGCCCGATCCGACGCAGCTCTATCGCTCCTACCCGCACCAGTTGTCGGGCGGCCAATGCCAGCGCGTGATGATCGCCATGGCGCTATCGCTTGAGCCCGCCGTGCTGATCGCCGACGAGCCGACGACGGCGCTCGATGTGACGACACAAGCGCAGATCCTCAAGTTGATCCGCGCCCTCAGCCAGCGCCACGGCACCGCCGTCATTTTCATCACCCACGATTTCGGCGTGGTCGAGGAGATCGCCGACACCGTCGCGGTGATGCAGCAGGGCCGCCTGATCGAGTTTGGCACCAAGGCGGAAATCCTCGCTGCGCCCAAAGCCGACTATACGCGCCAATTGCTGGCCGCCGTACCGCGCCTTGAACCCCGCGCCGCCCGTCCGAACAATGCAGCACCGGTGCTGGAAGCCCGACATCTGCAAAAGACCTATCCGTCAACCCGCACCTTCAAGGCGCTGGACGATGTGAGCCTCACCATCCGCCGTGGCGAGACCGTCGGCCTTGCCGGCGAATCCGGGTCGGGCAAATCGACCTTCGCCCGCGCCGTCATCCGTCTCACCGGCGTCAATGGCGGCGATGTCTCGATCTCGGGGCGCGACTTCATCGACCAGCGTGGCGCAGCACTTCGCCGGGCCCGACGCGATGTGCAGATCGTTTTCCAGGACCCGTTCAGCGCCCTCGACCCGCGCCAGGCAGTTGGCGATGCGATTGCCGAAGGGCCAATCGTGCATGGTATGCGCCCGCAAGCCGCCCGCGACCGTGCGGCTGAACTGATCGAAGCCGTGGGGCTCAAGCCCGGCGCGCTCGACCGCTATCCGCATGAGTTTTCCGGCGGCCAGCGCCAGCGCATCTGCATCGCCCGCGCACTGGCGCTCGAGCCTGACCTGCTGATCGCCGACGAGGCGCTGTCGGCGCTCGATGTCACCATGCAGGCGCAGGTGGTCAAACTCCTCGATGACATCCAGCAAAAGCTCGGCTTTGCCATGCTGTTCATCACCCACGACCTGCGCGTCGCCAGCGCCATTTGCGACCGCATCTGCATCATGCGCCATGGCCGCATCGTCGAAGAGGCCGAACCCAAGGAGCTGTTCGCCAACCCGACCCACGCCTATACGCGCGAACTGATCGCAGCCGTTCCCGGACGCGGATAGCCACAAGAAAAACAGCCGGCGCGAGGCCGACTGTTCTCTCACTCGCAAATCGAGTTAAGCGCTTAGAACACGCTGTCTGCGTTGATGAAGCGGACGACGTTTTCATTGGTGATGATTGGCGATGGCAGGGCGGTATCCTTGGGAGCCGAAGCGCCGGCGAGGATGGCCATGAGGCGGTTGAAACCAGCGCGGCCGATCTGGTCGGCGCTGTTGAGGCCGGTAGCGCCGAAATTGCTGCCGTCGCGAGCGATTTCAGCAAGAGCGCCGGCTTCACCATCCACCGAGGCGATGAAGATGCTGTCAGCAAGACCGGCATCGGCGATAGCCTTCTGCGCGCCGAGGCACATGGAGTCGTTCTCGCAGAACACGGCCGAGATATCGGTTTCCTTGGACAGCATGTCTTCCATCTGGCGGAAGCCGCCATCGGCGCTCCAGTCGCCCCAGCCGGGTGCGACCACGGCGGTCAGCTTGGCATCGGCCAGCTTGGCGCTGACGCCATCGGTACGGTTGGAGCCAATGGTATTGTCGGCCGGACCGCCACGGATGATGACGACCTTGCCGGCGCCACCGAGACGATCAACGATATAGTCGCCAATGCCTTCGCCGATGGCGCGGTTATCGGGACCAACCCAGCTGGTGTAGTCGCCGCCCTTGAGCAGGCGATCGACCATGACCACTGGCACGCCGGCATCGGCAATGGCTTCAAGCGCGGCAGGCGCGGCTTCAATGAAAGCGCCGGAAACGATCAGGCCTTTGACGCCCTGGTTTAGCAGATCTTCGACGTCCGACGTAAGCTTGGCGACGTCGCCATCGGCGTCGGTCGAAAGCAGGCGGATGTTGGAATAGGTCTTGGCTTCATCCTTGACCGCCGCATCCATGCCCACGAAATAGGCGCAGCACAGCGACAGATTGACCACGCCAATCTTGATCTCTTCCTGCGCGCGCAGGGCGCCAGATCCAAGCATGGCGGTTGCGAAGACTGCTGCCCCCAGCAGATTCCGTGTCGTCTTGGTATTCATGGTTCTTCTCCCTTTGGTGCGCGGCCCGTTCTGGGTTCCGCGCGGTTAATGCGCGGTCAGGCCTTTTTCCGGCGAGCCAGCACCGCAACAAGAATGATCATCCCCTTCACCAGCTGCTGGTAGTAGGAGTCGACGTTGAAGAGATTGAGCACGTTGTCGACCACGGCGAGCGCCAGCACCCCGCCCAGCACGCCGAGCGCCGTACCGCCACCACCGCCGAGCAGGCCGCCGCCGATGACCACCGCCGCGATGGCGTCGAGTTCATAGCCAACCCCGACGCTGGGCTGGGCAATGCCGAGGCGGCTGGACAGCAGCACACCGGCAACAGCCGCAAACACGCCGCAGAACACATAGGCCAGTGTCAGGTGCTTGCCGACATTGATGCCGGCGAGACGCACGGCCTCCTTGTTGACGCCCAGCGCATAGGCGGCGCGGCCCGACACGGTGCGTTCGAGGTAAAACCACACCAGCGGCACAGCGAGGGCAAAGAGGATGAAATTGACCGGCACGGGACCGATGAACGCGCCGCCAAAAAGGGCGCGGAACATCTCGTCGGCCGGATAGCGCGGCGTATCGGCATAGACGTAGAGCAGGCCGCGCAGGCTGCCCATGGTGGCAAGCGTGACGATAAACGGCTGCAGGTTGAAGCGCGAAATCAGCGTGCCATTGACCCAGCCCACGGCCCCGCCCATCACCAGTGCGATGAGGATGGCCAGCGAAAAATGCATGTCGGCTTGCAGACCCGTCGCCAGCAATCCGGCAAAGGCCAGAACCGAGCCGACAGAGAGATCAATGCCGCCGGTGCGGATCACCATCAGCATGCCAAGGCTGAGGAAACCATTGGTGACGATCTGGCGCGAGACATTGACGATATTGCGCTGCGTGAGGAAAGCGTCGGAGGCTATCGAGGCGAAGACGATCAAGGCGATGATCGCCGCTGCAAAGATCAGGTCGGCACGGCTGAAGCGCTGCCAGAAGGCCGGCTTGTCCGAGAGGGATTGAGTGGCCAGGGTCAATGCAGACGCTCCGTCGGGTTGGCCGGAACATCAATCCCGGCGGCATGCATGAATACGGTTTCCATTTTGAAATCCTGCGGCGCCAGCTCGGCGACGATGCGCCCCTCGCGCAGCACCAGCAGGCGGTCGGAGAGGCCCAGAACTTCGGGCATTTCCGAGGAAATGAGCAGCACGGCAGCGCCGGCGGCGGCCAGATCGGCGATCATCTGGTAGATTTCGACCTTGGTGGCGATATCGACGCCGCGCGTCGGCTCATCAAAGATGAAGAGCTTGGTGCCGCGCACCAGCAGCCACTTGGCCAGCACGACCTTTTGCTGATTGCCGCCCGACAATTGGCGCACCGGGCGTTCGACGCCCTGGGGGCGGATCGAGAGCTGGGCGATCTTTTCGTCCACCAGTTGCCGCCGCTCGCGCATGTTGAGCACGCCGAATTGCGAAACGCGCTCGAACGAGGCAAGGCCCGCATTGTCGAGCACGCTGGCATCGAGCGCCAGACCATCGCCCTTGCGATCTTCGGTGATGAAGGCCATGCCGTGCCGCACTGCATCTTCGGGAGAGCTGAACCGGACGGGCTTGCCATTGAGCGTGATCTGCCCGCTCTGGGCCGGCAGTGCGCCAAAGATCGACTTGGCGATCTCGGTGCGGCCGCTACCGACAAGGCCGAACATGCCAAGGATTTCCCCAGCGTGTAGTGTCAGGTTCACATCGGCGAAGTCACCATCGCGGGTGAGGCCAACTACATCGAGCACGGTCGCACCGGGCGTACGATTGCGCGGCGGAAAGATTGCTTCGAGCGGGCGACCGACCATGGCTTCGATCAGGCTGTCCTGCGTCAACGCGCCAATCGGCCCAGACATGACGCTCTGGCCATCCTTGAGTACCACGACATGGTCGGCGATCTCGAAAATCTCTTCGAGGCGGTGCGAAATATAAAGCACCGTCGTGCCCGCCGCCGCCAGCGCCCGCACCTTGGCAAAGAGCTTGTCGGTTTCCGAGGCCGACAGCACAGCTGTCGGCTCATCGAGGATCAGAATGCGCGGATCGGCGACCAGCGCCTTGGCGATTTCAACGATCTGCTGCTGCGCCACGCTGAGTTCGCTGACCAGCGTGCGCGGATTGATCGTCTCAAAACCGAAGCCCGACAACACATGTTGCGCCAGCGCATTGGCGGCGGGCCAGTCGACCACAAAACCGAGATGCTGCGGCATGCGGCCAAGCAGCAGATTTTCTGCCACGCTGAGGTGCGGAAGCAGGCTGAGTTCCTGATAGACGGTGCGGATGCCCAGCGCCATGGCATCGGCGGGACGCGCGATATTGGCCGACACGCCGCCGACGACGATGTCCCCCTCGTCGGGAATGACGGCGCCCGACAGCATCTTCATCAGTGTCGATTTGCCAGCGCCATTTTCACCGCACAGCGCCAAAACCTGTCCCGCCTCGACGGAAAAGGAAATGTCGCGCACGGCCTTGTTGCCGTCGTAGCTCTTTGCGATATGGCTGACTTCAAGCCGCGCCATCTCAGATTGCCCCGAAGACTTCGCTGAGCAGCAAGGTCTTCTGCCTGGTCATGTCGTGCAGCGTGTCGTGCATGCCTTCGCGACTATTGCCGCTGCCGCGATTGCCGCCAAATGGCAGGGTTTCGACGCGCACGGCCGTCGTGTGATTGACCACCACCGTGCCCACATCGAGCGCTTCATAAGCGCGCATGATGCGGCGCATATCGTTTGTGAAAATCGCCGCCTGCAGGCCATAGGGGCTGTCATTGGCGAGGACGAGGGCATCCTCGAATTCGTCATAGGCAAGGATCGGCAGCACCGGGCCAAAGGTTTCTTCGGCAAAGGCCGGCGTGCCCGGCGTGACGCCCGTGAGAATAGTGGGCGTAATGAAATTGTCGCGCCGCGTACCACCGGTGACCACGGTCGCGCCATCGGCAACGGCCTGGGCGATCTGGGCTTCGACGCGCTCGGCGCCCCGGCGATTGATCAGCGGCCCGACATCGGTGTCGCTATTGGATGGATCGCCGACGCGGAGGGTTTTGGTGATCGCGGTGACGGCCTCAAGCAGCGGCGCATAGACCGAGCGCTGCACCAGAACGCGTTTGACCGCGCAGCAGATCTGGCCATTGCCGCTGGTAAAGCGCCCCGCCACCAGCGCCGCCGCGACGGCCGGAATATCGGCGTCTTCGCAGACGATGGTCGCGTCATTGCCGCCAAGTTCGACATGAACTTTCTTGAGCGTCCTGGCGGCGACTTCGAGAATTCGGATACCGGCGGCTGTGCTGCCGGTCATGGTGATCATCTGTACGCCCGGCGCACGCACCAGCGCTTCGCCAACGTCGCGACCACCGGTCACGACTTGATGGGCCGCTTTTGGCAGACCGGCTTCTTCGAGATAGCGCGCGATTTCCAGCACCACCAGCGGGCAATCTTCGGGCGGCTTGGTGATGACGGCGTTACCGGCAGCGAGCCCACCGGCCACCTTGTGGCTCCACAGCTCGACCGGATAGTTGAACGGCACGATAGCGACCACAACGCCGACCGGTTCGCGCGTGGTCAGCGCCAGCGATTTCTCGCGGCCCGGAATGGTGTCGAGCGGGAAGGTGCGACCGAACAGGCGCTTGGCCTCTTCGGCATAACCGCGGAAGATGCGCGCGGCGACGCCGACTTCGCTGGTGGTTTCGGCCAGTCGCTTGCCGTTTTCGCGGCAGAGCAGCGCGCCAAGTTCGGCCTGATTGGCCTCGATGCGCCGCGCCACGGCTTCAAGAATTTCGTAACGCCGATAGGCCGGCAGGTCCGCCATCAGGCGACGGCCGGACTGCGCCGCAGCGACTGCCGCATCGACGTCAGCTGTGGTGGCACGTGGCACCGTATCGATGGCGTCGCCAGTCGCCGGATTGGCCACCGTATCGACGGTGCCGTCGGACGCCTGCGTCCAGATGCTGTTGATCAGCATATCCATCGATGATCGCTCCCCCGATACCGGCCTGGTCTTCTTGCTTGGCTTTCGGGGTAGTTCACAAATTGAAATGCGTCAACGAAAAATGATCTTGTGGCGAAATATCATTTGAACTATACGAATATTGAACAGAACGCTTTGCCGGGAAAATATGAGCTCGTTAGACACCAACATCAGCGCCACCGCCCTCAAGGCATTGTCTGTATTGGATTTTTTGGGCGAACAAAGGCGACCGCTCTCCGTCATTGATGTCGCGAGCGGCGTCGGCGCAGATCGCACCACGGCTTACCGCATGTTGATGACACTGGTGCAGGCCGGCTACGTCACGCGCGATGAAAGCGGCAAGAATTACGCGCTGAGTCTGAAGGTCCTGTCGCTGACGCGCAACCTGATCCGCGAAGATGATCGCGCGCTGCAGATCATTTCATGCATTCGCCAGATCGCCGACGAGACAGGGGAAACCGTCCACTATTCGGTGCTCGAAGGCGACAGCGCCGTGCTGCTGTTTCGCGCCAAGGGCACGCAGCGCGTCAGTGTCGATTTCCAGATCGGCGACCGCTCGGCCCTGCCATCCACCTCAATCGGCAAGGTTCTGCTGGCCTATCAGGATGCGCGCTTTGCCGATGCCGTCATCGCCAAGGGCCTGCCCCAAGTCGCGCCCAAGACCATCACCGATCCCGACGCCATGCGGCGCGAACTGACGCTGGTCCGCGCGCAACGCTATGCCTTTGACGACATGGAATTTGCCCCCGACATGCGCTGCGTCGCGGTCGCCGTGTTTGAACGCGGCGGCGTCGTACCGGGCGGCATCGCCATCTCCGGCCCCAGCAGCCGTTTCGACATGGCCAAGCTCGAACACCTGCGCGATATCCTGCTCAGCCACGCCCAAACACTCTCGGACAAGCTTGGCGGATAGCGCCCCAGACTCTCTCTTGCGAATGATTTGCAATTGCATTATGTGTTGATCAGTCCGATTGGAGTGTTCAATGCATCGTCGCCTTTTTTCCGCGCTTGTCCTGTCCACCGCCTTGCTCGCTGCCATGCCCGCCATGGCGCAGGATAAGCTCAAGGTGGTCACCACGTTCACCATCATCGCCGACATGGCGCGCAATGTGGCGGGGGATGCGGCCGATGTGGTGTCGATCACCAAGCCGGGAGCCGAAATCCATAATTACCAGCCGACGCCAGGCGATCTGATCGCGGCGCAGGGTGCTGACCTGATCCTGTGGAACGGGCTCAACCTTGAACAATGGTTCGAGCAGTTCCTGTCCAATCTGGGCATTGTGCCTTCGGCCGTTGTGTCTGACGGGATCGACCCGATGGGCATTGGCGAGGGTCCCTATGCGGGCAAGCCCAATCCCCATGCCTGGATGTCGCCTACCGATGCGCTGATCTATGTCGAGAACATGCGCAAAGCCTTTGCCGAGGCCGATCCGGCCAATGCCGAGACTTATGCGGCCAATGCGACGGCCTATTCCGAGCAGATCACGGCGACCGTTGCGCCGATCCGCGCCGCCATCAATGCCATTCCCGAGAACCGCCGCTGGCTGGCGACCTCGGAGGGCGCGTTCAGCTATCTGGCGCGCGATTTCGGGCTCAAGCAGCTTTATCTGTGGCCAATCAATGCCGACCAGCAGGGCACGCCACAGCAGGTGCGGCTGGTGATCGACGCGGTGCGCGAGAACTACGTCCCGGCGATTTTCTCGGAAAGCACCATTTCGTCCAAGCCCGCCGAGCAGGTGGCGCGCGAAACCGGCATCAAATATGGCGGCGTGCTTTATGTTGACTCGCTGAGCGAGGCCGACGGCCCTGTGCCCACCTATCTCGATCTGCTTTCGGTCACCACCAACACCATTGTGCAAGGCCTTAAAGAATGAACGACATGACGTCCGGCCTCGTTGTCAGCGACATTACCGTCGCCTATCGCAACGGGACCACTGCTATCAAGCATGCGAGTTTTTCCATTCCCAAGGGGTCGATTACGGCCCTTGTGGGGGTGAACGGGTCGGGCAAATCCACGCTGTTCAAGGCCATTATGGGCTTTGTGCCGCTCTCGGGCGGGTCGGTGGATATTCTGGGCGTCTCGGGCAAACAGGCGCTCAAACGCAATCTCGTCGCCTATGTGCCGCAGTCCGAAGATGTCGACTGGAACTTTCCGGTGCTGGTCGAGGACGTGGTGATGATGGGCCGCTATGGCCATATGAACATGCTGCGCCACCCCCGAAAGATCGACCACGACATGGTCACGTCGGCGCTCGAGCGCGTCAACATGCTCGAATTCCGCCACCGCCAGATTGGCGAACTATCGGGTGGACAGAAAAAGCGCGTGTTCCTCGCCCGCGCCCTGGCGCAGGAGGGTCAGGTGATCCTGCTCGACGAGCCGTTCACCGGCGTCGACGTCAAGACTGAAGACGCCATTGTCGAGCTGCTGCGCGCGCTGCGTGACGAGGGCAAGGTGATGCTGGTATCGACGCACAATCTGGGTTCGGTGCCAGAATTTTGCGACCGCACCGTGCTGGTCAAGGGGACCGTTCTGGCCTCCGGGCCAACTTCGGAAATCTTCACCCGCGAATGGCTCGAAGTCACCTTCGGCGGCGCCTTGCGCCACTTCGTTCTGGCCGGCGCAGATCTGCATGACGACGATGATCCGCGCCATATTTCGGTGCTGACCGATGATGAACGCCCGCTCGTCATGTATGGCGAAAAGGGCAAGATGACCACCAAGCAGTCGGATCGGGTCGAGGAATGATCGAACACCTGCTGCTGCCGTTCAACTACCACTACATGATCAACGCCATGTGGGTTTCCGCCCTTGTCGGCGGGGTCTGCGCGTTTCTGTCGGCCTATCTCATGCTCAAGGGCTGGTCGCTGATCGGGGATGCGCTGTCGCACTCCATCGTCCCCGGCGTTGCCGGGGCCTATATGCTGGGCTTGCCCTTTTCCATCGGCGCGTTCTTTTCGGGCGGGCTGGCGGCGGCGGCCATGCTGTTTCTGACCCAGCGCACCAAGCTCAAGGAAGACGCCGTCATCGGGCTGATCTTTACCGCCTTTTTCGGGCTGGGTCTGTTCATGATTTCGCTGTCGCCGACCTCGGTCAACATCCAGACCATCGTCATGGGCAATATCCTGGCGGTGACGCCCGAGGATACACTGCAGCTGGTGATCATTTCGGTAGTGACGCTGGTCGTGATGTTCTTCATCTGGAAGGACCTGATGGTCACGTTCTTTGATGAAAGCCATGCCCGCTCCATCGGGCTCAATCCGCCGCTGCTGCGCGGCATCTTCTTTACGCTGCTCGCTGCTTGCACCGTTGCGGCGATGCAGACGGTGGGCGCCTTCCTCGTGATAGCCATGGTGGTGACACCCGGCGCGACAGCATACCTCCTCACCGACCGCTTCTCGCGGTTGATCCTGATCGCCATTGCCGTGGGCACGCTGTCCTCGCTGTTTGGCGCCTATATCTCGTTCTTCCTTGATGGCGCAACGGGCGGAGTGATCGTGGTGCTGCAAACCATCGTGTTCCTCCTCGCTTTCTTTTTCGCCCCCAAGCATGGATTGCTGGCAGCCCGTCGCCGCGCTGCCGTGGAGATCGCCAAATGAGCGAGTTTTTGATCTACGCGCTGTGGCCGTTCCACTTTCCATTCATGACATCGGCCATGGCGATTGCCGTGATGGTGGCCATTCCGACGGCTCTGCTCTCGTGCTTCCTCGTGCTCAAAGGCTGGTCGCTGATGGGCGACGCCATCTCCCATGCCGTGCTGCCCGGCGTAGTGCTGGCCTATATCGTCGGCCTGCCGCTCGGCATCGGGGCGTTCGCGGCCGGTATGGGTTGTGCGCTCTCGGTGGGCTATCTCAAGGAAAACAGCCGCATCAAGGAAGACACCGTGATGGGCGTGGTGTTTGCCGGGCTGTTTGGCCTGGGCATCGTGCTCTACACGTCGATCCAGACCGATGTGCATCTCGACCATATTCTGTTCGGTGACATTCTGGGCGTCAGCACGGGCGATCTGATCCAGACGGGCATTATCGCCCTGGTGGTAACCGCCATCGTGCTCGCCAAATGGCGCGATCTGCTGCTCTTCACCTTCGATCCGCAGCAGGCAGGCGCAATCGGTCTGCCAGTGCGGGTGCTGCATTATGGGCTGCTGGCGCTGTTGTCGCTGACCATCGTCGCGGCGCTGACGGCGGTTGGTATCGTGTTGGTCATTGCGCTCCTGGTCGCGCCCGGCGCTATCGCCTATCTCATCTCCAAGCGCTTTGCGCCGATGATGCTGATTGCGGTTGCGGTCTCGGTGCTGAGTTCGCTGGTCGGCATCTATGCCAGCTTTTTCATCGACAGCGCTCCAGCCCCAACCATCGTGCTGCTGATGAGCGCGACGTTCATCGTGACGTTTATCGTGACCACCCGGCGGAAGCCGGCTGTGGTGGCTGCTGCCTGACCAAAAACTCGATCGTCACCCTCGGGCCTGACCCGAGGGTGTTGCACTTGTTGTGGCTCCGTGAAGTAAAGTCCCCTCGGGTCAAGCCCGAGGGTGACGCGCGGTGGGCGAGAAATCCCCCTTATCCCCGCCCATTCATCCAGCCGGATACTCCCGACAAAGGAGATCCTCATGGACCATACGCCCCGCCTCACCCTGCCCTTCATCATGCCGAGCCAGGCGCAAAAGCATGTGACGCATAACCAGGCCATCCAAACCCTCGACGCGCTGGTGCAACCTGTCGTCGAAAACCGGACAATCACCACGCCACCCACGACGCCGCTCGAGGGCGAGGCCTATCTCGTGCCCTCCGGCGCGACGGGCGCGTGGTCGGGCCACACCAACGAGATCGCAGCCTACCAATCGGGCGCGTGGAGCTACCTCGATCCGGCCGAAGGCTGGCAGGTCTATGTCAAAGCCAACAAGACCCATTACGTGTTCGATACCGGCGCCTGGGTGCCGGTGGCGTCGCTGGGCGCAGGCCTAGTGCGCCTTGGCATTAACACCACGGCCGACACCACCAACCGACTGGCAGTCGCCGCCGCCGCGACTTTGCTCAACCACGCGGGCAACGGGCATCAGGTCAAGATCAACAAGGCGACGGTCAGCGATACGGCGAGCCTGCTCTATCAGAGCAATTTCTCCGGCCGCGCCGAAATGGGTCTGGCGGGCGACGACAATTGGCGGCTCAAGGTCAGCGCGGATGGCACGGCCTGGATCAACGCACTGACGGTCAATGCGTCAACCGGCGCAACGACGGTCGCGGCAACATTCCGCCCGGCTACGGACAATGCCATGACACTGGGTGGATCGGGTGCACGCTGGTCGGCGGTGTGGGCGGCGACCGGGACGATCCAGACGTCGGATGCACGGCAAAAGACCGACATTGCGCCGTCCGATCTCGGGCTGGATTTTGTCCTGGCGCTCAACCCGGTGAAATATCGCTGGGCGGTCGGCGGCAACGAGGATGGTGCGGCGCGTGCGGGTCGCCGCACGCATTATGGGTTGCTGGCGCAGGAGGTGTTGGCGGCGCTCGGGGGGCGCGATTTTGCCGGGCATGTGCTGGCGGATGCGGGGGACGCCGAGAGTGAGCAGGGACTGCGCTATGAGGCGTTTATCGCGCCGTTGATTGCGGCGGTGCAGGAGTTGGCGCGGCGGGTAGAGGTGTTGGAAAAAGGCAAGGATACCCCCACCTAGCCTCCCCCTGAAAAGGGGAGGAATCTGGCCGGTGGATCTGGCGAGATGTTGCCACACACTCGATGTGGTCCCTCCCCCTTTTCAGGGGGAGGTTAGGTGGGGGTACTCTTCCGTAACCCCAAAACCAGAAACCTAGTTCGCCGGTGGCTGTGCCATCAGTTCCCAGACATTGCCTTCGCTATCCTCGAAATACGCCGAATAGCCCCATTCCGATTGCGTGCCGTCGGTGATGATGGCGCCGCCGGCGATCAAAACCTTGCGCAGGATGTCGTCGACTTCGGCGGGGCTGGCGGCCTGGTGGCTGAGCACGAAGCCCGGCGTGCCGGCGATGGCGACATCCTTGCCGGCCGTTTGGGCGATCTGCTCGCGGGGGAACAGCACGAAGGAGAAGTTGTCGTTGAAAAAGAACGCGACGTGATCTTCGCCGGCGCCGATCTGTTCGTCGGTAATGTCGAACAGCGCGCGATAGAAGGTGAAGGCGCGCTCCAGGTCGTCGACCCCGACGGTGATGATGGAAATCGATGGCTTCATGGGGCGGCTCCTACGGTCTGGCTCGTTCCATGCTTTACCCCATGGGGTCAGCGATAGTCCACCGGAGTGGTTTTGGCGAATACCCCACCTAGCCGTAATAGACGCTGATCCGCTGGCCACCGATTTCGTGGACCTTGATGTCCATTTCGTAGATATCGGCCAGAACCGAAGGAACGATCATTTCGGTGGCGGTGCCTTGCGCGGCGACTTTGCCGTCTTTCATGGCGACGATGTAATCGGAATACCAGGATGCGAAATTGATGTCGTGCAGCACCAGCACGACGGTCTTGCCCAGCTCGTCCGAGGCTTTGCGCAGCATTTTCATCATGCCCATGGCATGCTTCATGTCGAGATTGTTGAGCGGCTCGTCGAGCAGCACATAGTCGGTGTCCTGACACAGCACCATGGCAACGAAAGCGCGCTGGCGCTGGCCGCCGGAGAGCTCATCGAGGAACCGGCCAGACAGTTCATTGAGGTTGAGATAGCCGATGGCATTGTCGATATGGACTTTGTCTTCGACCGTCAGGCGACCCTTGGAATAGGGGTAACGGCCAAAGCTCACCAGATCATGGACGGTCAGGCGCGCCGTCATGTGGTTTTCCTGGCGCAGGATCGACAGGCGCTTGGCGAGCACGTCGCTGGCGGTCTTGGTGACGTCGAGCCCGTCAATGGTGACGCTGCCCTTGTCCATGCTCATCAGGCGGCTGACCATGGACAGCAGCGTCGATTTTCCGGCGCCATTGGGGCCGATAATCGAGGTGATGCCGCCCTTTGGCAGGTTCAGCGTGACGCCATCGACCACACAGCTATCGCCGTATTTCTTGGTGACCTCGGTGGTGACGATCATCGGGCCGATCTCCGCAACACTAGGAATATGAATACGATGCCACCGAGGAACTCGATGATGATCGAAAGGGCGGTGTCGAACTCGAAGACGCGTTCGAGCAGGGTCTGGCCACCGACCAGGCAGATGATGGCCAGCAACACCGAGGCAGGCAGCACATATTTGTGGCGGCTATTGCCGACCAGCGAATGGGCCAGCGTTGCCACCAGCAGGCCAAAGAAGGTGATCGGCCCGACCAGCGCCGTCGATACCGAGACCAGTACCGCAATCAGCGCCAGAATGATGACCACGGTGCGCTTGTAATCCACGCCCAGATTGATCGCCTGCGAGCGGCCGAGGCCGAGCACGTCATAGGTGTGCATGATGCGCCAGCCGATAGCGCTGACGGCCAGCACGATGATGCAGGATATGCCCAGCAGCGTCGGATCGGTGGTGGCAAAGCTGGCATACATGGTGTCCTGCAGCACGTTGAACGCGCCGGGATCGAGCATGCGCTGCATCAGGCTGCTGATCGAGCGGAACAGGATGCCAAAAACGATGCCAACCAGCACCAGCAGGTGCAGGCTCCGCTCCTCACCCAGAAACAGCCAGCGGAACAGGATCAGCGCGAACACCACCATGACGGCGACTTCGAGCACGAACTGGAACTGGGTATCGATTGAGATCAGCGCGCCGATGCCAAAGAAGAACACCATGCCGGTCTTGATCAGCACATAGAGCGCGTCAAAGCCCATGATCGAGGGCGTCAGGATACGATTATTGGTGACGGTCTGGAACAGCACGGTCGAGACCGCCACCGCATAGGCGACAAGGATCAGGCCGAGCAGTTTCTTGCCGCGGAACGACAGCACGAAGCTCCAGCTGCCCTTGGCGCCCAGCGTCATGAAACAGACGACCGAGATCACCGCGACGATGGTCAGGATGATCAGGACCAGCGCCGGCCGGGAGAGTTTAACTGGCATGGCGACGGGTCCGCAGCAACAGGTAGAGGAAGATCACGCTGCCCACGACACCGACCACGACGCTGATCGGGATTTCGTAGGGGTAGCGGATCAGGCGGCCGACGATGTCGCAGATCATGACGAACGCGGCGCCCCCCACGGCCACCCAGGGCACGGTGCGGCGCATGTTGTCGCCGACGGTCAGGCTGACGATGTTGGGAATGATCAGACCCAGGAACGGGATCGAACCGACCGATACCAACACAACCGCACTGACGATGGAGACAATGATCAGGCCCAGGATCATCACATGCTTGTGGTTGAGGCCCAGATTGGTGGTGAAGTCGCGGCCCATGCCGGCGACGGTGAAACGATCAGCGGCGATATAGGCGATGACGCAGCAGACCAGCCCGAGCCAAAGCAGCTCATAGCGGCCACGCAGCACGCCCGAGAAATCGCCCATGCTCCAGGCCATCAGCGAGGCATTGAAACCCATGCGATAGGCGAAAAACGAGGTGAGCGAACCGATGACGCCGCCCAGCATGATGCCGACCAGTGGCACCAGCAGCACATCGCGTAGGGGCACGGCGCGCAGCACGCGCAAAAATAGCGCCGTACCGGCCAGGGCAAATGCCGCGGAGATCAGCATCTTGCCCATCAAGGGCCAACCGGGCACGAAAATGGTGGCGACCAGAAAGCCGAGGCTCGCCGATTCCGTGGTGCCGGCGGTCGATGGCTCGACGAAGCGGTTGCGCACCACCATCTGCATGACGAGGCCGGCAATGGCCATCGAGGCGCCGGCCAGCAAAATGGCAAGGGTGCGCGGGATGCGGCTGATCAACAGCACCTGCATCGGCCGATCTTCGGCACTGGATGACAGCAGGGAGGCGATTGAAACATCGCTCACCCCGACAAAGAGACTGACAATCGCCAACCCGAGGGTGACGAAGATGGCTATGACCAGATATCGCAACCGGCTGCCCCAATCGGTGCCGTAGAAAAACGAGAACCCGGCAGCCTGGGGCTGCCGGGAGAAGGCTTGTGGCCTAGGCTTAGCTGTTGAGCGCTGCCAGAACTTCGTCAAGCATCAGGGTGATGCCGGTATAGCCGTTCATTGTGATGTAGGCGGCCTGTGGATCAACGTAGACGACATGGCCTTCCTGAGCGGCCTTGGTCTGGTTGAACAGCTCGTTGTCGAGCAGGGCTGCAGCGGCGCCAGCGCTTTCGCCGGTGCCGGCATCGCGGTCGACCACAAAGACCCAATCAGGGTTCAGTTCGAGCAGGAATTCGAACGTAACGGCATCGCCGCCGTGATCGCCGTCCTTCACTGCGGCCAGAGCCGAAGGCATGCCGATTTCGTTGTAGATCCAGGAGACGCGCGAATCGGCGCCGTAAACGCCGAGCTTGCCGGCATTGGTGACGATGACGATGGCATTGCCCTTGCCTTCGGCAGCGGCTTTGACTTCGGCAACCTTGGCATCGAGCGTTGCGATCAGCTCATTGGCCTTGTCTTCGACATCGAAGATCTCGCCCAGCGTCCGCAGGTTGGCTTCGAGACCACCGATGATGGCGCCATTGTTGACCGACAGGTCGACGGTTGGGAGGATGTCCTTGGCGGTTTCGTAGGCCTTGGCCGAACGACCAGAGACGAAATAGACGTCCGATTCCGACGCTGCGATGCCTTCAAAGTCTGGCTCGAACAGCGAACCGATCTTGAGGGCGTCGGCTGGCACGTCGCCAGCGAGATAGCCTGGAGCATTGGATGCTGGCACGCCGGCGACTGGAATACCCAGTGCAGCGAGGTTGTCGAACGAGGCCCAATCCTGCACCAGCACCTTGGCCGGAACGCCGGAAATCGTCGTTTCGCCCTGTGGGTGGGTGATGACCTTGTCCTGCGCCACGGCAGTCATGGCGCTGAAGGAAACGGCGCCGGCAACAAGGGCGGCGAACAGTGCGGGGGTACGGGTGAGCTTCACGGAGGCTTCCAATCCAGGTTGTGAAAGGGAGCACGGCCAATTTATGACTGAGCTTATCCGGTTTCCTAACCGCATGGATGGGGGGAGTCAAAAGATAATATGACGCATCCGCTCATCAAAAATGGGCCGGCCGGACTAATCCGGCCGACCGATCAGGATCAGGACTTGGCCAGCAGATTGCGCAGCTTACCGATGGCCGTCGCATTGTCTTCGCGATAGGCGATGGTGCCCTGGAACTGGCCCTTGGAATCGAGCAGGAAAACCGAGGCGGTGTGGTCCATGGTGTAGTCGCCGTCTTCGAGCGGCACCTTGGCGTAATAGACGCCCCAGCCCTTGGCGATGGCCGCGATCTGGTCTGGCGTACCGGTGACGCCGGTGATGCGGTTGCTGACCCAGCTGACATAGTCCGACAGGATTGCGGGGGTGTCGCGCTCGGGGTCGATAGTGACGAAATAGGCGTGGAGGTTCTTGCCTTCGTCGCCAAGCGTTTCAAACCAGGCGCTCATTTCGGCGAGCGTCGTCGGGCACACTTCGGGGCAATGGGTGAAACCGAAAAACAGCGCCGAAGGATGGCCGACAAACATGGTCTGGTCGACCGGATTGCCGTTCTGGTCGACAAGGTTGAATGTCGCGGTGCCAAAGGTGCTGGCAACGGGCTGGGCAGGCTGGCGCAGCAGGAAGGTGGCGCCGATTGCGCCGGCGCCAATCACGGCAACCGCAACCCAGAGCCAGACACGAACAGTCTTGAGAGCGGCCATCAGTGATTGTGTCCTGCAGGGGTTGGCGCATCGGCGGCGGTCGATTCAACCGTCAGCGGCACCTCCACCGAGCCGGCTTTTTCAAAATTCAGCGTCACGTTGACGGTCTCGCCGAGCACGAAGGGCTGTTTGAGCTTCATGAACATGATGTGGTAGCCGCCCGGCGACAACACGACGGTTTCGCCGGCGCCGATCTCGATGCCATCGGACAGATGGCGCATCTTCATGATGTCGTTCTGCAGCGCCATTTCGTGGATCTGCGCATCGGCGGCGACGTCGGAGCTGACCGACACGAGACGGTCGGCTTCAGTGCCGGTATTTTCGATGGTCATGAAGCCACCGCCGACCGGGGCATTGGGCAGGGTGGCGCGCGAAAAGGCGCCCGAGATATTGAGCGCACCCTGATGGATGACATTGTCCTGGGAGAAGGCAGGCGTTGCGATAAGCAGAGCTGCAGCAAGGGCAGCATGGGCAAAACGGATCATGATGAATTCCGGTGTTTGAACAGGTCTGAGACGGCCGTGGGGCCGCAAGGGTCAGACCAGAACCGGCGGTCCGCGCGGCCCGCCGGGCGGGGCCAGCTGCACCGGGAAAAACCGGGCCGTATTCGGACGCGCGATGGCGGCGGGCGATGGGGTCAGTGGTGCAGTAAGCACGCCGAAAACGGGCAGCGCAATGTCGGTCTTGCCGACACCATTGGCTGGGCATTTGGCGACCAGCACATCGCGGTCGTTGCCCTCTGCGCCGATCGGATTGCACAGCACCCAACCGGCATCGAGCGTGACATAGCCCAGTTGCTGAAACGCCACCTGGCTGGCACGCGCCTGATGCAGCGGCGCCAGCATGGTCAGCAGATAGATGGCCAGCACGGCGAGGGCCGTCCCGATCTCTCTGCTCATGGTGCGCTTGGTGTGCATGGGACTTTCCTAAGCGGGATTGGCGACCCGCTCAATGGCCGCGTTGTCGCGGTTGGTTATATGCTCGGAACGTACGTCTCGCTGCACAGCGCGATGAAGCTTTTCATGGCGGCCGACAGGGGCGTTGATTTACGGCGGGCGACCAGCAATTGGCGCAGGGCCCATGGCTCGCCGAGCGGGGCGCAGACAAGGTCGGTGCCCGCGAGCAGATGCAGGCTCGTCGAGCGCAGGAAACCTATACCGAAACCGGCTTCGACCATGCGCACCAGCGCCGGAAAGCTTTCAACCCGCACATTTTCGACCAGCGGCTTGCCCATCTTGCGCGCAGCTTCACCCACCAGCCGATCGAGCGATCCGGCGTGGTGAATACCGACGATGGGATAGTCGGTGACGCGGTCAAAACCGATATCGCGACGTGGCTCGATTTCGCCGGCCAGCGCATGATCAGGCGGCGCCAGCACCCAGACGCGATCATCCTCGAAGGGTTTGATCTCGAACCGGGTGAAATCATAGTGGTCCGAGACGATGGCGATATCGGCGCGGCCCTCGTCCAGTGCCAACAACGCCTTCGCCGCGCCCATTTCCTGAATGTCGAGGTCGATGCCGCTGTGGCGCTTGGCGTAACGCGCCAGCAGTTCAGGCAAGCGACCGGTCAAAGCGGAACTGGTGCAGGCCAGACGCAGGCTGCCGCGCTGGCCGGTGCTGAAATCGGCCATGACGGCATCGAGATCGGCGATGGCGCGCAACACCGTGCGGCAGCCCTCGGCATAGGCTTCGCCAGCAGTGGTCAGGCGCACGCCCTGCGCCGAGCGATCAAACAGCACCACGCCGAGACGGCTTTCGAGATCGGAGACGCGCCGGCTCACGGCAGACGAGGCTATGCCCTCGCGCTCGGCGGCGCGGCCAATCGAGCCGGTTTCGGCCAATAGCAGGATGAGGCGTGCCGTGACGCTGTCGAAAGGTGCCATTCCATCTCCCCAGATGATTGGCTCCATAAAAACCATCACGCGCCGAAAGCCAAGGCGATGCCGCGCGAAAGATAGAAAATACCGATGGCCGTCACGACCCAGCGCGTCCAGCGTTTGAAATTGGCGTCGGTCAGCCGCTGCAGGATCCAGTGGCCCAGACTGGTGCCAGCGATGGCAAAAGGACCGGCCACCGCGACCCAGATCCATTCCGATCCCGACAGCACCATGGTGGCCTGCCAGTAGAACAGCACTTTGGAGAGATGGGAGATGACCTGCGTCGCCGACTTGGTGGCGATGATGGCGCGGCGGTCCATATCGGTGCGGATAAAGAAAACATCGACGGTCGGCCCCGACACACCCACCGCCAGATTGAGCCCACCACCCAGCATGCCGCAGACAAAGGCATGGTGGGGCTTATTGGCATCAAGCTGCAGCCACGAGCGCGGAATCCAGACCAGGATCGGCATCATGCCGATGGCGATATAGACCGTCATCAGATCGGGCGTATAGCGCAGCAGATACAACAGCAAAGCGGCCGTCATCAGACCCATGATGATGAAGCCCAGGCTGCGCCAGTTGATGTGGTGGCGCGAGAACCAGGCGCGCGAGCCATTGGCGATGATCTGGATCATGCCCTGCACGGCAATGGCGGTGCCGACCGGCAAAACAGCGAGCAGGATGGCCAGCAGGACCAGCCCGCCCGCCATGCCAAAAACGCCCGATAGCGTGCTCGTCAGGAAAACCGCCACGATCAGCGCGGCGGACACTAGCAGGGTCATTAGTTCATCCTCAACACCGCATCGTCATGCGCCCGGGCGCGTGCCTTGGCCATGACGATTGCGGCATGAGGGGGTGCCGGAAGCCAGTGCGGTTAGCGGCTGCGGATCTGCGACTGCCCCAGCGCCGGGAAGTAATCCTGCGCCGTTGGGGCCAGCAATTCGGGAATATCGGCCAGCTTGACGGTCAGCAGATCCTCGGTGCATGCAAAGATCACATGCGGCAGATCGACCAGCGAAAACACCACCGTGTCGCCGGGCGCAAAGCGCAGGCCCAGATTTGTCGCGATCAGATCATCGATGCCGCATTCTTCGTCGAACTCGGCGTCCTCGCCCTTGGCGCGGTTGGCGACGACATAATCGATCAGCGTCTTGTCAGCGCCCCAGAAATACGTCTCCGGCGCCTCGAGCGCTGCGGCCTGATCGACCGCGCTGCCGTAATCGTCAATGCTTTCGGTGGCGATCCAGTCATTGAAAATATAGGCCAGCGGCAGCGGTTCGCCGGTTTTGGCGTCGAGCACGATGCTGCTGAAATGGTTGTCGGGATAGGCGCCGGTGCAATAGGTGCTGCCGCCTTCGGTCCAGCCCAGCACCGTGGGAGAGAGATAGGCGATCTCGACGTTTTCCTCGTCCCAGCCGGCCAGCGTGCCGGTCTCCATATTGATGGTATATTCATTGGCGCCAAAGCCGGCATAGACCTGGCTCAGGCAATCGAAGGCGAAGGAATTGAGCGTCGTGTGGCGGCGTTCGAGCGCCTGATTGGCCTGTTCCACCGACGAGCCATCCGAGAATGACAGGATGCGCGGGAAAGCGAACTTGGTGCGCGGATCGGTGACATAGCGATAGGTCGAGCCCTCCAGCGTTTGCTCGGGGCCGGTGGTGTAGGGAACTTCCATCTTGGCAAACATGTAAGGCGCGGTGTGCGGAGCAAAGATGGCGCCGGACGTGTAGGTCAGCGACTGTTCGCTGTCATAAAGCCCATATGGGGTGATCTCTGTGTCGTCCGACAGCGTGCGCGCGCCGATCTGGGTCAGGGTGACATCGAAGCTCTTGCCGCCCTTGGCCTTGTCCTGCCAAGTGCCAGTCAGCGTCTTGCCATCGGCCGACGGCGTCAGTGTCCAGATCGCGCCGATGGGCGTGTCAGTCACGTCGCCGTTCTCGTCCTGCACGCAGGTGGTCTCGGTGCAGGGCGCTTCCTCGGCCAGCTTGATCGCGCCATTGGCGCCATCCATCAGATCGAGCGGAATGTCGCCGCCCTTGTTGAGATAGCTATAGCGACCCACCAGATGCCCTGTGCTGGGGCTTGCCAGTTCAGCGAGGATCTCGAGTTTTCCCAGCGTGCCCTTGTAGACAATCGCATCGACTGCAAATGCAGGCGTCGTGGCGAGCAGGGCTGCGGCAAGGATAGCTAAGCGCATGCGATATCTCCGATTTTTGCCGGAGATTAGCAGATCGGGAGAGGCTGCATAGGGTTGCTGGGATACCCCCACCTAGCCTCCCCCTGATAGGGGGAGGAACCCGCGCGGTGAGTGAGCGCGATGGTGCCACGTCTCCGATCTGTCCCTCCCCCTTTTCAGGGGGAGGTTAGGTGGGGGTACTCTTTAGAACCCCAAAGTCAGGAAGGATAACCCTCCCGGCCTCCCCCACGGGGGGAGGAGAAGACAGCTCAGGTACTCGCCGCCCGCGCATTGGCCTGGCTCACCAACTCATCGGGGATGTCGTCAAAGCTGGCATAGTTCATGTTGTAGAGCTTCGCGTAGAGGCCGTCTTTTTCCATCAGCGCGTCGTGATTGCCGGTCTCGATCAGTTCACCGTTCTGCAGCACGATGATACGATCAGCGCCGCGAATGGTGGCGAGGCGATGGGCGATCACCATGCCGGTGCGGCCTTCGAGCAGCGTCAACAGCGCCTTTTGAATCTGGCGTTCGGTGTAGCTGTCGATATTGGCCGTCGCCTCGTCGAGCACGAGTATCTTGGCATCGGCCACCAGCGCGCGGGCAAAGCTGAGGAGCTGCCGCTGCCCGAGCGAGAGGTTCGACCCGCGCTGTTCCAGCACACCGTCATAGCCGCCGGGCAGGCGCATGATAAATTCATGCGCACCCACCGCCTTTGAGGCATTGATGACGTCTTCGCGCGTCGCCGAAGCCTTGTTATAGCGGATGTTGTCGAAGACGGTGCCAGTGAACAGGAACGGCTCCTGCAGCACCATGGCGACCTGCTCGCCCAGCGATTCCTGGGTGACGTCGCGCACGTCGTGGCCACCGACCAGCACGGCGCCGGAATTGACCTCATAGAACCGGTGCACCAGCGACATGGCCGAGGTCTTGCCCGAGCCGGTGGGCCCGACCAGCGCAACCGTCTCGCCGGGCTTGACCACGAAGCTCACATTCTTGAGCACCGGACGGTCGGCGCTATAGCCGAACACCACGTTCTTGAACTCAACCGAGCCATCCATGTCGCGGGTCAGCTTGATGGCGTCGGGTTTGTCGTTGATCGAAGACGGGATATCGAGCACTTCAGTGATGCGGCGACCCGAGGTCATGGCGCGCTGCATGATCGAATATTGCATGGTCAGCGAGCGGATCGGATCAAAGAACCGCTGGATATAGAAGATGAAAGCGACAATGACGCCGATCTCGAGGCTACCGTTGAGCACGAGCGAGCCACCCACAACCACAACGATCGCCATGGCGATGCCGGTCAGGCTATCGACAATCGGCACCATGACCTGGGCAAATCGCGAACCGGTCAGCTGGGTCTGGAGATTGTTGAAGGCCTTGTCGTCATAGAGGTCGAAATTGACCTTCTGGCGATCAAGATTCTGCACCGTGCGCACGCCATTGATGCCTTCGGCCATGGCGCCTGCGGTGATCGAATTGGTTTCATGCGCCGCCCAGAAGGCGCGCTTGGCCGGTGGCAGCCAGAAAATGCGGACGATAAACAGCACCGGCATGGTGGAGAGCGTCAAAAGCCCCAGCCGGAAATCGAGCGTCAGCAGCACGACGACAATGCCGACCAGCAGCACCATGTCACCGACCGAGATCACCGAGGTTTCCAGAAACTCCTGCATGGAGTTCACGTCGCCCTGCAAGCGGCTCATCAGGCGGCCGACTTCGGTCTTGTCCATAAAGCTCAGCGACACGCGCTGCAGCTGTGCGAACATGGCGCGGCGCATGTCGAACAGCACGTTTTCCGCGACCTGCCCCACCTGGCTCTCCTGCACCCAGGAGGCGCCGAAATTGATGACGACGACAACGGCAAAGGCCGCGACGGCCCAGGCCAGATTGATGGAATCCCCGCCCTGCGTCATGCCACTGTCGATGGCGCGGCCGATGATCAGCGGGATCGCCAACTGCGTCGCGGTAAAGATCAGAACGGCGGCGACCGACAGGTAGATCTTGAGCTGATATGGGCGCACAAAAGCCCAGATGCGGCGCACGGTCTTTGGGTCATAGGCCTTGCCGAAAATTTCCTCTTCGATGCGGTGGCTGCCCACGCTGGCGCGCGGCGGACGCTGGCCGGGAAATGCTGCAACGTCGCGGTCGTCTTCTTCGATGACGCTCATTGGGCGGCGCTCCCGATTTCGAGGTCTTCATTGGGTCGGGTTTGCAGATCGTAGAGCGCGCGATAGCGACCATTCTTGGCCAGCAGTTCTTCGTGACTGCCCTGCTCGACGATCTTGCCGCCATCAAGGAACAGAATGGTGTCGGCATGCAGCAACGAGCTCAGGCGATGGGAAATCACCAGCGTCACGCGATCCTTGGCATAGCGGCGAATGGCGCTGCGGATACGGTGTTCGGTGCCGGCATCGATGGCGGCGGTCGAGTCATCAAAGACCATCACTGCAGGCTTGAGCACGAGGCTGCGCGCAATCGACAGACGCTGGCGCTGTCCACCCGACAGCGACACACCGCGTTCGCCCACCACCGTGTCATAACCAGCAGGAAGGCCCATGATGTAATTGTGCAGTTGGGCGCTTTCCGCCGCCTTTTCGATCTTGGTTTCCTTGGACCATGGATCGCCATAGGCGATGTTGTTTTCGATGGTGGTGGTGAACAGGAATGAGTCCTGCTGCACCACGGCGACCGAACGGCGCAGCGATTGCAACGAGACTTTGCTGACATCCTGCCCATCGATGGTGATGCGGCCGCCGCTGACATCGTAAAAGCGCGGAATGAGGTGAGCGAGTGTCGACTTGCCGGCGCCCGGCGCGCCGACAATGCCCACGGTCTGGCCAGCGCGAGCCTCAAACGTTACGCCATCGAGCGTTGCGTGATTGGCGCCGGGATAGGTGAACTGCACATTCTCGAACCGCAGCGTGCCGTCCGTGACCTTGAGGTCAGGTACGCCCGGCGCATCGGCGATATCGAGTGGCTGATCGAGAAAACCGAAGAAACGGTCGCCGCAGGTCGAGGCCCGGGCGAAGGAATTGACCATCAGGCCGAGCTGACGCACCGGCATCTGCAGGATCGTCATGAAGGTCAAAAAGCTCGCCAGCGTGCCGACGCTCATCTCGCCGGCGATCACCTTGTTGCCGCCGAACCAGAGCACCAGCCCCATGGCGATAAAGAACGAGAAGGTCATGGCAGACGTGTTGCGCACGCGGACATACACGCGCTGATGCGAAAGCTCCAGCGCTTCCTTGGAGGCATGATCGAACTTGTTGAGTTCGAACTTCTGGCCGGAAAAAGCGCGCACGACGCGGATACCGCCGAGGTTTTCTTCCATCACTCGGGTCAGGGCCGAAAGCTTGCCCTGCAGATCGATCCAGGTCTGGCGCAGGGTCAACTGCGCCACCGACGAGCGCCAGGCAACGAAGGGCACAAAGCTCAGCGCGAGCAGGCCCAGCACCGCATCGGTGCTGATCAGCATGAAGGCGCCGACGCCGATCAAAACGCTCAGCAGGATGGTGCGCACGAAGCCGGTCGAAAAGAACATGCGCAGGCCATCGAGATCGAGCAGACCCAGCGTGATCAGGTCGCCGCTATGGACCTTGTCGTGATAGGAATAGGACAGGCGCTGCACCTTGTCGTAAAAGGCCAGCCGCAGCTCGTAGCCGACGTGATGGCCGACCGATTCCGAATAATAGTTCTGGATCAGCGTGAAAAAGCCACGCGCCACCGAGACGCCCAGCAGGGTCATGGCGCTCCAGAACAGCGCCTGTTGCGCGCCCTCCCCGGCTGTTGTCAGAATGCCCTGAGCCTGATCGACGGCGCTGCCGAGCAGGCGCGGGATCAGCAATTGCAGCACCGACGCCACCACGGTCGCACCAATCGCGGCAGCGGCCTGCCAGGGATGGCGGAACGAATAAAGCGTAATTCGCAACAGTGGGCCAAGCCCCTTACCCGCGTGGGCCGCGGCCACATGTGCGTGTGCATCGCCGCGTGAATGGACGCGGCCAGCCTTGTCGGTGGTCAAGGAAGTATCCAGACTTCAATATATGTGTGGGGTTCGAACGGGCGTGGCGCCAACCGGTGCCGGATCGAACAAATCAACTCGCCCGATCAATCAACGCCCATTCGCCCTGCCATTCAAGACCGAACTTGCGCAAAATTTGTCCGTTGTGGCGCTAATTTGGTCGTAGTTGACTTATTGCGGCGCCGTGAGGTCGGGATAGATCAGCGCCGAGCACTGCCGGTTCTGCGCATCAAGCTGGGCCTGCTGGTCGGCATTGACCAGGCCCGAATAAATGGCGTCCCACAGATCGTTACGCTCGACCCCTTCAAGACCACACTGGCAATAGGTGGTGCACATCTCGGCCGAAGTGCCGCCCTCGGTGCAGGAGCTCTGGCAGGAGGCGAGGAAATCATGCCCGCGCATGGCGATCTGGGGCTGCATGATCTGGGCCGCGGGATAGATGATCCCCAGCAGGATTGGCTGGTGCAGCAGATAGATCAACAGGCTCCAGCGCCCGAGAAAGGCCAGAAGGCGCGGCAGGCGGCCGGTGGGCGCAATGGCCGACAGACGCGTCGACAGGCTTGAGGCCAACACCAGTCGCGTGGCGATAATGCCGAGCAGCGTCACGCCAAACCAGGGAAACACCGGCACCAGATCATTGGCCGGCGGCGGGATCTGCCAGAAGCCGATCCAGGACCAGATCTTCTCGTTGAACAGCGCATCGGATAAAAAGAACGGCAGCGCGATGATGACGACGGCGGCAATGATCGCCAGCCAGATCGGCGTGCGCACGAAGGCCAGCCCCATCAGGCTGAACAGCGCGATGGCGTGCAGAACGCCGAAATAGACAAAGCTTTCGGGGAAGGCAAAATAGGTCGCCAGCGTGATGGCCAGCGCGCCCAGCACGACAAAGATCCAGCGCCGCCAGAAACTGGCCCAGCGAATACCGCGCCCATGGCCGAGCACCAGACCGACGCCGACGAGGAACACAAAGACCGCGAGAATGCTGCGCGCGATCAGCACCCATTGCGGGTCATAACCGACATCGGCCGCGATGAAGCGGAAATAGCTGAGGTCCCAGCACAGGTGGTAGGCGATCATGGCGATGATCGCGATGCCTCTGGCAATATCGACGATGGCGAAGCGGGGACGGGGCGAAGCGGTATCGGTCATGGCGCGCACAATGGCGCGCCGGCCCGTTCGGTTCAATCGCCAAAAGCGACCTTAGGGCTAGCGCGGGGCGCGCTTGGCCAGAATACGCTGCAGGGTGCGGCGGTGCATGTTGAGGCGGCGCGCGGTTTCCGAGACATTGCGGTCGCAGAGTTCATAGACGCGCTGGATATGCTCCCAGCGCACGCGGTCGGCCGACATCGGATTTTCCGGTGGCTCGGGCTTGTCTTCGCCGGTGGCCAGCAGTGCATTGATCACGTCGTCAGCATCGGCAGGCTTGCTGAGATAATCGACGGCGCCAAGTTTGACGGCAGTGACGGCGGTCGCGATATTGCCGTAGCCGGTCAGCACCACAGCCCGCGCATCGGGGCGCTTGGTGTGAAGGGCCGAAACCACTTCAAGGCCATTACCATCTTCGAGGCGCAGGTCGACCACTGCATAGGCGGGTGGACGCTCGGCCACGGCGGCGAGGCCGTCTGCAACGGAACCGGCAATGCGGACATCAAATCCGCGCCGCGCCATGGCGCGTTCCAGTCGCTGCAAAAACGCCGCGTCGTCATCGACAAGCAGCAGGCTTGGGTCGGTGGCTAGTAGGTCTTCGATCGTGCTCATGGGTGTCATTTAGGCCCAATGCGACAAAAGGTCAAAATGTGGCGCGTGCCAGCGTCAATATGCGTTAATTGGTCACCCCATATCGACGGCGCTGCGCGGCCAGACAATGCGCACCCGGGCATGGCCGTTGGCGGCGATATTCTCAAAAGCCAGCCGCCCGCCGGTGCGTTCGAGCAAGGTCTTGGCGATAAAGACACCCAGTCCCAGCCCGCCGGGCTTGCTCGCATCGGGACCATGCGGATCGCGGGGGCGGCTGGTGACATAGGGCTCGCCGAGCCGGGCGATCAGTTCGGGCGCAAAGCCGGGACCATCATCGGTGATCGTCACCGATACGGAATCCTGATCCCAGGACGACTCGACGCGCACCGTGCTGCGGGCAAAGTCGGCGGCGTTTTCGATGAGGTTGCCGAGACCATAGAGCAGGCCGACGCTGCGCAGGAAGACCGGCGGCGGACCAGCCGTGTCTTCGGCGTAAAACAGGATCGCCTTGCCGAGCGCCTCATGCGGCCGCGCGACTTCGGCGAGAAGATCGGTGAGCGGCACGGCGGCAAAGGGATCACCGCCATCGCTGCCCAGATTCCGCAGCTTGGCGAGAATGGCGCGACAGCGCGCCGCCTGTTCGATGATCAGTTCGACGTCACTGGCCAGATCGCTGCCCGGCTCGGCTTCAGCGCGCATTTCCTTGGCGGCGAGCGCAATGGTGGACAAAGGCGTGCCCAGTTCGTGCGCAGCGGCGGCGGCAAGGCCATCGAGCGCCGAGAGCTGTTCCTTGCGCGACAGAGCAAGCTCGGTCGCGGCCAGCGCGTCGGCAATCTGGCGCGCGTCATGGGCCACGCGGTTGGTATAGGCCGAGACAAACACCACGCCGCAGACAATCGAAACCCAGATGCCGATGATATAGACGCGGTTAAAGACGATCCGGTCATTGGGCGCCCAGGGCAGCGGCAGATGCCAGACCGACAGGATCGAGGCGATCACGGCCGCGAGCAGCGCGATCAGGAACGTCGCGCGCTGCGGCAGTGTCGTCGCCGACACCGAAACCGGCGCCAGCAGCAGCAGCGAGAACGGATTTTCGAGCCCCCCCGTCAGCGCCAATAGCCCGCCAAGCTGGCAGAGATCGAACACGATCTGGCGCGCAGTCGAGCGCGAACTGGGGCGATGCGACACACCGATCTTGAGCACCAGCCACAGATTGAGCCCGGCCGAGATGGCAATCAGCAAAAAACACGGCAGCAGCGGCACCGGAAAACCGAGGCCAAAGGCGACAAAAAGCACCCCGATGGTCTGCCCGCCCACCGCCAGCCAGCGCAGCAGAACCAGGGTTTGCAGGCGCAATGGGCGCCAGGTGGATGGCAAAGGCAGGCCATCGGCCTGTGTCATGGTCATTTCAGGTCCCTCTTGGGGCAAAATCTGCTTCCGTCATAGGACGCAAAACTTTCGTTTCAAGACCAAAAAACAGCAGGCACAGCATTGATCCTACCCCAGCGAGGGCCACGTTATGGACATCGTGACTGGGAGAATGACATCGAAATGAACACAGCAATCATCAAACCTCAATGGTCCCCTCTGACCATCGCTCTCATGGTGCTCGGCTTTATCGCCTTCTGGCCGCTTGGCCTGCTCGTCCTCGGTTATATCCTGTGGGGCGAAAAGTTCGGCGGCTCGCCAGAAAAGGCGCAAGCCTACTGGAACAAGGGCAAGTCCTGGTGCAGTTCCAACAAGGGCGCGCATCGCAACTGGAACAACCGGAGCTATGGCATGAACTCGAGCGGCAACGCAGCCTTTGACGACTACCGCGCCGAACAGCTCAAGCGCCTCGAAGAAGAGCGCGCTCGCCTCGACGCCGAAATCGACGCCTTCCACGAATATATGGCCAACCTCAACAAGGCCAAGGATCGCGAAGAATTCGACCGCTTCATGAACGACCGCCGCGGTTCGCGCCAGGGCTACAATGAGCCAACCCAGACCAATGGCGACACCAACAATAACAATGGCTGGGGCAATAACGGCTAACGCCCGCCCCACCTGTTTTCTCCTCCCCAAGCCGGTCGTTCCCAACGACTCAACTGGCGTCCCGCAAGGGGCGCCATTTTTTGTGTGGTTGGGAGTGCGGCACGCCCTCGTGGTTCGAGGGTCGCTCCGCTCCCACCTCACCATGAGGGTTACTCTTGGTGCGGTATATGAACAGCCCTCATGGTGAGGTGCGCGTTCTTCACGAGCCTCGAACCACGAGGGCGTGCCGTGATACAATCTCCCGACTCAAATCAGAGCCCCAATGAACCTGTTCTTCCGTTCCAAGCCCAAGATCCCGGCCAGCACTGTCATCGAGATCGATGGCAAGCCGGTTACGGTGACCGTGCGCGTCAATGCGCGGGCGCGGAGCTATCGGCTGTCGATTCCCCATAGCGGGGGCCCGCTGCTCACCCTGCCGCCGCATGGCAAATGGGCCGAGGCCGAAGCCTTTCTCGGACGCCATCAGAACTGGCTGGCGGCACGGCTCAAGCGCGCGCCCGAAGTCACGAGCTTTACCGATGGGGGCGTCGTGCCCCTGCGCGGCGTCGAGCATCGCATTGTCGGCACCGGGCGTATTCGCGGCCGGGTCGAGGTCAGCGAGATCGAGGGTGAACCGGTGCTGCTGGTGCCGGGCGACCCGGCGCATCAGGCGCGGCGGCTGGTCGACTGGCTCAAGGATGAGGCGCAGGCCGATCTTGAAATCCGCAGCGCCATTCATGCCGAACGGCTCGGCGTTACCGTCAAGACCATCAAGATGCGCAGCCAGGCCAGCCGCTGGGGCTCGTGCTCATCGACCGGAAATATCAACTACAACTGGCGCCTCGTGCTGGCGCCGCCCTTTGTGCTCGACTATGTCGCGGCCCATGAAGTGGCCCATCTGGTCGAGATGAACCATTCGGCCGCGTTCTGGGCGACGGTCAAGCGCACGCTGCCCGATATGGAAAAGGGCCGAGCCTGGCTAAAAACGCATGGCAGACAGCTGATGGCGCATGGCGGATAAGGGTCAAACCTCCGTGAAGTTATCGATCCTTATACAGTCCTGTCCTAAAAGGACGCCATGCAGCGCTTTATCACTGTAATTGCGCTGGTTTTTGCTCTCGCCACGGTTGGCGGGGCGACCACCAGCCACAGTCTGGCTTACTCGAGTGTGCCCATGGCCATCTCGAGCGATCCTGCATGCAGCGAGCATATCACCCCGGTCGTCGTCAGCTTTAAAGTTTGCGGCAAGAAGAGCTCGGGCATCGTGATGCCCTGTGGCCAGCATATTGGCCTGATGAGTGAGGTTGCCGCGCTGCCCGCATTGCCGAATGGCGATGAGCACGATGCTCTCGTCACATGGGCCAGCGGATCGGACCCGTGCGAGACTTTGCTGCGCCCCCCGCGCGCCGCCTGACAGGCAAGTCTCTCCTCCCGTATTCCAGCATCGCGACCGCAGGGTTGCGAGAAAGTTTGTTTTGATGATCAGTCTC
Organism: Devosia sp. 2618; assembly: GCF_040546815.1. Lineage (NCBI taxonomy): Bacteria > Pseudomonadati > Pseudomonadota > Alphaproteobacteria > Hyphomicrobiales > Devosiaceae > Devosia > Devosia sp. 2618. The sequence continues at coordinate 3,389,939 of NZ_JBEPOO010000001.1, forward strand.
ACCCAGGCGCCGTCGATGACGCGCCGCCAGCTCCTCGTTGGAGCCGCAAGCCTTTCCGCGCTGGCTCTCGCCGGTTGCGCCACCACCACGCCACAGGCGCCTGTCGTTCAGGGCCCGACGCGCTACAATGTGCCACCCGATGTGCTGTCGATGTATGCGGCGCGCCCCGAGGAGGACTTCCCGGTTCCCGCTGCCGACGTTTCGATGGTCGAGCCGACCTATTGGCGTCAGGAAGTCGACAACCCGACCGGCCAGCCAGCCGGCAGCGTTGTCGTCGATACAAGCAACTTCTTCCTGTACTGGACCATGCCGGACAACCGGGCCATGCGCTATGGCGTGGGTCTGGGCCGCGCCGGCTTTGAGTGGAGCGGCACGGGCCACATCGCCTACAAGCGCAAGTGGCCGGTCTGGACCCCACCGGGCGAAATGGTCGACCGCCAGCCCGAGCTTGAAATGTACCGCCACGGCCAGCCCCCTGGCCTGCTCAATGCTTTGGGCGCCCGCGCGCTCTATATCCACCAGGGCAATCGCGACACCATCTATCGCGTACATGGCACCATGGACCCATCCACCATCGGCAAGGCCGTCTCGAGCGGCTGCGTCCGCCTTCTGTTCCAGGACGTCATGGACCTCTACGACCGCGTCCGGTCGGGCAGCCCGATCATCGTCGCCTAAACACAAAAGGCCGCCCCACCGGGCGGCCTTTTTGTTTGTGGGTGTGTGGGAAGTGGAGCGAGCCAACGGCCCATCAACGCCACGCCCTCTTGGTTCGAGGCTCGCAAAAACTCGCACCTCACCATGAGGGCTGTTGTTGGTGCGGTGTTCCAGCAGGGCTCCTACAACCAGCTATCTAGTAGCCCTCATGGTGAGGTGCGAGGCCCCTTGCCGAGCCTCGAACCACGAGGGCGTGACCCAGCTTCATCATACGCACCGGACTGCCCCCTCTCCCCTGAGGGGAGAGGGTTGGGGTGAGGGGTTCAGAGGTTGGCCCAAGCATGGTGATAGCACCAGCGCTGAACCCCTCACCCGCCCCTTCGGGCCGACCTCTCCCCTCAGGGGAGAGGTTAAACTGCCGCTACCCAACACCTCACCAACAGTAAACCTCATGGTGACGCGGGCGCGTAAGCGACCCTCGAACACCCTCATCCTGAGCTTGTCGAAGGAGGGCGTGCCTAGTTCTGCTGGTTTCCGAAAATGATATCCATCAGCGTGCGCTGGCTGCGTTCGTTCTGGATGGGAGCGGTCTCGCCCAAACCAATCGGTGGCTGGATCTGTTGGGGCTGTTGCACCTGCTGCTGTTGCTGCATCTGCGCTGGTGCGCTTGGCACCCAGACCTGCTGATTGGTAGCCGGATCAACCACCAGCATCATCGGCATGCCGGTGCTTGGATCAATCGGCGCCTGATCAAAGCCATTGGACTGGCCCTGCAGCGGATAGCCGGTGACCGGATCGACATTCTGCCCCTGCACGACCTGATTGCCGCCCACGACCTGCCCGACGACGAGACCCGTTGCCGGGTCGATCTGGTTGCCATTGGCATCCACCAGATAGCCACCACCATTATTGTTGGCGGCTGCGGGCCAGCCAGTGTTCGGATCGATCGGCTGGCTCTGGACCGGCATGCCGGTGCTGGGATCGGTCATCTGGCCGGTCTGGATCGGCTGATTGGTGCTGCCGCCGCCGGAGATGGCCGTGGCCGGAACGTATTGACCAGTCGCCGGATCGTAGCGCAGCAGCGCGCCAGTGGTTGGATCGGTCGTGGTCTGCACGGTCTGGCCGGTGCCGGCGTCGACATATTGGGTCACGGTCTGGCCGCTGGCCGGATCGATTACCTGCTGGCCGACCAGCTGGCCTTCATAGCTGCCGCCCGGAATCTTGGCGATCTGCTTGCCGGCATGGGCCTTGGTCATGAACTGGCTCCAGATCGCGACCGGCACGTTACCGCCCGAGAGGGTCGTCTTGGTGTCGTTGTCATTACCGAGCCAGACGCCGGTTACCATGGCGGCAGTATAGCCGACGAACAGAGCATCGCGGGCGTTCTGGGAGGTGCCGGTCTTCCCGCCAAATTCCCAGCCGCCGAGATTGGCGCCCTTGCCGGTGCCCACTTCCACAGCGGTCTCCAGCATGTCGTTCATTTCGGCCAGAATGTTTGGCGCCACGACACGGCCGGGGCCGGCATCGGAGGCCTCGTACAGCACCTTGCCTTCCTTGTCGGAAATCTTGGTGATCACGTTGGGGATCACGCCCATACCGCCATTGGCGAAGGGAGCGTAGGCGCTGGTCAGTTCGAGCAGGTTCACTTCCTGCGTGCCCAAAGCGATGGACGGCACGGCGGTGAGCTGGCTCGAAATGCCCATGCGGGTCGCCACATCGATCACCGCTGCCGGTGTCACGTCGATGGCGAGGCGGGCCGCGATAGTGTTGAGCGAATAGGCAAGGCCCTGACGCAGGGTCACGGTGCCGGCATATTTGCCGGAAGCGTTACGCGGGCTCCAGCCGTTGTAATCGAACTGGGCGTCTTCGGCCAAAGTGTCCGGGGTATAGCCCTTTTCCATCGCCGCCATATAGACGAACGGCTTGAAGGTCGAACCCGGCTGGCGCTTGGCGGTGACGGCGCGGTTATACTGGCTGGCCTGATAATCAACGCCGCCCACCATGGCGCGCACGGTGCCGTCGACATCCATGGCGACGAGGGCGCCCTGGGTAAAGCCGCGCTTTGGACCTTCCGAAGCCACCATCTCCTTGACGATGAACTCGGCGTCCTTTTGCATCTTGAAGTCGATGGTGGTCTGCACCACCACGTCCGATTTGATATCGCCGATATAGGCGGTCATCAGCGACTCAACCCAGTCGGCCACATAGTCTTCCGAACCGGCGACGCGGGTGCGCACGGTCTGGCTCGGGTCGATCTGGGCCGCGGCGGCCTCTTCGGGCGTGATAAAGCCATCACGCGCCATGGCGTTGAGCGACAGGCGCTGGCGCTCGATGGCGCGTTCGGGATTGGTCTTGGGGTTATAGGCCGATGGCGCTGGCAGAATGCCGGCCAGCATGGCGGCCTGACCCAGCGAAAGATTGCGCGCCGAGACACCGAAATAGGTCTGTGCGGCGGCTTCGATACCCGTTGCACCGGCGCCGAAATAGACGCGGTTCATATAGAGTTCGAGGATTTCTTCCTTGGTATAGGTCTGTTCCAGCCAGATCGACAGAATGGCTTCCTGCACCTTACGGCCAAGGGTCTGGTCGGGGGTGAGGAACAGGTTCTTGGCCACCTGCTGGGTAATGGTGGATGCACCACGGGTCACGCCGCGCGCCTGCACCGATTCAATCGCCACCGAAAGCAGGCCGATCGGATCGACGCCGAAGTGGCTCATGAAGCGCCGGTCTTCGCTGGCGATGATCGCCGCGGGCACATAATAGGGCAATTCGCGATAGGTGACGGCTTCGCCGCCGGTTTTGCCGCGATTGGAAATCAGGCTGCCATCGGCGGCCAGAATACGGATATTGGGGGCGCGATCAGGGATCGCCCAGGTGCCGGCCGCTGGAAGCTGAGCGCCGTAGTAGACGATGACGCCGATGACCGCGATGCCGCCCCAAAGGCAGGCGACGAAGCCCCACCACAGCAGGCCCATCAGAAAGCCGCCGCCGCGCGAACGACGTGGCTTTTTGGAACGGGCGGGCTGGGTCTTGCCACGACGGGGTGGTTTGGGTGGCTTGGGCGAGCGCCCGCCGGGACTGGACGGCGCGCCGCCCGAGCGTTCGTCATCGACGAAAACGCCGACCGACTGGCCCATCGAGGGTTCGACCCGCTGACCTTTGGACGCACGAGGCTGCGACCGGGGCTTGCTACCCCGGACCGGCTGATTGCCAACGCGGTCATCGGCGGAAATACGAAAATCCATCAAGCAGACCCTGAAAAGTGGTGCCTTTTGTCCGCTTCTACTCTGTTCCTTCACAATGGGAAACAAGAGGTTAGCGAAAGGTAAAGGCTTATCCTGATCGACTCAACGGGTGCGGCATCCCTGCCGAGGCGCTGCCCGCGCGATCACCCTCCCCTTCTCCGGGCCAATTGTGGCCGGTTTATGTGGGGTTCGGAGGGTTGATCGCCTTGTGTTGCGGGCGCGTCACAGCCGTTTTGCAGTCGATCAGCAGTAAAGATCGCTATAGGCCATCATGGCCGCAGGGACATAGCTTGGGGCATTACCAGTCCATTCCTGGGTGACCTGTTCGAGATATTCGCCGCGAACACAATCATAGGTGATCAACGACGCGCCAACTTCCTTGCCCTCCACGTAAAGCTCGAACAGGTTTGCGCCCGGATCGGCATTGTCGATATCGGTGGCGATCAGATCATAGAAATAGGGCGTGTCGATATAGACGCGCAGCAGCGGCGTGCCTTCGCCTTCCTGGGCAATGGCGGGCACGATCAGCGCGGCAAGCGCCGCAGCGACGATGGCAAGTTTCATGGCTCTTTTCCTCAAGCAGATTTCGACACAGCGGCATTGTCGACACAATCATGGTCGGCTTATGGGAGCACATAGCACTTTTTGACATGAATGGCCGATGAAGCACTGGCTGGTATTTTTTATGGCTCTTTTTCTCTCTGCGCCCGCCACCGCGCAGGACAGCGTGGTGCTCGAACGCGCCATATCCAACGCCCTCGACACGTTCGAGATGGCCTATCCCAAACTGGGCCTCACCGAGATGGGCGTCGAAGTCGCCGCCTATCGAGAGGCGCTGGCGTTCCAGCACTTCCAGTCGCGCCACTGGGGCGGCAATGTCTCGGTCAAAACCGCCATCCGCGACAGCGCCACCGGCTCATGCAGCCGCTTCGCCGCCTTCGTGCAATTGCCACCCGACAAGGGCGCGGTGAACCTCGTGCTCTGCCCGCAGTTCTTCTCCCCCAATGCCGACGCCCTGCGCGAGCTGACCATTCTGCACGAGATGGTGCATGTCGTGGCCGGCCCCAATGAATGTCAGGCCATGGCCTTTGCGGCCCGTATCCAGCAAGTCGCAACCGGCCAACACACCCGTGTCGAGCCCTATTGGAAAAGCAGCGGCTGCGAAGGGTCCGGCTTCAGCCTGCCGAAATAAGCGCAGGTCGTTGGGCATCCACCGGCCGCATCCCCTCTCCCCTGAGGGGAGAGGGCTAGGGTGAGGGGTTCAGTGCTCGTTCAACCACTCAGCCTCAACCAACCCCTGAACCCCTCACCCGCTGCTCCGCAGCGACCTCTCCCCTCAGGGGCGAGGTGAGAAAGCTCAGCGCCAAGTGCCACCTACCGTCATGGGCACCACCGCACTTACCCCACCCACCGCGCTGCCTTCGGACTTGATCCGAGGGCCACTCGCAACCCGGTGTGCTAGAAATAGAGACCCCCGGATCAAGTCCGGGGGCAGCGATTGTGGATATGGATAGCTATCGCGGACTAGCGCCAGCCCAGCGCCGGCGCCACCAGCTTCAAAATGCTCTCGATCACATGCGCGTTGTAATCGACGCCCAGCTGATTGGGCACCGTCAGCAACAACGTATCGGCCTCGGCAATCGCCTCGTCCTCGGCCAGTTGCTTGACCAGCACGTCGGGCTCAGCGGTATAGCCACGCCCAAACACGGCGCGGACATTTTCCTCGATATAGCCGAACTGATCCTGTTCCTTGCGACCCTCGCCGAAATAGGCACGGTCCATGTCATTGACCAAGGCAAAGATCGAGCGGCTAACCGAAACGCGTGGCTCAAACGCATGCCCGGCCTCTTTCCAGGCGGCGCGGTAGGCGCGGATCTGTTCGGCCTGCTGGATGTGGAATGGCTTGCCATTTTCGTCGAATTTAAGCGTCGAGCTTTGCAGGTTCATGCCCAGCTTGGCGGCCCAGACGGCGGTGTCATTGGTCGCCGAACCCCACCAGATACGCTCACGCAGGCCTTCCGAATGAGGCTCAACGCGCAGCAATCCGGGCGGGTTGGGGAACATCGGACGCGGATTGGGTTCGGCAAAGCCATTGCCGCGCAGCACGTCGAGGAACACCTCGGTGTGTTGGCGCGCCATATCGGCATCGGTCTGGCCTTCCTGGGGCGCATAGCCGAAATAGCGATAGCCATCGATCACCTGCTCGGGCGAACCGCGGCTGATGCCGAGCTGCAAACGGCCACCGGCGATCAGGTCGGCGGAGCCGGCGTCTTCGGCCATATAGAGCGGATTTTCGTAGCGCATATCGATGACGGCGGTGCCGATCTCGATCTTTTTGGTGCGGGCGCCGACGGCGGCCAGCAGCGGGAAGGGCGACGCCAGCTGCCGGGCAAAATGATGTACCCGGAAATAGGCGCCATCGGCTCCCAATTCCTCGGCCGCCACCGCCAGATCAATCGACTGCAACAGCGTATCGGCCGCCGAGCGGGTTTGCGACTGGGGCGATGGATTCCAGTGGCCGAAAGAGAGAAAGCCGATCTTTTTCATGGAAGTACCCGGAACAATAAGAGGCGGCCCGGTCTGGGCGGCGGTTGCGATTTAGGTAGGCCCTGATTGAAGCGGAGCCAAGCCAGTTTTGCGGAACGCATTGTTCAACCCGGTGAACGGCCCCCGATAGCAGAGTGGACACGAGGTCAAGGCCGACTTAGGAAGCGGCGAGAGGGAGGATCATGACAATGCGGCTGGCTGTAACGGGCACCCATGGCACGGGCAAGACCACGCTGATTGATGATTTCGCTTCGGCCTGCCCGCATTATGAAGCGGTGCCGGAGCCCTATTGGCTGCTCGCCCAGCAGGGCGTGCCCTTTGCCGGCGGGCCGACAAGTGCCGATCTGGAGGAGCAACTCGAGCAAAGCTGCGCGCTTGTCCTATCGGCCGCCGGGCAGAACGATGTCATTTTCGACCGATGCCCGCTCGATTTCATCGCCTATCTGGATGTGGTCAGCCTGCGCGAAGGCTTCGAATGGGTCCCGAGCGGCAAGCTGCTGGGCCGGATCGAAGCGGCTCTAGCTGCGCTCGAGCTGATCGTCTTCCTGCCGCTATCGCGACCGGACGAGATTTCCGTCGCCATTGAGTTTCCCAAGCTGCGCATGCAAACCGATACCAGGCTCAAAGCCATCCTGCGCCACGACGATCTTGGACTGCTCGGGTCCGGTCCGCCGATTGTGGAGCTTACCGGCACCCCCGCGCAACGACTGCGCGACTTGGTAGCAGCAACGCGCGCCGGCTGAAACGGCCACAAATCGCTCCCATTGAGCAATTTGTGCCGGTGGCCAGCTTGCGCCTAAACGTCCAGGTTGCTCACGCTCAGTGCGTTGTCCTGGATGAAGTCGCGGCGCGGTTCGACCAGGTCGCCCATCAGGGCGGTAAAAATCTGGTCGGCTTCGTCGGTCTGGTTGATTTCGACCTTGAGCAGGGTGCGCGCATTGGGGTCGAGCGTGGTTTCCCAGAGCTGGGACGCGTTCATTTCGCCCAGACCCTTATAGCGCTGCAGCGAGACACCCTTGCGGCCAGCATCGGTCACCGCCTTGAACAGCGAGGATGGCCCGTAGATCGGGATGTCTTCGCCCTTGCGGGTCAGGGTTGGTACGCCGCCATAGATCTCGTCGAGGCGGTCGGCCAGCTGGCGCAGTTTGCGCGCGTCGGCGCTTTGCAGCAGGGCCTTGTCGAGCAGATGGCGCTCGGCCACGCCGCGCACGGTGCGCGAGAAGGCCAGTTCGTCACCATCGGTGATTTCGCCCGACCAACCCTGTTCCCACTCGTCCGAAATCCGGTCGAGACGGCTGGCAACGCGAGTCATGACTTCCCCGATCCGGGTCGGATCGCTCAGACCTTCCGGATCAAGCCCGCCAACGATGGCGGCCTGCTCAACAAGGCTACGGTTGTAGCGCGTGTTGAGATTGTCGATGGCGTTCACGATGCTGCGCGCCTGCTGCACGATGCCCTGCAGATCGGCGCCACCATGCTGGTGTCCGTCGCGCGTCGTAAACACGGCTTCGTCGAGACCGGCTTCGATCAGGTAGTCGTTGAGCGCGTCCTCGTCCTTGAGGTACTGCTCGGAGCGGCCGCGCATCGCCTTATAGAGCGGTGGCTGGGCGATGTAGATGTGACCGCGTTCGAGCAACTCGGGCGTCTGGCGATAAAAGAACGTCAGCAGCAGCGTGCGAATATGAGCGCCGTCCACGTCGGCGTCGGTCATGATGATGATCTTGTGGTAGCGCAGCTTGTCGGCGTTGAACTCTTCGCGGCCAATGCCGGTGCCCAGCGCCGTGATGAGCGTGCCGACCTGATCGGACGAGATCATGCGGTCAAAGCGGGCGCGTTCGACGTTGAGGATTTTGCCACGCAGCGGCAACACGGCCTGGTTGGAGCGGTCACGCCCCTGCTTGGCCGAACCGCCTGCGGAGTCACCTTCCACGATGAAGATTTCAGACTTGGCCGGGTCGCGTTCCTGGCAATCGGCGAGCTTGCCGGGGAGCGAGGAGATTTCGAGCGCACCCTTGCGGCGGGTCAGTTCTCGCGCCTTGCGGGCGGCTTCGCGGGCAGCGGCGGCTTCCGCCACCTTGCCAACGATGACCTTGGCCTCGTTGGGATGCTCTTCAAACCACTGGCCGAGCTTGTCGTTGACGATGTTTTCAACGACCGGACGGACTTCGGACGAGACCAGCTTGTCTTTGGTCTGTGAACTGAACTTTGGATCAGGCACCTTCACCGACAGCACGCAGGTCAGGCCTTCGCGGGTGTCGTCACCCGTCATGGTGACCTTTTCCTTCTTGGCGATACCCGAGCTTTCGGCATAGCCAACCACCTGGCGCGTCAGCGCGCCGCGCAGGCCGGCAAGGTGGGTACCACCGTCGCGCTGCGGGATGTTGTTGGTAAAGCACAGCACGTTTTCGTGGTAGCTGTCGTTCCACTGCAGCGCGACTTCGACGGTGATGCCGTCCTTCTCGCTGATCATGGTGATCGGGCGGTCGATGACCCCGGTCTTGGACTTGTCGAGATATTTGACGAATGCCTCGAGACCGCCCTCGTAGAACAGCTCGACATTGACCGGCTCGGGATGACGCAGGTCATTGAGCAGGATACGGACGCCCGAATTCAGGAACGCGAGCTCGCGCAGGCGGTGCTCGAGCGTCTTGAAATCGAACTCCACCATGGTGAAGGTTTCGGACGACGGGAAGAAGCTGATGGTGCTGCCGCTGCGCCCTTCATAGGTGCCCGGTTGCTTGTTTTCGACATAAGTGCCCGTTTGCACCAATGGCGCATCGGAGTCGCCATGGGTGAAGCTCATCTCGAAGATGCCGCCGTCACGACGGATATAGAGCTTGAGCCATTGGCTCAGCGCATTCACCACCGAAACGCCCACGCCGTGCAGACCGCCGGAAACCTTATAGGAGTTCTGGTCGAACTTACCGCCGGCATGGAGCTGGGTCATGATGACCTCGGCCGCCGAGATGCCCTCTTCCTTATGGATGCCGGTCGGAATACCGCGACCATTGTCGGCGACCGACACCGAACCATCGGCATTGAGCGTCACCGTCACCAGGTCGGCGTGTCCCGCCAGAGCCTCGTCGATGGCGTTATCGACCACCTCGTAGACCATGTGATGCAGGCCCGAACCATCGTCCGTATCGCCGATATACATGCCGGGGCGCTTACGCACCGCGTCGAGGCCCTTGAGCACCTTGATGCTGTCTGCGCCGTATTCGTTGGGATCTGGAATTGGGCTATCGGTCATGGGGTCCGAATCAGGTCGTTTCAGTAAGGTTCAGTTCTAGCGGATAGGGGGTATATCCCCAAGCAAAATGGGCTTTTGAGGGCCGTTTGCGCGGGGAGAAGGCGGCTTTGGCGAACGGGGACGAAAGTCGCCCCAGTAGACCTCATCCTGAGCCCGTCGAAGGACGAGGGCGTGGCACAGTCTCAGTCCGGATAAACCCGTCCATCCTTGACCGTCACCATCTGCGCGCGCTCGCCGAGCGCCTCAAACAGCAGCCGGTCCGTGCCGGTCAAAAAACACTGCGTGCCCAGACCATCCAGCGCCAAAAACAAGGCGCGGCGGCGGTCGGGGTCGAGATGGGCGGCAATTTCGTCGAGCAGCAAAAACGGCGTGATCGCGGTGCGCAGCTTGACCAGCCGCGCATGGGCCAGAATCAAACCGATCAGCAGCGCTTTCTGCTCACCCGTCGAGCCCAAAGCCGCCGGCATGCCCTTTTGGGCATAGGTGACCTGAAGATCGACACGGTGAGGTCCAGATATGGTGCGTCCTGCGGCGCGATCAACCCCGCGCGAGGCCCGCCAACGTGCGCTGAGGGCCGATTCGAGGTCAGCCGAGGCATGGGGTTCGTCGCCATCCTCAAACAGCGGCGTCAGCGCGAGATGGGCGGCCGGGAAACTGCCATCTTCAAGGCTTTGCTCGATCAGCGCCTGCAGATGGGTGAGGCTATCGGAGCGGGCCAGATGGATCGAGGCGCCGAGTTCGGCCATCTGCGCCTCGATGGCCGAAATCCAGGCCGTGTCGCCATTATCTTCGAGCAGCCGGTTGCGCTGGCGCATGGCCTTTTCATAGTCGCCGACCGAGGCGGAATGGGATGGGATGAGCGTCGTCACCAGCCGGTCCAAAAACCGCCTGCGGTCGCCTGCCGGGCCCGAGAACAGGCCATCCATGGCCGGCGTCAGCCACAGCACGCGCAGATAATCGCTCATCGCCTCGATGGAGCGCGCATTGGCGCCGTTGATCCGCACCCGCCGCCCGCCATCGGGCGAAGCGCCGGTGCCGATATCGGCGGGGCCATCATCGGTTTCAACGGTTGCCGCGACTGCCCAGCCGATATCGCTGCCATGGGCATGCAGCGTTTCAAAGCTGGCACCGCGCAGGCCGCGACCGGGCGACAGCACCGAAATGGCTTCAAGCAGATTCGTCTTGCCGGCGCCATTGGGCCCGGTCAGCACGACATGGCGCGCATCAAGATCAAGCGCCGCCGCAGCATAATTGCGGAAGGCGGTAAGGCGGAGGCGGGACAGGTGGCGGTTCATGGAGCAATTGAGCCTGTGAAAGGCCCCCTCACCCGCCCTTCGGGCGACCTCTCCCCCAGAGGGAGAGGTGATGCTGCGGCGAATCTGGAGCCCTCTTCACCTCTCCCTTTGGGGGAGAGGTCGGCGCGTAGCGCCGGGTGAGGGGGCCTTTTAAAGAAAGAGAAGAGGGACCGCATATGCGGCGCATCCGTGCCCTTCGAGCATAGCTGTCCGGGCCTCGTCAGCTTAAATCGCTCCACTGGAGCGATTTCCCTTCGGGACGCTGCCTAGACACGCATCGGCATCAGAACATACAGCGCGCGGGTTTCGCCCTCATCCTTCACCAGCGTCGGCGAGCCGGCGTCGTTGAACATGAAGACGGCGCTGTCGCTGCGGATCTGGCCGATGATGTCGAGCAGGTAGCGGGCGTTAAAGCCGATCTCGAAGCCATCGGTATCGAATTCGACCGCCAGTTCTTCGCTTGCCGTGCCGTGATCGGGGTTGGTCACCGACAGCTCCAGCAGGCCGTCCTTGGCCTGGAGCTTGACGGCCTTGCCGCCACGATCGGACGCAATGGTCGAAACACGATCAACGGCGGTCGCGAAGCTGGCGCGGTCGACATTCATCTGCTTGTCGTTGTTCTTGGGCGTCACCCGATCATAATCGGGGAAGGTGCCTTCGATCAGCTTGGACAACAGCACAACCGAGCCGACCGTGAAGCGGATCTTGGTCTCGCTCACTTCCACGGCAACGTCGCCATCGGCGCCGTCGAGCAGTTTCTGGACTTCGCCAACGGTCTTTTTCGGCACGATAATGCCGGGCATGCCCTTGGCGCCTTCGGGCGCTTCGATTTCGGCGCGGGCCATGCGGTGACCATCGGTCGCCACGGCGCGCAGCACGGTGCCGACATTGGAGACGTCGACGGTGTGGAAATAGATGCCGTTAAGGTAGTAGCGCGTTTCTTCGTTCGAAATCGCAAACTGGGTGCGCTCGATCAATTCACGCAAAGCCGAAGCCGGCATGGTGAATTCATGGCCGAACGCGCCGGACTTGAGATCGGGGAAGCTGTCGGGGCTGAGGCAGGCGAGATTGAACCGCGAGCGGCCAGACGTCAGAACCATGTTCTCGCCGCCATCGGTTTCGAGGCGCACTTCGGCGCCATCGGAAAGCTTACGGACGATTTCATAGAGCGTATGAGCCGGAACGGTGGTGGTGCCGGGCGTTGCGACCATTGCGGGCACGCCTTCGGTCACTTCGATATCAAGGTCGGTGGCGCGCAGTTCGACCTTGTCGTCGCCGGCCTTGAACAGCACGTTGGCGAGGATCGGGTAGGTGTTGCGGCGCTCGACCACCCGATGCACATGGCTCAGCGACTTGAGCAGATGATTGCGTTCGAGCGTGACTTTCATCGTGGATCAATCCTTGGCACTACGCGGTCGCTTAAAGCGACAAAAACCCCCGGCAAGCCGGGGGTTGGACATTTACAATTTCGTAAGGGATTAGCAAGGGCACCGGGCGGTTTGCCGCAGGATATCCACGCAAGTACATCCACCGGGCCTCCCCTCTCCCCTTGTGGGAGAGGGATAGAAAATCCGCGTCCAGCGGATTTGCGAGGGTGAGGGGCTTCGAGCCGCCCCGCCGGGCAAATTGCTCCGGCGGAGCAATTTGAGGCGAGAAGGCCATGAGAGCTACGCTCGAATGGCGCAAGCTATCCCATGCCCGAGACAAGAAAGAGCCCCTCATCCAGCGCTGCGCGCCACCTTCTCCCACGAGGGGAGAAGGGAAGAGCCGTGTCCCCTATTCCTCCAGCATGCGCTTGAGCAGCTCGATTTCCTGCGCCAGTTCGAGATCGTCCTTGATCATCTGTTCGACCTTGCGGACCGAATGGAGAACCGTGGTGTGATCGCGACCACCAAAGCGACGGCCGATTTCGGGCAGCGAACGCGAGGTCAGGGCCTTGGCGAGGAACATCGCGATCTGGCGCGGACGCACGACGTCGCGCGAGCGACGGGCCGAGAGCAGTTCGTTGCGCGGCACTTTATAGTGGCGCGAGACGATCTTGAGGATGTCTTCGATGCGAACCCGGCGCGCTTCACGCGCGCGGATCAGGTCGCCGAGGGTCTTTTCGGCCAGCGGAACCGTGATCAGTTCGCCAGTCAGCTGGTTGGCAGCGACGAGCCGATTGACGGCGCCATCGAGATCGCGGCCATGGCTGACCACGGCGCGGGCGACATAGTCGATCACCGGCACGGGGAAGTGCATGCCGTAACGGGCCGAGGACTGCTCGGCGCGACGCTGCACGATGGCGCGGCGCAGATCGAGATCAAAACCGGAAATCGGCACGACCAGTCCCCCCGAGAGGCGCGAACGGACGCGCTCATCGAGCATTTCGAGATCACGCGGCGGCGCATCGCCAGCCACGACAACCTGCTTGGCGCCGGTGAGCAGCGTGCCCAGCGTGTGGCCAAATTCGGTGGCGGACTTGCCCTGGAGGAACTGCATGTCGTCGATCAGCAGCAGGTCGACCCGGCGCAGCCATTCCTTAAAGCCGAGCGCGCTCTGGCGCTGCACGGCCGTGATGAAATGGTACATGAAGTGGTCGGCGGTCAGATAGACGATGTTCTTGGTTGGATCGGCCTGCTGCACCGCATGGGCGATGGCATTGAGCAGGTGCGACTTGCCCAGACCGACGGTCGAATGAATGTAGACCGGATTGAAGGTCACGGTGTTGTTGGCGGCGGCCGCAGCGATCTGCTTGGCCACGCCCAGCGCCATTTCATTGGCATCGCCAGCCACGAAGCTGTCGAAGGTCATGCGCGGATCGATGGCGCTACCGGCCAGAGCGTCGCCCTTGGCGGCGGAATTATCGCGCCCCAGACGGGGCTGCGTGGTGGCCAGCGGCTGGGGCGCCGCGGCAATTGCGGGGGTGGCGACTTCGCTGGCGGCAGGGGCTTCGGCAGCGGCCTGAACAAGGCGGGGGCGCGCCTGGCCGTTGACGCGCAGCGTCACCTGAATGCGGGCGACGTCTTCATTGTCCTGACGGAAGGATTCCAGAATCCGGTCCGCATAGTTGGACTGTACCCATGAGCACAAAAAGCGCGTTGGGGCGGACAGGTGCACCACGTCTTCAACGATCTCTTCGAGCTCGAGACGGGCAAACCAGGAGGCAAAGACATCTTCGCCGACACCAGCCTTGAGACGAGCGCGCACCCGGTTCCAGAGTTCGCGCTGGCCTTCGGAAGTGTCGGACGTGATCATGACAGGTTTTTCGCCTTTGGTTGTCGGAAGGTTGGAAGAAAGATTGGGCTTGTCCCAATCGTCCCTTCCGGCAATTGCCTGTCGCGTCATTGTGTCTGCCCCATTCTGTTCGATCCATCCGGCCCGCAAAGCTCGGAGGTGTTTGCCCTGTTTCCGTGCCGTCGAAACCTTGAGGTTCCTGTTGGGCACGGCTTCGCTATTGCACCCGACGTTGCGGGCACAAGTTTCCTGTCCGGCAGCAATGCCACCGGCTACAAATTCAATCTTTTAGTGAACCCGGCCAGACATGGCCCAAAGCTTTACTAAACCCCGCCGACCTCAAAGAGGCAGACGTTCCAAAACCGCCAACACAACCTAGATACGGCCCCAAACTTCTGCGGCATTGCTGCCAAGATGTATAAAACCAACGCGCCAAATACTGACCCCGTCCGCTGTGCCAGACACTCGTTTCTGGTGTCCCTTTCTCAGCTGACAAAGCTACTTTAGAGGGAGGCTTTTGGGGCCGCAACCGTGGAATCTGCAAAATGGGGGCTTGACTCCGAGGATGTCGTTTCGGGGGTCTCGACCCATTTCAAGTCCACCAAACCAAGGCTCTGGGACTCAACGCAGATTCCCGCCCAGATGGCCCGCAGAGGGTAAAAAAATTATTTCCGCCGCACCTGAATTTTGTCGCCCGGCCCGTTTTTTCTGTCGTCACAGGATCGTCGCGATATGCGTTAAAGCCCTGACACTGATCACGAATTCATCAGCGGCCGGGTATTATGACGCAGGCTACACCTATGTCACAGCGACGTCACATCACGAAAAATACGGAATAGCTTGCCTAAGGCCCGGCCAAAGAAAATGGGCTCCTCTCGGAGCCCATTTCAATTTGCTAGCCGGCTGCCTTTGACAGGCGCCGTCTCAGGTCCAATCAGACGCTGAGAGCCTTAACGCGGTGGTTTAGGCGGGAAATCTTGCGGGCTGCCAGGTTGGCATGAACGATGCCCTTGGTGGCTGCGCGATTGATCTCGGGAGCAGCTGCGTTCAGCGCTTCCATGGCAACCTTGTGATCGCCGGCAACGATGGCTTCTTCAACCTTGCGGATGAAGGTGCGGACGCGCGAACGGCGCGACTTGTTGACCGCGGTGCGGGCTTCGATCTTGCGGGTAGCCTTTTTGGCTGAAGGCGTATTGGCCATAACGGTCCTCTTGGCGTCCAACCGGCCGATAGCGCATCAAAGTCGCAGGCGTCCGGAGATAAAATGAAATCGGCGGCACATCGACTGCCGCCAAGTTGGGCGGTCTATAGGGGATGGGGCGGCTAGCGTCAACTGGATTCAGGGATTGGGGGCGATGCAATCCGCCCAAACTCCAGTCGAGCCAGACGTCCCTTCTTCACCTCGCCCCTCAGGGGAGAGGTCGGCGCGCAGCGCCGGGTGTGAGGGGTGCGATGCAGCAATACCCTCTATGCCCCTGCATTGCACCCCTCACCCTAGCCCTCTCCCCTGAGGGGCGAGGGGACCCGTTCAGCGCAAGACTAAGGCTTCTTCTGACACACCGGACAATAAAACGTCGACCGCCCCGATTGCACGATCCGCTCAATCGTCCCCGTACACATCGGCGTCGGACACGGCTCGCCTTCCCGGTCATACACGGCAAACCGATGCTGGAAATATCCAGTCCCGCCCTCGGCATTGCGGAAGTCGCGCAAGGTTGAGCCGCCCACCTCGATGGCTTCAATGAGAACCTGCCGCACGGCGCTGGCCAGATCTTCGAGCGCTACCTTTGGCTTGCCCTTGGCCGTCACCAGCGTGCCCGCCAGCACCGTGGGCAGGATATGGCTGCGATGCAGCGCCTCGGCGACATAGATATTGCCCAGCCCCGCCACGACGCGCTGGTCGAGCAGCGCCGACTTGATCGGCGTCTTCTTGCCGGTGAACTTTTCGGCCATTTCGCCGGCATTGAAATCATTGCCCAGTGGCTCTGGCCCCAGGCCCTTGAGATAGGCGCAATCTTCGACGTCCTCGAACAGGTCGATAAAGCCGAACCGGCGCGGGTCGGCATAGATCAGGTGGCTGCGGCCATGCTCGGGATGGGAAATATCCCACACCATATGATCGTGCTTGGGTTCGGTGCCCGGCTCGTAATAGCGCGGCGGCTTGTCGATGGGGTGCTCGGCAAAGCGCCAGGAACCGGTCATGCCAAGATGGCTCAGCACCGTTTTGCCGTTCGAGAGCAGGATCAGCAGATATTTCGCCCGCCGCCCGACCGAGACAATGGTCTGGCCTTCGATCGCGGATGCCAGCCCTTCGGGAAACGGAAAACGCAGATTGGGGCGGTTGAGCACCACCTTGTCGATCCGCGCACCCACCAGCCAGGGCTCAAGACCACGTCGGACGGTTTCGACCTCGGGTAGCTCAGGCATGGGCGATCTCCTTTAACCTGTGCGGCTTTGTGGCATGGCAAAGCCGAAACGGCTTGGATATGGTGCGCGCCAAGACAGAACGCACTGCCTCACTACGAAATGGATAGGGCGATAGCCATGACCAACGCGCAAGAAACCACGCATTTCGGCGAGCAGACGGTGGCGATGGACGACAAGCAGGGCATGGTCAACGCCGTGTTCCACAATGTCGCCGACCGCTATGACCTGATGAACGATCTGATGAGCGCTGGCGTACACCGCATCTGGAAGGATGCGATGGTCAATGAACTCGCCCCGCCCAAGACCGGCTCGCGCCCCTATCGCGTGCTCGATATGGCTGGCGGCACCGGCGATATCGGCGAGCGCATCATCAACCGCTCGGTGGGCTATGCCGAAGTGGTGGTCTCCGACATCAATGCCGACATGCTGCGCGTCGGCGCCGACCGCGCCAAAAGCTGGCGCTATCCAGCGCAGGCCAGCTTTGTCGAAGCCAATGCCGAAGAGCTGCCTTTCGAAGACAACAGCTTTGACGCCTATACAATCGCTTTCGGCATCCGCAACGTGCCGCGCGTGCAAAAGGCGCTGAACGAAGCCCATCGCGTCCTCAAGCGCGGCGGCCGCATTCTGGTGCTCGAATTCTCCCAGGTCGACATTCCGGGGTTCGACGCCTTCTACAAGCTCTATTCGGACCGGGTGATTCCACCGCTGGGCAAAGTCGTCACCGGCGATTCCCAGCCCTACCAGTACTTCATCGAATCGATCCGCAAATTCCCCGCCCCACCGGCCTTCTCCTCCATGATGACCGAAGCCGGCTTTAAACGCGTCAAACACACCAGCTTCACCGGCAACATCGCGACGCTGTTCTCCGGATGGAAAATCTAACGCATGCTGATCTCCGCCTATTTCCGTCTGATCCGTGCCGGTTATGTCCTTGCGCGTGAGGGGGCTTTGTCGATGGTGCAGGGCTTGCCGCCTGCGCTTGCGCCGCTCAAGCTGGGCATCTGGCTGGGCCGGCTGGTCGAGCGGCCGAGTGTGCGCAAGACGGGCCATGTCGAGCGGCTGAACAAGGCGCTGAACCGGTTGGGGCCGACTTATGTCAAATTCGGCCAGACGCTGGCGACCCGCCCCGACGTGGTGGGTCCGCAGATCGCCAATGACCTGGCAGGCCTGCAGGACAAGATGGACCCGTTCGATCCATCTCTGGTGCCCGCCATTTTGCTCACGGCCCTCGGCCCCAAGGCGGCCGAGCTGACCGAGCTCAGCCCGCCGATCGCCGCCGCCTCCATTGCGCAGGTGCACCGCTCGCGGCTGGTGCCGGCCAGCGGCCTGCCGCGCACCGTGGCGGTTAAAGTGCTGCGCCCCGGCGTTGAAGCGCGCTTCATGTCGGATATCGAGAGCTTTTACGCCGCCGCGCGGCTGGCCAATCGCTTCGTTAAATCCACCAAGCGCCTGCGTCCCGTGGAAGTGGTCGAGACCCTCGACCGATCGGCCCGGCTCGAACTCGACCTGCGGCTCGAAGCGGCGGCCATTTCCGAGATGGCCGAAAACATCAAGGACGACACTGGCTTCGTCATCCCGAGCGTCAGCTGGGACCATGTCGCGCAGAACGTGCTGACTACGACTTGGGTCGATGGGATCCCGATTCGCGACCACGCGGCGCTCGATGCAGCCGGGATCGACCGCAAGGCGCTGGCGGCTAAGGTGCTGCAGAACTTTTTGAAGCATGCCATTCGCGACGGCTTTTTCCATGCCGACATGCATCCGGGAAATCTCTTCGCCGACCGCGTCACCGGCGACGTGATCGCTGTCGATTTCGGCATTATGGGCCGCATCAATCGCAAGGAACGGCGCTTTCTCGCCGATATCCTTTACGGCTTCATCACCCGCAATTATCGCCTTGTGGCCGAGCGCCATTTCGATATCGGTTATGTGCCCAAGGATCAGTCGGTCGACGATTTTGCGCTGGCCATCCGCTCCATCGGCGAGCCGCTGCATGGCCGCACGGCATCCGACATTTCCATGGCCCGCGTGCTGGGGCAACTGTTCACCATCACCGACCTGTTCTCGATGCAGACGCGACCCGAGCTGGTGCTGCTGCAAAAATCCATGGTCTTGGTCGAAGGCGTCGCCCGCGCGCTCGATCCCGATCTCGATATCTGGACCGTGGCCGAGCCGGTCGTCGGCGACTGGCTGCGCAAGGAAGCGGGGCCTTTGGGGCGTCTGCAGGACGTCAAGGATCACTTCGATGTTGCCGTCGATGCGGCCGGTCGTCTGCCGGTGATCATCGCGCAGGCCGAACTGGCGCTGGCCGATTATCACGCCAACAAGGCCCGCCCGCGTGACAAATTGCTCCGCCGCGCCCTGCTCGGATTGATCATTATTGCTGGCGCGACCCTGCTGGCGACGTTATGGCGTCTGCTCGGCTTCTAGTCGGCACCACCGTCTGGAACCGCAACCAAAACAAGAAACGCCAAACCTGCTGGGAGACAAAGCATGGCCCTCAAGATCATCGGCAAGCTTGCCGCCACCATGCTGCTCGGCGGCGCTCTTGCCGGATGCATCGACGTCAATGTCGATGTTGAAGTGACCAGCGAAACCACCGCCAAGGCCAGGTTGACCCAGCTGATGAGCGCCGATTTCTACGAGATCGTGCAGCAGGATCAGGGCGATGGCGAAGAGGGCAGCGAAAATGACGGCTTCTGCGACGATGGCGAGCTGACCGAAAACGCTGATGGCAGCGCCTCCTGCGTCATCACAGAAGAGGGCGCCTTTGCCGACCTCACCCTTGGCGACGACAACCAGTCGATAAAGTTCACCTCGGCGGGTCCGGGTCTGGTGCGCGTGGCGCTGCCGACCGAAGACATGCGCGACGCCATGGATGGCGAGGGAATGGACGCGGATAGCCTCCAGATGGTGGAAGCCTTCTTTACCGGCCACGCCATGACCATGCGCTTTTCCGGCCTTGAAGTGGTCGACACCAACATGACCCTTTCGGCAGACAAAAAGTCGGCCGAGACCTCGATTCCGTTCGTTGATTTCTTCAAGGGCGAACTCGACCTGCCCGACGAAATCTATGCCGTCGTGCGGGTGAAGTGATGAGCACCCCGCTGCTCATCGATCTGGTCTGGCTGCCGCATGGCGAGGGGCTGGCCTTGCCGGCCCAGCAGACCGCCGGCGCAGCGGGCATGGACCTGACTGCGGCCATCCCCGAGGGGACAGACCTTGTGCTGCCCCCCGGCCACCGCGCGCTGGTGCCCTGTGGCTTTGCCATGGCGCTGCCGATTGGCTTTGAGGGTCAGGTGCGGCCGCGCTCGGGCCTTGCCGTCAAGTTCGGTATTACCGTGCTCAATGCCCCGGGCACCATCGACGCCGACTATCGCGGCGAGGTGATGGTGCCGTTGATCAATCTGGGTCAGGATGATTTCATCGTGCGGCGCGGCGACCGGATTGCCCAGATGGTGATCGCACCGGTCATCGCCGCCGGGTTTGTTGTGAAGGACCAGCTTGATGAAACAGAACGCGGCAGCAATGGGTTTGGCTCGACGGGCCACCGCTAATCTGACCCGGCTTTGGCTGGTGGCGCTGACCGCCGTGCTGGCGCTTGCGGCGCCCGCTTTTGCCGGTGATCGCGCTGCGCTCAACATCATCGGCTATTCGCCCGACAGCCGCTATTTCGCCTTTGAGGAATTTGGCGTGCAGGACGGCTCGGGCTTTGCCTATGCCAATGTCTATCTGATCGATCTGAGCCAGGACCAATGGGTCAAAGGCACCCCGATCAAGGTGCAGGCCGAGGACGAACAGACGACGCTCCAAGCCGCCCGCGCCGAAGCGATGGACAAGTTTGCGCCCTACATCGCCCAGCATGAGCTGACCGAGCCCGCTGACCTTCTGGCCATGGTTGGCGACGGTGCCGTCGGCATCGAGGGTAACGAGCTGGCCTTCGGCGCCATCGGCTTTATGGGCCCCGGTACGACGCAGGACCAGCACCTGCTCAAGCTCGAAACCTTCGACATTCCCGCCAATGCCAATTGTCAGCCCTTCGAGGGCGATCCGCTGCGCGGCTATGCGCTCAGCCTTGTCACCGATGGCAAGACGGTTGAGCTGCACCGCGACATCACCCTGCCCGCCTCGCGCCGCTGCACGGTGACCTACCGAATCTATGGTGTCGCCGTGCCCTTCCCCGGCTGGTCCGTGGAAAACGGCGTTGCGATCATCTCGGCGTATTCCTATGGCTTTGAGGGACCGGATCGGCGCTTCCTGGCCGTGCCCCTTGGCAAATAGTCCGCTCTCGCCGGACGAAACGCGCCGCTATGCCCGCCATCTGGTGCTCAAGGGCATGGGCGGGGGCGGCCAGCAGGCGCTCAAGCGCGCCCGCGTGCTGGTGGTGGGCGCGGGCGGCCTGGGCAGCCCGGTGATCGCCTATCTCGCCGGGGCCGGTGTCGGTACGCTCGGCATCATCGATCACGACACTGTCTCGCTCTCGAACCTGCAGCGGCAGGTGATCCACACCAGCATCGGCGACAACAAGGCCGACAGCGCCGCACGCTTCGCCCATGCACTCAACCCGCATGTCGACGTGGTGGTACATACCGTCCGGCTGGACGCGGACAATGCCAGCGCGATCCTCTCGGGCTACGATCTGGTGCTCGATGGCACCGACAACCTGACCACCCGCCGCATTGTCGCCAGCACCGCAGAATCACTTGGCCTGCCGCTGGTGTCGGGCGCGGTATCGATGTTTGACGGGCAGGTCACGGTCTTCGCCCCCGGCGGCCCGCGATTTGATGATCTCTATCCGGCAGAGGCAGACGACGGTGATTTACCCAGTTGCGAGGCGACGGGGATATTGGGGCCGCTCACCGGCGTTGTCGGCACGCTGATGGCCATGGAGGCCATCAAGCTGATCACCGGGATTGGCGAGCCGCTGATCGGGCGAGTGTTGACCTATGATGGTCAGGGCGGGCGGTTCTCGGAGTTCGGCTACTAGGGCTGTGCCACGACCTCGTGGTTCGAGGGTCGCTGCGCTCCCGCCTCACCATGAGGTCTGTTGAAACACCAGATTCAGAGTAGCCCTCATGGTGAGGTGCTTTGCTCTTGGCAAAGCCTCGAACCACGAGGGCGTGCCCCTAATCGCTATGCGTCCGGATGCTTGAACACCAGCGCGGCATTGGTCCCGCCAAAGCCGAACGAATTGCTCAGCACCACGCCCAGATCCACGTTATCGCGGCGCTGCTGGATGATGGGCATGTCGGCAAAGGCCGGGTCGAGATTGTCAATATTGGCGCTGGCGGCGATGAAGCGGTGCTTCATCATCAGCATCGAAAAGATCGCTTCATGCACGCCGGTGGCGCCCTGGCTGTGGCCGGTCAGCGACTTGGTCGCCGAAATGGGCGGGCACTTGTCTTCGTTGCCGAACAGCGCGCGGATCGCCTCAATTTCCTTGGCATCGCCAACGGGCGTCGAGGTCGCGTGCGGGTTGATGTAGTCGACCTTGGCGCCGACATGCTCGAGCGCCATGCGCATGCAGCGCTCGGCGCCTTCGCCCGATGGCGCCACCATGTCGAGACCATCCGAAGTCGCGCCATAGCCGACCAGTTCGGCCCAGATCTTGGCGCCACGCGCCTTGGCATGTTCGTATTCTTCGAGCACCAGCACGCCAGCGCCGCCCGAAATCACAAAGCCATCGCGGGCAGCGTCATAGGCGCGCGAGGCCTTTTGTGGCGTCGCATTATAGCTTGAGCTCAGCGCGCCCATGGCGTCGAACAGGTCGGTCAGCGTCCAGTCGAGGTCTTCGTGGCCACCGGCAAAGACGATGTCCTGCTTGCCCAGCATGATCTGCTCCATGCCATTGCCGATGCAATGCTTGGAGGTCGCGCAGGCGGCGGTGATCGAATAGTTGACGCCCTTGATGCCGAACGAGGTCGCCAGCGTGGCCGAGGCCGTCGAGCCCATGGCCTTTGGCACGGCCAGCGGCCCAATGCGCTTGGGGCTGGTGTTCTTGCGGGTGATGTCGGCGGCTTCGACGATCGTGCGCGTCGAGCTGCCGCCCGAACCCATCACGATGCCGGTCCGTGGATTGGAAATGTCGGCTTCCTCAAGCCCTGCATCGGCAATGGCCTGCTGCATGGCGAGGTAGTTCCAGGCGGCGCCGCGACCCATGAAACGGGTGACGCGACGGTCGAGCATTTCAAACGGATCGATGCGGGGGTCGCCTTTGACGTGGCTGCGGAAGCCAAGTTCCGCATAGTCCTCGGCAAACACGGTGCCAGGCTTGGCCTGCCGCAAGCTTTCGGTGACCTCGTCCAGCGAATTGCCGATCGAGGAAATGATGCCCATGCCGGTTACGACAACTCGTCTCATTGTATCCCCGCTCCGTCGTGTCGATTGGGCGTCGCTTGGCCCGACGCCTCGTTATTAGATTGTGTGTCCGTAGCCTGAAAGCTAGGCGTTTTTCTGGTCGTGCAGCTGTGCTTCGGTAAACAAGCCAACGCGCAAGTCCTTGGCTTCGTAGATCACTTTACCGTCAGCCTTGACCCAACCATCGGCAATGCCAAGCGTCAGGCGCGAGCGCATGACGCGCTTGAGGTCGATGCCATATTCGACCAGCTTGACGTCGTCGGTCACCTGGCCGGTGAACTTGATTTCGCCGCCGAGGGCACGGCCCTTGCCGGGCTGGCCGATCCAGCTCAGGAAAAAGCCGGTCATCTGCCAGATGGCGTCAAGGCCAAGGCAGCCGGGCATAACCGGGTCGCCGATGAAGTGGCATTTGAAGAACCAGAGGTCTGGATTGACGTCGAGTTCAGCGCGCACCTGGCCCTTGCCATAGGCGCCGCCGGTTTCGTCGATCTGGGTGATGCGATCAAACATCAGCATCGGTGGGGCTGGCAGACGTGCATCGCCCTGACCCGGCAATTCACCACGGCCATGCGCGAGCAGTTCTTCGTACCCAAATGAGTGCTGACGGTCAGCCATGCCTGATACCCCAGTTAAACTAAGGTTTGTCTCGTATAGGCGCGCGTGGGGAGGGTCAAGCCGCGCCGTCTTGACCATTTGGCGCAAAGGCTTGTCTGCGACGGCCGTGACGCTTGTATGAAATTTCTGCCATAGTTATAAGGAACCAAGAAATCCGGCCCTTTCGCGCCCAAGGACCCAATGACTGAACGCACCTTGACCGCCCGCACTCTCCCGTCGCGCAAGCCTTGCCTGACTGCCGTCTTGCGGATGGCCGGTCTGCGTCCGACCCGTCAGCGCGTTGCGCTTGCCGAACTGTTGTTCGGCGGACCGCACCGTCACGTCAGCGCCGAACAGCTGCATGGCGAAGCCTCCGATGCGCGGGTCAATGTGTCGCTGGCCACCATCTACAACACGCTGCACCAGTTCCACGAAGCCGGCCTGCTGCGCGAAGTGGCGGTCGATGCATCGCGCTCCTATTTCGATACCGACACCTCCGACCACCACCATTTCTATGTGGAAGACGAGCAGCGGATGATCGACATCCCGGCCTCTTCGGTCGAGTTCCTGACCCTGCCCGAAGCCCCCAAAGGCATGAAGGTGAGCCATGTCGACGTGGTCATCCGGGTTCGCAAGGCACAAGCCTAACGGTACTGTGCCACGCCCTCGTGGTTCGAGGCTTTGCTGCGCAAAGCAGGTCACCATGAGGACTACTGAAACACAGCACTCAGAGTAGCCCTCATGGTGAGGTGCGAGTTCCTCACGAGCCTCGAACCACCCTCATCCTGAGCTTGTCGAAGGAGGGCGTGACCCAACTGCCCCAGCCCCCCTAAATCGGCCCCATTAGCGCCAAAACTGCCTTTGTCCAGCCCCCGCGCGGCGCGAAAATCGCCATGGGTGACGGTGACACGGGCCACCCCATCGCCCATATTGCGTGCCGGACGAAACAGCGGCAAGGGTGGCCAATGAGCCAAAAGGTCAATCTAAACGCCTATTTCGAGCGAATCGGCTTTGCCGGATCGATAGCCCCGACCTTGGCCACACTCGAAACAATTCATGCGCTGCACCCAGCAGTCATCCCCTTTGAAAACCTCAATCCGCTGCTTGGCCTGCCGGTTGGCCTGGCTTTGCCCGAGATCGAGAAGAAGCTTCTGCACGAAAAGCGCGGCGGCTATTGCTACGAGCATAACCTGTTGCTGATGGCGATCCTGCGCGAGCTCGATTTCTCGGTGAAGGGGCTCGCCGCGCGGGTGTTGTGGAACAGGGCCGACGAGGCCGTGACCAAAGCGACCCACATGCTGCTGCTCGTTGAAATCGGCGGCGCCAGTTATGTGACCGATGTGGGCTTTGGCGGATTGACGCTGACCGCCCCGCTCAAGCTCAAGGCCGATGTCGAACAGACCACGCCGCATGAGACCTATCGCCTGGTGGGCGGCGATCCCGAATGGCGGCTTGAGGTCAAGATCGGCCATGGATGGAAGCCGCTTTATGCCTTCGATACGTCCGAAAAGACGGTCGAGGACTATGCCGCCACCAATCAATACCTGTCGACCGATCCAGAATCGCCGTTCCGCCATGAACTGCGCGTCGCCCTGTCACCGCAGGGCAAGCGGCTGGCTCTGCTTAACAACCGGCTGACCACGCACGTGATCGACGCGCCGTCGGAAAGCCAGCAACTGACCAGCGTTGCCGATTTGCGCGATACGCTATCGGGCACGTTCGGCATTACGCTGCCATCGGCCGAGCTGCTCGATCCCAAGCTCGAAGTGATCCTGGCCGACGCCGGCGTCGAGGAGATCTGACATGGCGCCCGTGGCGGTCGATCCGGACAAAATCCGCGAGTTCGCCACGGCGCGGGCTTTCTATGACTGGCTTTCGGCCAACCACGACAAAGCCGACGAGATCTGGATCCGCATCTTTAAAAAGGCCAGCGGTCGCCCCACGATCACTGCCGTCGAGGCCATCGAGGTCGTCTTGTGCTGGGGCTGGATCGACGCGATCAAGAAAAGCTGGGACGAAATTTCGTTCGTCCAGCGCTATTGCCCGCGCCGCGCCAAATCGGTGTGGAGCCAGATCAATCGCGACAATGTCGCCAAGCTGATCGACGATGGCCGCATGACGAGACATGGTCTCGCCCATGTCGAAACCGCCAAGGCCGACGGCCGCTGGGACGCGGCCTACGCCACCACCATGGAGCCGCCCGCCGACCTGTTGGCGGCCATCGAGGATAGCCCGGCAGCGCTCGACACCTATCGTACGCTGACCTCGCAGAACCGCTTCGCGCTGACCTTTCGTGTCGTCGCGCTCAAGACCCCGGCCACTCGCGCCAAAAAAATCGCGGGCTTTGTCGAGATGCTGGCGCGCGGCGAGACCATTTATCCGCAAAAGCCGGCCAAATGAGCCGCCACCTCGCCCTGTTGCGCGGAGTCAATCTGGGCAAGCGCCAGGTCAAGAGCGCCGACCTCAAGGCCGCGTTCGAGGCGATGGGCTTTGCCAATGTCAAAACCCTCCTGGCCAGCGGCAACGTGCTGTTCGATGCGGAGAAGCCCGACCGGGCGGCCATCGAGGCGGCACTGGAACAGCGCTTCGGCTTTGATGTGGGCACGATCTTGCGCAGCCATGAGCAGCTTGCCGCCATGGTTGCCGCAAAACCGTTCGGCGCGCGAGTCGAGGATCACGACACCAAACTCTATGTGACCTTTATCGAGGACCAGAACGCCAGATCCCTGCCGATGCCCTGCGCCGTGGCGAGGGATTTTGAGGTCGTCCATCTCACCGATGGCGAAATCTACATCGTCGCGCACCGGCTGCCCAATGGGCGGTTTGGGGAAGGCATGGACCAGATCTGGAAGCACTTTGGCAAAAAGCGTCTCTGGACCTCGCGCAACTGGAACACCGTGATAAAAGCCGCAGCATAAGTGGCTGGGAGGCCCCGCACATGATTACCGTTTTCGGCTCTACCAATCTCGATCAGGTCGGCACGGTCAGCCGCCTGCCCAAGCCGGGCGAAACCGTTGCCGGTGGCACGTTTTCGATGGCGGCGGGTGGCAAGGGCGCCAATCAGGCGCTGGCGGCGCGCCGCGCCGGAGCCGATGTGCGGCACATTTCGGCGGTGGGCGACGATGCCTTTGCCGATCTGGCGCTGGAGCTGCTCAAGGCCGATGGCGTTGATCTCTCCGAGGTCAAGACCACGCCAAATCCGACCGGCATCGCCATGATCTTTGTCGACACCCATGGCGAAAACGTCATCGCCATCCTGCCCGGCGCCAATGGCACCGTGTCGGCCGATCAGGCCGAGGTTGCGCTCAAGAGCCTGAGCAAGGGCTCGGTGCTGCTGCTGCAGCAGGAAGTGCCGCAGGAGGCCACCGTACGCGCGCTCGATCTGGCCAAGGCGCAGGGCGTCACCTCGATCCTCAATACCGCCCCCTTCATCGAAACCACTAAAGCCATCGCGCCCAAGGCGGCGATCCTGATTGCCAACGAAACCGAGTTTGAACTGCTCACCGGTCGCGGCATCGATGAACTCGACGCCGCCATGGCCGACTGGGCAAAGACCCATGCGCAGACCGTCATCGTGACGCTCGGTGCCGATGGTGCCAAGGCCGTCACCAGGGACGGCGAAAAGATTGCCGTGCCCGCCATGAAGGTGAAGCCGGTCGATACCACCGGCGCCGGCGATACGTTCTGCGGCTATCTCGCCGCCGGGCTCGATCAGGGCCTTGATCTGGAAACCGCGATGCGGCGCGCCGTGGTGGCCGCCAGCCTTGCCTGCCTCAAGGCCGGCGCGCAGCCCGCCATCCCGACTGCAGTCGAGGTCGACGCGGCACTGGGTTAGGTTTTTAGACGGAATCCCCCACCTAACCTCCCCCTGATAGGGGGAGGAACAGATCGAGCTTTTGGTCACCATACCGCCACGACCACTGCGCAGCGCGTCCCCCTTTTCAGGGGAGGTTCGGAGGGAGGCCTCTACCTTCTCTCCCCACCACCAAAAACAAAAAGGGCAGGACCACCGGACCTGCCCTTTTCATTATCGCGATACCGTCGCCCCTATTTGGGCGCCAGCACCATGACCATCTGGCGGCCTTCGGAACGGGGCTGCGACTCGACCTTGGCGATGGCCTCGGTCTGGTCCTTCACCTTGATCAGCAACTGCATGCCGAGTTCCTGGTGCGCCATTTCGCGGCCACGGAAACGCATGGTCACCTTGACCCGGTCGCCGTCGTCGAGGAAGCGCTGCACGGCCTTCATCTTGGTCTCGTAGTCGTGCGTGTCGATGTTGGGACGGAGCTGGACTTCCTTGACCTCAATCACCTTCTGCTTCTTGCGCGCTTCGGCCGCCTTCTTCTGGGCAGCATATTTGAAGCGCCCGAGGTCGAGCATCTTGGCGACCGGCGGGACAGCATTGGGAGAGATCAGAACGAGGTCCAGACCCTGTTCCTGTGCTTCTGCAAGAGCCGCGCGGGTATTGACGATACCGCGGTTCTCGCCTTCAGCGTCGATGAGTTGGACATCGGCGCTGGTGATATCTTCGTTAGAGAGCGGCCCATCTTTCTGGGGCGCGACGGGTCTCATGGGACGACGAATGGCAAACGATCCTTGTGTTATTAAGCCAATTGGTGAAATCGGGCATAAAATCGTGTTACGCGGACGATAAGTCAACTGGCAAATAGGCGGAAATTCCGGCCTGTTGCGCCATTGAAACGCCGCGATGACCTCTCCCCGGTCGTGTGGCTAACGAAGCGTGTCCGCCCAGGGTAGATTTTATGACCATATCAGCTTTGAACAGTTTCCGCATCAGTGTCGGCACAGATGTTGCCGCGCGCGAAATCGCCGTCAAACAGCGCGGCGGATCGGCTCCGGGCCTGTTCTGGCTGGGCGGCTTTCGCTCCGACATGGTGGGCAGCAAAGCCATGGCGCTTGATGCCCTGGGTGCCGAACATGGGCTAGCGGTAACCCGGTTCGACTATTCCGGCCACGGCGTCTCCGGCGGCGATTTTAACCATGGCACGATCAGCCGCTGGCTCGAAGAGGCCGAAGCGGTCTTTGCCCTCACCAAGGGCTCACAGATCATCGTCGGCTCATCCATGGGCGGCTGGCTGGCGCTGCTGCTGGCGCGCAAGCTGCTCTCCCGTGGCGAGCGCCCCCATGCCCTGGTGCTGATCGCCCCCGCCCCCGACATGACCCATACGCTGATGCTGCCCAGCTTTACGCCCGACGAGCACGAATCGCTGCAAAACAACGGCTATGTCGACCAGCCCAGCGCCTATTCCGCGACACCCTACCGCATCACCCGCAGCCTGATCGAAGACGGCGCGCAGCACCTGCTGTTTGGCAGCGTCATCGAAACGGGTTGCCCGGTGACAATCCTCCAAGGCGGCAAGGACCCCGACGTGCCGCCCGCCCATGCCATCAAGCTGGTGACGCATATCCTGCATGACCCGGTGACGCTAACCCTCATCCCCGATGGCGATCATCGGCTGAGCCGGGATGAGGATTTGGCGCGGCTGCGGGACGCGGTACTGCGATTGGTGGGTGCTTAGCCATCTTCACCTCTCCCTTCGGAGGAGAGGTCGGCGCGCAGCGACGGGTGAGGGGGCCTTCAACAAGCACCTCACCGAGAAAAGGCCCCCTCACCCGACCCAAGAGGAGAAGTGAAGAAGTGCCACGCCCTCGTGGTTCGAGGGTCGCTTCGCTCCCACCTCACCACGAGGGCGTGGCACAGCCTACCGCCCACCCAGCCTCGTCCTCTGCACCCCATCCGCCCGAAAATTCTCCGGGCTCAGCCACCGCTCATACTCCGCCCGCAGCGCTGGCCATTCACCATCGATAATGGAAAACCACGCCGTATCCCGGCTTTCGCCCTTCAAAATCCGGTCCTGCCGGAACAAGCCTTCATACTGGAACCCAAACCGCTTGGCCGCCGCCTTGGACGGCTCGTTGCGGTCGTTGCATTTCCATTCAAAGCGCCGATAGCCCAGATCGTCGAAGGCATGGCGGGCAAACAGGAACAGCGCCTCGGTGGCCAGCGGCGAGCGGGCCATGGCGAGGCCCCAATAGATGCCGCCGATTTCGATGGACGCGTGATCGGGGAAAATGCGCAGCCAGCCCTGTCGGCCGACCGCCTTGCCGCTCGCCTTGTCGATCACCGTCACATAGCGGTCCGGCCCGGCATTGACCGCCGCGATCCAGTTTTCGACATCGGCAACGCTTTGCGGCGGATATTCAAACAGCCAGCGGTAGCGCTCCGGCACACCCTCGCCGAGCGAGGCCGCATAGAGGTCGGCGGCGTGCTGGGGGCCGATGGGTTCGAGGCGCACGAAACGCCCTTCGAGCACGGTGCGGTCGGGGGCGGATTTGGCGGGCTGTACGGTCATTTCTGGGTCTCGTAGATAGCATCAAGGCCGGCGCGATAATCAGGATAGAGCAGTTCCACGCCCAGCGCCCGTTTGATCGCGGCGTTGGAGACGCGCTTGTTGTCGGCATAAAAACTGCGCTGCATCGGCGTGAACTCGGCCACGTCATAAGCAACCTCTGGCGGCGGCTCGACACCCATGAGCGCGGCGGCATAGGTCACCAGATCCTGTGGCGGCGCAGGTTCGTCGTCGGCCAGATTGAACGTGCCATCCAGACGCGCTTGGGCCGCCAATGCCGTGATGCGGCCGATGTCGGCCACATGGATGCGGTTAAACACCTGCCCCGGCTTGACGACGCGGCGAGCACTGCCATCTTCGATCTTGTCGAAGGTCGAGCGGCCCGGACCATAAATGCCGGCCAGCCGCAGAATGGTCAGCGGCACGCCGCGTTCGGCGGCATAATCGCGCCAGGCCTGTTCGGCCAGCACGCGGCGGTCGCTGCGCTCATTGCGCGGCACCAAAGGCGCTGATTCATCGATCCAGGCGCCGCCGAAATCCCCATAGACCCCGACCGTGGAATAATAGCACAGCCATTGCAGGTTCTCGGCCGCATCCAGATCGGCGCGATGCCGAAGCAGTGCCGGATCGCCATCGGCGCCGGGGGCAATGGAGAACACGACATGGCTGGCTTTGCGCAAGGCGGGGCCGATGGTTGGGCCCGGCGCGGTGCCATCAAACATATGCCCGACGATACCGCTTCGCGTTAGCATTTCCGCCTTGTCTGCGGTGCGCGTGCTACCCTCAATGCTAACAATGTGTGAACCAATTCGCATGGCATGCGCAGCCGATGCGGATGAAAATCCGAGCCCGAAAAAGAAGACGTTCATCCGATATCCCCGCTCCATTCTGCCGCGACCGAGCTATCGCTTTCCTTGCGCAGATAGGCAAGGCTGAGAGCATCCGCGCGCTCTGGCGCCAAACGCCGCAGCGCCCAGATGGCCGCTCCGCGCACTACCGCCTCGTCGTCATCGAGCCGTGCTTCGACCAACGGCACCATGGTGTCGTCGCCCGAATTACCGATAGCGATCAGCACGTTACGGAGGAACCGCCCCAGCCCGATCCGCTTGATCGGTGAGCCGGCAAACAGCGCCCGGAAGGCGGCATCGTCCAGTTGCACCAGATCGGCCAGCCGGGGCCGTTCAAGATCGGTGCGAGCGCGCAGTTTGGCCTCGCGCGTCACCGAGGCGAACTTGTTCCACGGGCAGACCGCCAGGCAATCGTCGCAGCCATAGATGCGGTTGCCCATCGGCACCCGAAACTCCAATGGAATCTGGTCCTTATGCTCGACCGTCAGGTAGGCAAGGCACCGTCGGCTATCGAGCCGGAACGGCGCCGGGAAAGCATTGGTCGGGCAGATATCGAGGCATGCCGTGCACGAGCCGCAGCTTTCGGCATGCGGCTTATCCCCCGGCAGGTCCGCCGATGTTAGAATGGCGCCCAGAAACAACCACGAGCCGAAATCGCGACTGACCAGAACCGAATGCTTGCCCTGCCAGCCCAGCCCAGCGGCCTCCGCCAGCGGCTTTTCCATCAAGGGGGCGGTATCGACAAAGACCTTGACCTCAGCCCCTGAGCGGCGCGCCAAGAGCCCCGCCAATTCCTTGAGCTTGCCCTTGATGATCTCGTGATAATCACGATTGCGGGCATAGACCGAGATCGAGCCCAGCGACCGCTCCCCCAGAATGGCCAGCGGGTCGGTTTCGGGTCCGTAGTTGATACCAAGGAGAATGACGGATCTGGCATCCGGCCACATGCCTTGCGGACTGCCCCGCCGCTCGGCATGCTCAGCCATCCACTCCATATCGCCATGCCAGCCGGCAGCGATAGCAGCGTTGAGCTTTTCAGGCAGGTCCGGCCGCGCATCAGCCGCCGCAATGCCAAAGCTGCCAAAGCCCAGCGCAGCCGCACGAGCGCGCAGCTCGGCGACGATGACTTCTGGCGATGGAATTGCAGCGCTCACGGAGACCTCATGGTGAGCCTGTCGAACCACGAGGTCGGTTACACCGCTCTCGCCACGACCTCGTCCTTCGACGGGCTCAGGATGAGGTCTACTGCATTATCGCGCTCAGCTCAAAATCCCTGTGAGAGCCTCAGAAGTCGAGGTCCGCATAACCCTTTTGCGGTGGCATGGACACCACGCGATCATTGAGCAATGTCCGGAAAGCCGGGCGGGATTTGATGCGGGAATACCAGTCGCGGGTTTCCCCGGCCTTGCCCCAGTCGATATCGCCCAGATAGTCCAGCGTCGACAGATGCGCGGCCAGTGCAAAATCGGCCAAGGTCATTTCATCGCCGGCCAACCACGAGCGGGTCGCGAACAGCCAGTTGAAATAGAGCATGTGCTCGTTAAGGTTCGCCTTGGCCACGCGCAGCACCGCCGGATCGGGCGTTGCGCCCTTGGCGTCGCGCTTGACGATTTTTTCTTCGAGCACGTAGCGGGTCACTTCATCGTTGAGCTTGACGATGACCCATTCGATCATGCGCCACATCTCGGCGCGCGGGCCGGGATCAGCCGGAATGAGGCCAGCAACGATGCTCGGGGTATAGAGATCTTCGACCGTATGGATATTGGCCAGCACGCCCACCACCGGCTGATCGCTTTCGCCGAGCATGATGGGCAGGGTCGCGGCCGGATTGATCTCCAGCAGCTCTGCGGTGCGCAGCCAGGGCTTGATTTCTTCCATGTCGAGCGGAACGCCATACTCCGCGCACATCAGCCGGATCAGGCGGGAAGATGGATCGAGAGGATGATGAAGCAGACTCGGCATGTTGACGCTCGTGTTTTTTGAGGCCTGGGCGGCTGGAAGCATGGCGCGAACAGCGCTAGAGCTTGCCCACCTGTGGACCCGCGCACTGAGTTAGGGGATCAAATGAACGCCGATCAAGGTCTTTTTGTGCCACTGATCCTTGGAATTCTCGAAGGGCTTACTGAATTCCTTCCAGTGAGCTCCACCGGGCATCTGCTTTTGGCCGGTCATTTCTTCGGATTGACCCAGCCCGCCACCTTCATCGTGCTGATCCAGCTCGGGGCGATCCTGGCCATCGTCACCATCTATTTTGCCAAATTGGGCATGCTGATCCGCGATGCGCTGACCGGCAAAGCCTATGCCTGGCAGTTCGCTTTGACGGTGGTCGTAGCGTGCGCTCCGGCCGTCATAGCGGGCGTTTTGCTGCGCGATTTCATCCAGGGCGACCTGTGGGAATCGCCCATGCTGATCTGCATGACGCTGCTGATCGGCGGCATCGTCCTGCTGCTGGTCGACCGCATGCCCAAGCAGGAAAAGTACGACGACATCTACCACTTCCCGCTTCATCTCGCGGTGATCGTGGGGCTGTTCCAGATGCTGTCGCTGGTGCCCGGTGTGTCCCGTTCCGGGTCAACCGTGGTGGGCGCCATGCTGTTTGGTGCGACCAAGCGCGCAGCGGCGGAATTCACGTTTTTCATCGCCCTGCCGATAATGGTCGGCGCGTTTGGCTATGACCTTTACAAAAGCCGCGACCTGATCGACCCCAGCCTTGCGCTCAGTGTCGGCATCGGGTTTGCCGCGGCCTTTGTCGTGGGGGCGATCGTCGTGCGCTACCTGCTCGATTTCGTCAGCCGTTATGGCTTTGCGCCATTTGCATGGTGGCGCATTGCCGTTGGCGGCGCAGGCATCATCGCGTTGCTGGTAATGCGCTAGACGCTTACTGCTGCAGGGCTTTGAAGGTCGCCGGGATCGAGAAGAAGGCCGGCGGGATACGCTGGTCCTTCTGCACATCATAGAGCGAAAAGGTGAGCTCAGCGCCGCTGGGCTCAACCAGGCTCCACTGGGCCAGGTCCTTGGTGTCGGTATCAAAAATCAGTGATACCTGCACTGTGCCCGCAATGGTCTCGTCGATCACGGTGATCGAGATATAGCCATCCGAATTGGTGACATCGACCACATTGGCGTCGAGCAGGTTGATCTTGTCGCCAAGGAACTGGCGCAGCGGGATCGTGTCCTGCGGATAGGCGTAATAGGTCTCGTCGCGCCGGTTGAGCACATAGAAGCCACGACCCACCGAGACGATTTCCTCGCGGCTTGGCGGCGCATAGCGGAACGCGATCTTGTTGGGGCGCTCGAGGAAGAACGTGCCCTCGGTGCGGCCACCATTGGTGTCGATCTGCAGGAACCGGCCGACCATGGTGCGGATGGCGGAGTTATGGGCGCCGATATCGGCGATCAACTGCTGTTCCTGCGGCGTCAACGCACGGTCCAGCGCCCAGGCCGGAACGGTGAGGGCGAATGCGGCGGACAAACCGAACAGCAGAGCATCGCGTCGAATCATGAACTGTGGTCCTCAAATGGGGCGGTCAGTGAAGCTAAACTACAAATCAATTGCGGCAACAGATGGAAGGTTGCATTCAGCCAGCATTCATCACCGTGGCCAAAATCGGTCAGCCTTGCAACCTCTTGTACCAAAAACGGAAATCCCCGCTTGCGCGGGGATCGCCAGAGATCAGAGACCGCGGCCTCGAATAGCCGTTAGTACGGGTCGGACCCGACCAAGATTTCACGCTTGCCGGCGTGGTTGGCCTGGCTGATGACACCCTCGCGCTCCATGCGCTCGATCAGCGTTGCCGCCTTGTTGTAGCCGATGGCCAGACGGCGCTGGACGTAGGAGGTGGAGGCCTTCTTGTCGGTCAGCACGATATGGACGGCCTTGTCGTAGAGCTCGTCGCCCGAACCGGCATAGTCCTCGCCGCCGCCCGAGCCGCCTTCGCCGCCCATTTCGCCGCCTTCTTCGTCTTCCTCGGTGATGGAGTCGAGGTAGTCAGGGGCGCCCTGGCTCTTGAGGTGGTTGACCACCGCCTCGACTTCACTGTCGGCCACGAAGGGGCCGTGCAGGCGCTTGGTGCGGCCGCCAGAGGCCATGTAGAGCATATCGCCGTTACCGAGCAGCTGTTCGGCGCCCTGCTCACCCAGAATGGTGCGCGAGTCGATCTTGGAGGTGACCATGAACGAGATACGGGTCGGGAAGTTGGCCTTGATCGTGCCGGTGATGACGTCGACCGATGGGCGCTGGGTTGCCGTGATGATGTGGATACCGGCGGCACGGGCCATCTGGGCCAGACGCTGGATGGCGCCTTCGATGTCCTTGCCCGCAACCATCATCAGGTCGGCCATTTCGTCGACGATGACGACGATATAGGGCAGCACTTCGAGGTTGAACTCTTCGCTCTCAAAGATCGCTTCGCCGGTTTCGCGGTCAAAGCCGGTCTGCACCGTACGGGTGATGGTCTTGCCTTCGGCGGCAGCTTCGCTGACGCGCTGGTTGAAGCCGTCGATATTGCGGACGCCGATCTTGCTCATCTTGCGATAGCGATCTTCCATCTCGCGGACGGCCCACTTGAGCGCCACGACCGCCTTATGCGGATCGGTCACGACCGGGGTCAGCAGATGCGGGATGCCGTCATAGATGCTCAGTTCAAGCATCTTGGGATCGATCATGATCATGCGGCACTGGGCCGGCGTCATCTGATAGAGCAGCGACAGGATGAAGGTGTTGATACCTACCGACTTACCCGAGCCTGTGGTACCCGCGATCAGCAGATGCGGCATGCGCGCCAGATCGGCGATCACTGGCTCGCCACCAATGGTTTTGCCCAGGCAGATCGGCAGCTTGCCCTTCATTTTCTCGAAGTCGGAGCTGGCCAGCATCTCGCGGAAATAGACGGTTTCGCGCTGCTGGTTGGGCAGTTCGATACCGATGGCGTTGCGGCCGGGTACCACGGCGACGCGGGCCGAGTGGGCCGACATCGAGCGGGCAATATCGTCGGCCAGCGAGATGACGCGGGACGATTTGATGCCAGGCGCGGGCTCAAGTTCGAACAGGGTCACGACTGGTCCGGGGCGGACATTGATGATGTCACCCTTGACGCCGAAGTCTTCCAAAACGCCTTCAAGCTGGCGCGCCATTTCTTCGAGACGCTCCGGCGCATGCTCGGCGGATGGGCCATGATGCTTGGGCTCGGAGAGCAGGCTCAGCGGCGGCAGCTCGAACCCACCGGGCTCGTCGAGGAACGAGGATTGGGCTTCGCGCATGACGCGCTGGCCCTGGGCCGGACGTGGTGCGGGAGCAGCCACGGCGACGGCGCGCGGCTTGGTCGGATCGGCTGGATGGAAGCGGGAATCGCCCTGCTGGCGGTGATTGACCACGGGCGCCGGCGCGACGTCGGCGACGAATGGCACCTCGTCTTCGACTTCCTCGGGGTAGTCGATCTCGGTTTCATCATAGCTCGGGCGCGCATTGATGCGCGGCGACACTTCGGGCTCGGCCCGGAACGACGGTTCAGGCTGGAAAGCTGGTTCGACCGGCGCGTGAATACGGCGCTGGGTCGGTGCGACGGCAGGTTCGCGGCGGTCAACGACCGGCTCATTGCCATCAAGGTTAGGTTCGACATCGTCGTCGCGCCAGGTGGCGGCATCGGCCGCACGGCGTTCGGCATGGCTGGCGCGGGCGCGGCGGAAGGCGGTGCGCATGGAATAGCCCATATGCACCATGGCGCCGAGGGCCACATCGACCAGTGGATTGGATTCGGGTTCGTCCTGCTCAACCTGAGCAGTCGCGCCCTTGCGGCCAGCAGTGGCAGCGGCTGCCTTGCGAGGACCAGTCGGCACGGTCTGGCCGAGGCCCATGGCGATCCAGAAGGTCGCAAGAGCCGGAATGGCAATGATGATGGCAAACAGCGCCGCCGTCACAGCCTGTGGCTGGTCACCGGTGACCATGGTGGCAAGGCTGGTAAAGCCATTGCCGATCAGCCCGCCTAGGCCGGTGGGCAGCGGCCAGGTTTCGGGCATGGCGACAAAGGACAGCACACCGGCGCCAAGCACGGTGGCAGCAATCCAGCCAAGGGTGCGCAGGCCCATTTTCGTGGGTACGCGGCGGCGCATCATGGCCCAGGCCCAAAGGGCGGGCGGCACGACGAAGGCGAGCGCGGCAAGGCCCAGCACCTGGAACAGCGTGTCGGCTACGACAGCGCCCGGAAAGCCCAGCCAGTTGGCCGGAGACTTTGCCGTGGCATAGGAAAAGCTCGGATCATCCACCGACCAGGACGCCATGGCGACCAGACAGATGGCGACCAGCCCGAGCAGCACGAAACCGGCGACGCGGACAGGAATGCGAATCGCCAAAGCCGGGGGCGGCATCGGCGCAGCCTTGGCTGCCGTGCTGCGCGAACGCTGGGGCACGGAGCGGATTTCATCGAGCACTGGCGAAGGGGAACTGGGCATGGCGAACTCAATACTGCCCGGAACAGACCGGGCCCACTTTGTCGTCATGCTAATGGGGTCGGGTTAACCCAAGGCTAACCATGGGGGGATTGGGTCGATCACCTCTCAAGCAAGGGGCTTCTTTCACTTCGCCCCTGAGGGGAGAGGTCGCCCCGCAGGGGCCGGTGAGGGGTTCAGCGGGCGTTGAAACATTGTGCAAAAACAAAAGGCCCGCCAGTGGTGGCGGGCCTTTATTGCCGCAAATCGCGAGGGAGGTGCGAGACTGCGGGAAGCGATTGATCGGGGAGTGCGGCCCATGCAGTTTGCGAGTGGGAAGCCTCTGTGGCGGGCCAAGAGGAAACATGAGCCGCACGCCACGATCAACTTTGGGTGGAGCCGGGCGGCAGCGTGCCGCCGCCCGGAGAGAAAGCTTAGTTGTAGGCGCGCTCGCCGTGGCTGGAGAGATCCAGACCATCGATTTCGGCCGACTCGGGGGCACGGGCACCACCAAAGATCGCCTTGACGATGAGCATAGCGACCAGAGCCACGACACCCGACCAGACGATGGCCACGATGACGGCCAGAACCTGCGTGACCAGCTGACCACCGATCGAGTAGCCTTCGGCGCCGAAGCCGCCCAGCGATGGAGCTGCGACGATGGCGGTACCGATGGCGCCGACGATGCCGCCGATGCCGTGGATGCCGAACACGTCGAGGCTATCGTCGTACTTGAGCAGTGGCTTGAGGGTAACGACAGCCCAAAGGCAGACAAAACCGGTGACAGCACCGAGCACGATGGCACCGAAGGTGCCAGCAAAGCCAGCGGCAGGCGTGATCGCAACGAGACCGGCAACAGCACCCGAGACATAGCCCAGAGCCGAAGCATGACCGCGGGTGATCTTTTCGCCGACGGCCCAGGCAATGGCGGCCGCAGCAGGTGCAGTGATGGTGTTGAGGAAGGCCTGAGCGGCAAGACCGTTGGCACCCAGAGCGGAACCAGCGTTAAAGCCAAACCAGCCGACCCAGAGCAGGCAGGCGCCGATATAGGTGAAGACCAGGTTATGCGGTGCAATCGGTTCCTTCATGTAGCCCAGACGTGGGCCAAGCACGATGGCAGCGACGAGAGCGGCCACACCGGAGTTGATGTGAACCACGGTGCCACCGGCAAAGTCGAGCGCACCCATCTGGAAGAACAGGCCGGCGCTGGACCACACCATGTGGGCGATCGGCAGGTAGGAAAAGGTGAACCAGATGGCGAGGAACGCCATGACGGCACCGAACTTCATGCGTTCGGCAATGCCGCCAACGACCAGCGTTGCGGTGATGCAGGCGAAGGTCAGCTGGAAGACCACAAAGACCAGTTCCGGAATGGTACCGGAGACCGAATCTGGGTTCACATTGGCGAGGAAGAAGTTGGAGAAGTCGCCGATGAAGGCCGAGATGCCGCCTTCGGTCGGGCCGGAGAAGGCGAGCGAGTAGCCATAGGCAACCCAGAGCAGCGCGATAATCGAGAAGGCGCCGAACACCTGGGTGACGACCGAGAGGATGTTCTTGGAGCGGACCAGACCGCCATAGAACAGGGCAACGCCCGGAATGGTCATCAGGATGACCAGCAGGGTCGAAACGAGCATCCAGGCGGTGTCGCCTGCATCGATAGTGGCAACAGCTTCTGGCACCGCTTCGGCGGCCGGCACGGCAGCGTCCTGGGCGAATGCTGGCAGGGCCAGCAACAGGGAGGCAAGTGCGACGCTCCCCAAAATCTTTGACGTTTTCATCTGATGTTTCTCCCGATGACGCTTAGAGGGCAGCCGCGCCGGTCTCGCCGGTGCGGATACGGGTGACGGCGAGCAGATCGAGCACGAAAATCTTGCCATCGCCGATGCGACCGGTCTGGGCGCTGTCACGGATGGCGGTGCTCACGGCATCGGCGAGCGCGTCATCGACGGCAATCTCGACCTTCAGCTTGGGCAGGAAATGCACGGCATATTCAGTGCCGCGGTAGATTTCGGAATGCCCCTTCTGGCGGCCGTAACCCTTCACTTCCGTCACGGTCATGCCGTGAACGTCGAGCGAGTTGAGTGCCTGGCGAACCTCTTCGAGGCGTGATGGCTTGATAATTGCGATCACCAGTTTCATTTGAGCCCCTTTGCGACTTGGCGCTGGTCTGGAATGGCTTACTAGACTCAAGCGCCGTGCCAACTTGGCCTCACCGCGAAACTACCAGCGTTTTCAAAGCACTAGAATTTGCCGACGGAAAGCGTCCAAAATGACGGCAGCGAATTGCTCAAGGATTGGGCAAGTTCAAAGGCCGCTGCGCTTTTTTGAGGCACTGGTCTGATGGCGATGAACCGGGATGCGATGATGTGCATTATTGGCAGCAGCAGCAGATCGTCGTAGGGGTCAGCAAGCTTGATGCAGGAGAGCGGCATGGCCAAGAACGAAGCGTTTGATGTCATCATCGTGGGCGGCGGACCGGTCGGGCTGACGCTGGCGCTGGCGCTGGTTCAGCCCGCCAAGGGCATCCGCGTGGCGCTGGTCGATAGGCGGCCGCTCTCGGTGCCGCGCGACGCGCGGGCCTCGGCAATAGCAGCCGGTGTGCGACGCGTGTTCGAGGCGCTGGGCGTATGGCCGCAAATGGCCGCTGCGGCGCAGCCAATCACCGCCATGCGGATTACCGATTCCGGCGAAGGCGATATTTCACGGCCGCTGTTTTTGACCTTTGATGGCGATGTCGCGCCGGGCGAAGCCTTTGCGCATATGGTGCCCAATAGCGTCAGCGGGCAGGTTTTGCTCGATGCGGTTGCCGACAAGATTTCCGTTTTGGCCCCCGCAACGATTACCGGGCTGGCCAACGAGACAGATGGCGCGCGGCTGACGCTGGCGGATGGTCGGGTGCTATCGGCACCACTTGTCGTTGCGGCGGATGGCGGACAATCGGCCCTGCGGCAGATGGCCGGCATTGGCGTGATCGCGCATGACTACAAGCAGACCGGGCTCGTGACGACCATTGGCCACGCCCTGCCCCATGACGGCGTTGCCTATGAGCATTTCCGGCCAGCCGGGCCATTTGCCAGTCTGCCGCTGCCGGGCAATCGCTCGTCGCTGGTCTGGACGGAGCGCAGTGCCGACGCGCCGGGCTTTCTGGCAATGGACGCGGCAACATTGGCCGGCGAAATCGAAGCCGTGATGGGCTCGACACTGGGCGCCGTGACGGTTGAAGAGCAGTTGCAGGGCTTTCCGCTGCGGCTGCAGATCGCGCGGGATTTCGTCTCAAAGCGCCTGGCACTGGTGGGTGATGCGGCCCACGTGGTGCATCCCATTGCCGGGCAAGGCCTCAATCTGGGGCTCAAGGATGTCGCGGCACTGGCAGAGGTGGTGGTCGAGGCGGTACGGCTCGGGCTCGATCACGGTGGCGATGATGTGCTGGAACGCTATCAGGCGTGGCGGCGGCTCGACACGGCCAGCATGGCGGCAATGACAGATGGGTTGAACCGGCTGTTTTCCAACGATGTGGCGCCCGTCCGCGCGCTGCGCGACTTCGGGCTGGGGCTCGTCGAACGGGCGGGGCCAATCAAGTCGGCGCTGATCCGAACAGCGTCCGGCGTATCGGCCAGCGGGCCTAAACTGCTGAGCGGCTTGCCAATCTGATCGGGCTTGATTGCCCCTCCTTGAACCAGATGGCGTTTGCGACGTTGTCAGGTTCAACAAGGAAGGATCGGCACATGCTGAAGGACACTGACTCTGCTGCCATCATCGCGGTTCGCGACCTGGCGAGGGCCCGCGATTTCTACACCAATGTTTTGGGACTGACGGTGGTGAAGGGCGATGACAACGTCATCGAACTCAAGACCGGCGGGACAACGCTGGTGATCTATGTCTCCAAGTTTGCCGGCACCAACAAAGCCAATGCGGTGGTGTGGGGCGTGGGTGACCAGATCGAAACCATCGTCGCCGACCTCAAGGCCAAAGGCGTTACCTTCGAGCACTATGACGGCATGCCGCGCACTGGCGACATCCATGGTGGTGGTGACTTCAAGATGGTTTGGTTCAAGGACCCGGACGGCAATATCCTGCACCTGAACTCGATGTGATCAGGGCAGCTTGCGCAGGAACTGCGCCAGATTGTCGGTGACGTGATGCACATGCGAACCGGCGGCGCGGCCGAGTTCCCATGCCTCGACCTGCTCATGGGCGTAGCTTTCGCCAGCGACCACCTGCACGGTGGACATGCCCACATCATGCGGCACGACGAGATTTTTCTCGAGATCGTCGAACATGACGGCCTTGGTCGGATCGATACCGTGTAGCGCGAAGAACCCGTCATAGGCCTCGCGGTGTGGCTTGGGCACATAGGTCATGGCCCGAATGTCATGCACGTGCTCGAACAAATCATCGCCGCCAAGCTTTGACAGCACCGAGCGGGCATGGCCGGTATCGCCATTGGTCAGGATGAACTTGCGGCCCGGCAGAGCGCGAATGGCGGCCACCAGATCGGGATGCGCTTCGACCGGCGAATAGTCGATGGCGTGCACGGTCTTGAGGAAATGGTCCGGGTCGATTTCGTGCTGCTGCATCAACCCGTTCAGGGTCGTGCCGAAGTCGCGATAATAGGATTTCTGCAGATCGCGCGCCGCCACAAACTCGAGCTGCGTCACATCCATCACGTAATTGGTGATCTTGAGATCGATCTGGGCAAACAGATTGCACTCACGCGGATAGAGCGTGTTGTCGAGATCAAAGACCCAATCGGAGATGTGGGACAGGCTGCGGGCGGTGATCGGCGGAAGATCGTTCATTGAACCATTATGACTGAAAGTGGTGAAGTTTTCACCTCAGGGGATTGAGAGCGGCGCGGGAGCGTCGCCCTCAAAAAGCGGATTACTTCGCCGTATTGGCTTCGACAGCCAGACCGAGCGCGGTGATCAGGCCAGCAGGGTTGGCCGCAGCGGCCATCAGCACCAGCAGCGAGGTTGGCGATGGTGGCGCAAGCTTGACTTCAAGGCTCTGTGGATTGTCGAGGAAGGCCGATACGGGCGGCACGACAATGTCATTGAGCGCAGGGATACCCGAGCTTGCGATTACGCTTGGCAGCATAGCCTTGAGGCCTGCGACGAAGTTGGCGCGGTCGGTGCCATTGTCCTTGGCGACGGAATCGAGAGCCTTGCCGGCCAGCGATGCATCGTCATAGCGCACGCTGGCACCAACGATGGAGACGCCCTGCAGCAGAGCCATGCCCTGCATCATCTGGGCCTGAGCCTGTTCCTGGGTTGGCTCGCCAGCAGCGGCCATCTTGGCCTGCATGGCGTAGATCTGATCGAGCACAGCCGGGGTGAAGCCGGTGATGTCGAGCGCGATATCGAGCGAGCCGACATCCGCAAAATCGAGCAGGAACTGATTGATCTGAATGTGGCCATCGGACATCGACCAGGCCATGTCCATGGAGATGTCGCCGTTGACGGTGGTCAGGCCGAGTGCGTCAATGGTGTCGGCAGCGTCTGGCTCTTCTTCGCGCAGCGAGGTGAGGTCAACCGTGATGCCCGAGACTTCAAACGTGGAGGTCAGGTCGGTCAGGGCTGCGCTGCCAAATTCTGGATTGA
Source organism: Devosia sp. 2618 (assembly GCF_040546815.1). Taxonomy (NCBI): domain Bacteria; kingdom Pseudomonadati; phylum Pseudomonadota; class Alphaproteobacteria; order Hyphomicrobiales; family Devosiaceae; genus Devosia; species Devosia sp. 2618. The sequence continues at coordinate 3,432,766 of NZ_JBEPOO010000001.1, forward strand.
ACTTGGATTCCGACGTGACCGAGTCAAACGAAACGACTTCGACGCCATCGCGCGTGACCGACAGCGGGCCGGTGCTGAACGACTGATAAAGCTGCAGCAGGCCAACAGCCGATGGGGGATTGCCGGCTGGCACGTAGAAGCCATCAACGCGGATGTCGCTAAGGCTGAGATGGCCGACTGGTTCCGCGGTAAACTCGGTGTCGATGTCCGGAATGGTGACCGAGTCAGCGAAATAGCTGCCATCGCCATTTTCGGTGACGCCCGAGAAGGTGATCTCGGTGTCGAGAACCATTGGCTCCATCGGGGCTTCTGGCGTCGAGGGAATGGAAGCGGTGAGGCCATCAACGGTGATAGTATCGCCATCAAGCGTGGCCGGGCCGAATTCGAGATCGTAGCCCATGGTCTTGTAGACTGCGGCCACCCGGTCAACGAATGACTGAGCATCCAGAGCCATAGCGGGCTGCAACATTACGCCAGTGGCGACAGTCGCCAGCAGCAAAAGCTTTGTCCTCGACATCAACATCGTCTCCAGTATTGTGATTGGTTTTGTTTTTCAGGCGTTTGAGATAGCGGGGCTTCGTCGAACAATTCCACCCAAGGCGATTGCAACGGAATGCGGCGGAAAAACGCCTATTCTGTAAAAGATGCTACCGATGGCGCAAAGATAAGACGTTTCGATGAAGCACAACCTTGGGCGGGCGAGAAGGTTTCACGCAGGCTCATGGTCAAGGAATTGTCGATAGGCCGGATTTTCGGTTTCTTCCCAATAGGGGAAGCCGATGGCGTCAATATGGGCGATGAAATCGGCCCGGGTTGACGGCGGCACCTGGATGCCCACCAGTACGCGACCATAATCGGCGCCGTGATTGCGATAATGGAACAGCGAAATGTTCCATTCGTCGGTCAGGCCATCGAGGAATTTGAGCAGGGCGCCGGGGCGCTCTGGGAATTCGAAGCGGTAGACGACCTCGTCACGCAGGTCGCTGACGCGACCACCGACCATGTGGCGGACATGGAGCTTGGCGACTTCGTTATCAGTGAGGTCGGTGACCTTGAGACCATGGTTTTCCAGCTGGGCCAGGATCTCGAGCTTTTCGGTATCGCCCCGGGTGAGCTTGACGCCGACGAAGATCTTGGCGGTCTTGCCCTGCGAGATGCGGTAGTTGAATTCCGAAATGGAACGCTGGCCGAGCAGGCGCATGAAAGCGCGATAGCTGCCGGGCTGCTCAGGGATTTCAACGCTCAGCAAAGCCTCGGCACGCTCACCGATTTCGGCGCGCTCGGCGACGTAGCGCAGGCGGTCGAAATTGACATTGGCGCCGGAATTGATGGCGATCAGCGCGCCGCGAGGGGCATCGCCATTTTCAACCTGACGGCGTAGACCCGCGAGGGCCAGGGCACCGGCCGGTTCGGCAATGGCGCGGGTATCGTCAAAGATATCCTTGATAGCGGCGCAGATTTCGTCGGCCGAGACGGTGACGATATCGTCGAGCAGTTCGCGGCAGATGCGGAAGGTTTCGTCGCCCACCTTGCGCACGGCCACGCCGTCGGCAAACAGGCCAACCTGATCGAGTTCGACCGGATAGCCGGCGGCAATCGCCGCCTTCATGCTGGCAGCTTCTTCGGGTTCAACACCGATGACGCGGATTTCGGGGCGCAGGAATTTAACGAAGGCGGCAATGCCTGAAGCGAGTCCGCCGCCGCCAATGGGCACATAGATGGCGCCGATATCGCCGGGGTGCTGGCGCAGCAATTCCATGCCGATCGTGCCCTGCCCCGCGATCACATCGGGGTCATCGAAGGGGTGGACCACGATATAGCCGTTCTGCTCGGCCAGTTCGGCCGCATGGCCGCGTGCGGCGTCAAAGCCATCGCCGAACAGCACGACTTCGCCGCCAAGGCGACGCACGGCACCAACCTTGATGGCGGGGGTCGTCGTGGGCATGACGATGACGGCACGAATACCGAGGCGGGTTGCCGAAAGGGCGACGCCCTGGGCGTGATTGCCAGCCGAAGCGCAGATGACACCGCGCTCGCGCTCTTGCTGTGTCAGATGGGCGATACGGTTGTGCGCACCCCGAATCTTGAACGAAAAGACCGGCTGCAAATCTTCGCGCTTGAGCAAAATCTGCGCATCGAGGCGGGCAGAGAGCAGCTTCATCTCATCGAGCGGGGTCTGCTCGGCGGCTTCATAGACAGATGAGGTCAGGATGCGGCGGACATAGTCCTGCATGGCGGTGCTCCGGCGTTTTGCGGCGAGCAACGCCTTGGCGCACCAATTGTCAATACTTGAGCGACCCGGTCAGGCTATGCGCCGACGACCACCGCGCGCCGCAACCAGCGAGATCAGCAATCCGGCCACCAGAGCGACCAGCAATGGCCAGTAGCGCACCTGCGAAAACACCGTGCTGGCGAGGCGTTCATGCGGGCGCACATCAAGCACCGACATTTCCATCGGCGGGATCTGGCCAGTGATGCGGCCGAGCGGATCGGTAGCAAAGGTCAGGCCGGAATTGGCGGCACGAATCAGGCTCATGCCCTCCTCAACCGCACGGACGCGGGCATGATGGGCGTGCTGGGCCGGACCAATCGAGCCATCGAACCAGGCATCGTTGGTGATGTTGAGGATAAACTGGGCGCCGGCCGTATCGCCGAGATCGCCCGAGAACAGAATTTCGTAGCAGATCAGCGCGAGGAAGGCCGGAGTATTGGGCAGGCTCATCAGGCGGCGCCGCGCATCGCCATGGGCCCAGCCTTCGGCGCCGGGCACGAATTGCTTGATGCCGAACTGCGCAAAGAACGGACCGAAGGGCAGAAATTCGCCGAACGGCACCAGATGAGACTTGTCGTAGGAGGCGATGACCTCGCCATTGCTGTCGATGGCCAGCATGGAATTGTAGGGTGGGCCAGAACTGGTGGTGTCGCCCGGCTCATATTGCTGGCGCGGCGCACCGGCGAGCAGCGTGGTGCCCTCCGGCAGGAGGCGGGCGATGCGGGCCAGCGAATCAGGATAGGTCGAGAGGAAAAACGGCAGGCTGGATTCGGGCCAGACCAGATGGGTGATATCGGCCAGGCCCTGATCGGTGGGGTCCATGCGCATATCGCTCAGCATCAGCAGCCGGTCGATCAGCGCCACCGGATTGGCATTGCCCCAATCGGCGTGGTCGTAAACCAGCGGCTGCACCAGCCGCATGGAGACGTCCTGCCGCTCGGTGGATTTGGTGCCGGTGAGACGATTGTAGCCATAGCCGAGCTGCGCCGAGAGCACGAGAATAACGATGAAGAATGGCAACAGGCGGCGACTAAGGCCGCGGCCATCAGCGGGCCAGATCAGCGCGGGCGTCATCGCCAGGAGCGCTGCGACCAGCGTCAAGCCGTATATGCCGATGACCGAGGTGATCTGCATCATCTCGTCGGTCGGGGTCAGCGCATAACCGAGCAGGTCGAAGGGGAAGCCGGTCAGCACATGGCCGCGGGCCCATTCGGCTATTGTTAGAAAGGTTGCCAGCGTGACGATACGCCATGGGCCGTGCGACCAGAACACATGCGCCAGAGCGCTCGCCACCCCCCAGAAGAAGGCGATCATTGCGGCCAATGCCAGAATGGCGAAGGGCATCAGCGCGATCATGATGCCGCCATCGACGAAGAACGCCGCGCCCAGCCAATGGAAGGCGACGGTGAAATAGCCCCAGCCGAAGGCAAAGCCGATGGTGAAGGCTGGCCCCAGAATACGGCGCAGTCCGCGTGCCTTTTCGGCGCCATCGAGGCACCAGACCCAGAACGGGAAGGTGACGAACAGGGCGGGCACGATGAAAAGCGGTGGGATGGACAGGCCAGCGACAGCACCGGCGACAACCAGCAACAGGAAGCGGCGCCAGCCGTGGCTCAGCATGGCAGTCTCGGCCAGCCAGGTCATTGCGGGGCTCTCGGCGAATCAGGACGCATGGGCGCAAGGTCGCCCCGAGGCGCGGGGGCGTCAAGGCAGGAGGTTGTGAGCGGGCAAAGGCTCGACTTCGCGCGCGCCCGGCGCTAGAGCGATGCCATGACCATTGCCCTCGCCATCGACACCGCTGCGCCCCGCCTGCAACTGGCTTTGCTGCTGGCCGACGGGCGCGTGGACACCTCGATTGACGAGATCACGACGGGCCATGCCGAACTGATCTTTGGCCGTATCGCCGACCTGCTGGCGCGCAATGGTATGGGCTATGCCGATCTCGAACGCATCGTCACCACGACCGGGCCGGGGTCATTCACCGGGCTGCGCATCGGCCTTTCGGCGGCGCGCGGGCTTGGGCTGGCGCGTGATATTCCGGTGGTTGGCGTGCCAAGCCTATTGGCGCTGTCATTGAGCGTGACGGGTCCATCGACCGTGTTGCTCGATGCGCGACGTGGCGAAGCTTATTTCCAGACATTTTCGGCGGCGGGCGTGCCCAGCACTGAGGCCGCCCTGCTGCCGATGGACGACGCGCGGACTGGCATTTTGGCCGAATCCCAGCTGATCGAGTCGCCCTTTGTCGATATTGGACTATTGGCGCGCTATGGCGCGACCGCGGACCCGGCGACACATCATTCCGAGGCGAGTTATGTGCGTGAGGCTGATGCCAAGCCGCAGACGGCGGCGCGGATCGAAAGGCTGGGCACATGATCAAGCTCTGGATGGCGCCAGCCGGACTGCATATCGAACCGGGTCGCATTGCCGATGCAAAGGAACTCGCCCGCATTCACGCGCAGGGGTTCTATCGTGGCTGGCCGGTGGGCGAGTTCGAGAGCTTTCTGGCTGATGACAGCACGCCGGTTTACGTCGCCTGCGACCCCAAGCGCCGCATTGCCGGTTTCGCGCTGATCCGCATTGCCGCCGATGAATCCGAATTGCTGACAATCGCGGTTGATCCCAAATGGCGCGGCAAAAAGATCGGGCAGGCCCTGCTCAAGGCGACCTTTGCCGACCTACTGACGACCCCGGCGCGCAAGATGTTTCTGGAAGTCAGCGAAGAAAATGCGGCGGCCATCAAGCTTTATGGCCGCGAGGGCTTTGCCACCATCTCGTCGCGCAAGGGCTATTATCCCAAGGCGGATGGGTCGGCGGCCACCGCGCTTGTCATGGCGCGCGATCTTGGGTAACCCGGTTGTTAGTTTGACCGGTTGGGAGCTGTAGGGTGAGCAAAAGCCAGACTGATCCGACGCTGGAAGAGGCCTGCGTTGCCAAGGGCATGCGCATGACCGACCAGCGGCGCGTGATTGCCCGCATCATCGAAGCTGCTACCGACCATCCCGATGTCGAAGAGCTCTATCGCCGCGCCTCGGCCGTCGATGACCGCATTTCGCTATCGACGGTTTACCGGACGGTGAACCTGTTTGAGGAAGCGGGCCTGGTCACCAAGCACGACTTCAAGGATGGGCGCGCACGGTTCGAGCTGATCCCGGACGAGCATCACGACCATCTGATCGATATCCGCAGCGGCGCCGTGATCGAGTTCCGCAACGAGGAAATCGAGGCCATTCAGGACGTGATCGCCAAGCGGCTCGGCTATCGGCTGGTCGACCATCGGCTTGAACTCTACGCTGTCCCCATCGAAAGCTCTGATCAAAGCAAGAAATGATCTTCCGCGTTCTGTTTTTCATTTTTGTGCTGGTGCCGGTGATGATCGTCGTCATCCCGCTCCAGGCCATTATCAACGCGCTCAAGCTGCCATTCTGGAATGTGTTGCCGCGCCTGTTTCATCGGCTCGGCTGCATTTTCCTCGGGCTGCGGGTGACGTTGGTGGGTCAGCCGGCGACGGGGCGGGCCACCCTGCTCGTGTCCAACCACGTATCGTGGACCGATATCGTCGCGATCGGCTCAGTGGCCGATGTGACCTTCGTGGCGAAACGCGAGGTAGGCGAGTGGTTCTTCGTCGGCATGATGGCGCGGCTGCAGAAAACCATTTTCGTTGACCGCACGCGCCGCTCGGATGCTGGCCGCACCGCTTCGGAAATGGGCGCGCATATGGCGGGTGGCAATGCCGTGCTGCTGTTTGCCGAGGGGCAGTCCGATATCGGCACCCATGTGCTGCCATTCCGCTCGGCGCTGGTGGGCGCGGCGCAGCGGGCGATGATCGATGCGGGCGCGACCGATGTGATGATCCAGCCGCTGACCATTGCCTATACCAAGCTGCAGGGCCTGCCGGTGAGCCGCAATGAGCGCTCGCTGATCGCCTGGATCAAATCCAAATCGGTCAAACAGAATATCCGCGATATTCTGGGTGGGCCGGTCAAGGATGTGACGGTGGCCTTTGGCGCGCCGCGCCCCCTCAGCGAGAACGACAACCGCAAGCAGGTGACCAAGGCCGCCGAAGACGATGTGCGGGCCATGCTCGTGGCGCTCAATCGCGGCCAGAAACTGCCGGTCGCGATCACCAACTGATAAAACTTTAGCCGGTAAGCCTAATACCGGCTTTCGATTGGCCGTTAACGTCTCGTTAGCTATGACGGTCCCGCATCTGCGGAGACGATCATGGTCTGGGAACTGGTAGCTATGTGGGCGATCGTCGTCGCGACGTTCATCTGGTTTTTTCGCGACGAGAAGCGCGTCAAGGCCGATGCCGCGCTAGAGCGCGCTGCCCGCTACTACGCCCATGCCCCGCAATTTCGCTATACGGTTGCTGAGCCAGCAGAGACAGAGATCGCCAAGCCAGCCCGTCGTACGGGTGGGCTGAGCGCTGACCAGCGGGCCTTCATCAAAGACTACATCAAGTCCTAGGCTTCGTCCGGACCAAGGTTCGCCTTGAGCCGCGCGATGATGTCGGCGGCCTTGAGCATTAGCGCCATTTCAATATCGGTATCGCTGCTTTCGGACGGCATGTCGGCCCAGACCGAAATATTGAGGTCGTGCGTCTGCTCCTGGCCGCCGGCCACTTCAGACAGCAGAGCGCGCACATGACCCGTCATCCGTCCTGCAAGGCGTGGATGCGCCTGCTTGTCACGTACGGTTATATCGAGAAGTTGAAGTGTCATTCCGGCCCCTGGACGGAGCCCCCTGCGGAACGCTAATCCCGCGCCGTTTCCAAGGCGTTAATTCCGCCCCAGAACCCCTGGTTCTCCAACAATTGGTAATGCCGCAAACGCAACTCGGTTCCACCCTGGCTGCAGCAGCTAGGGAGTAACCGAGAGTACGTATGAGCGACACATCAAAGGGTCTAGGGATAACCCCTAAACTACACCTTGACCGGGTGATTCACGCGGCCGGCATCGCCGAAGATGCGGATATAGCGGTCGATCTCTTCCCGCGTGCCGGTGGCTTTGGCGGGGTTGTCGGAGAGTTTGACGGCCGGGCGGCCATTGGCTTCGCAGACCTTGGCGACGATCGAAATCGGGCCCAGGCCGGGGTTTGGCCCATCGGGGGCGCAGCCTTCAAAGTCATTGGTGAGGTTGGTGCCCCAGCCGAAGGCCATGCGCACCTTGCCATCGAAATGGAGGTAGGCTTCCTCGATCATGTCGACATCGAGCCCGTCCGAAAAGATCAGCAGCTTTTCGCGCGGATCGCGGCCGCGTTCTTTCCACCAGGCGATGATGCGCTCGCCGCCTTCAATGGCGGGAGCACTATCGGGACGGAAGCCAGTCCAGTCGGCGACCCAATCGGGCGCATCACGCAGGAAGCTGTCGGTGCCGAAGGCGTCGGGCAGCACGATCTTGAGATTGCCGCCATAGTAGCTCTCCCAGTCCTGCAGCACCTGATAGGGTGCGGCGCGCAGGGCGTCGTCGGTGGTGGCGAGTGCCGCCAGCACCATGGGCAGCTCATGGGCATTGGTGCCCAGCGCCTCAAGGTCGTTGTCCATGGCGAGCTTGACGTTGGAGGTGCCGGTAAAGGCTTCGCCAATGCCCTCCTTGAGGGCCTCGACGCACCAGCGCTGCCAGAGGAACGAGTGGCGGCGACGGGTACCGAAATCGGAAATCTTGAGTTCTGGCAGCTTTTGCAGCCGCTCGACCTTTTCCCACATCTTGGCCTTGGCCCGGGCATAGAGCACATCAAGCGCAAAGGGACCGTAGTGCTTCATCGCGGCGCGCGACCGCAGCTCGTTGATGATGGCGAGGGCCGGGATTTCCCACATCGAGGTTTCGAGCCACAGGCCGGGGAATTCGAGCACGAACTGACCGTCGCGCTTTTCGAGCCGATATTCGGGCAGGCTGAAGGTTTCGAGCCATTTGAGGAAGGCAGGCTCGAAAATCTGCTGGGAGCCGTAGAAGCTGTTACCGGCCAGCCAGATCATTTCCTTTTTGGTGAAACGCAGCGTGCGGGCGTGGTCGAGCTGGGCGCGCAACTCGTCGATATCGATCTCTTCTGTGAGCTTGACCGACTTGGTGCGATTGATCAGCGAGAAGGTGGCATCGACCTTGGGATAGAGCCCCCAGATCATCTGCAGCATCAACAGTTTATAAAAATCAGTATCGAGAAGACTGCGAACGATCGGGTCGAGCTTCCAGGTGTGATTATACACCCGCCGGGCAATATCGGTGTAGGTCGCCATTGGGTGTCTCCACTTCGCGGCGAAAGTTCTAGCGTGTGCACAATAGGTTGGAAAGGCGGGCGGCTCGCTTGCCGCCCACCCGGGGCGATTTACTTTGCGGCGGCTTCGGCCAGCAGCGGCACGAGGTGATCGATCGAGTATTCAAGCGCCAGCGTCGAGCCAGCCGAATAGGCAGCCATGACGTCTTCTTCGGGGTACACCGTGCGACCAGCGATAACGGCGGGGAGCTTGGCCAGGATTGGATCGGCCTTGAGCGATTCCACCGTGCCGTCGAGGATGAGCAGGACCACCACATCGGCATCGAGCAGGCCGAAATTTTCAGAGCCGATTTCGACGAAGAAGTTGTTGCCGGCTGCATCGATGACAGGTTGGGTCGGCACAAAGCCAAGCTGGGTCATCAGGTCAAAGCGTGCGTCGCCGGGCAGATAGAGGCCATAGGTATCGCTGTATTTGGCGACGACGGCGATGGTCTTGCCGGCAAATTCGGGATGGGCGGCAGCGCTATCGGCAATGCTCTTTTCGGTGGCAGCGATCAGCGCTTCGCCCTTTTCGGGGATGCCCATTGCGGCTGCAATCTGGGCGACCTGCACGGTCCAGCTGGCGGCATAAGGCGCGGTGCCCTCGGGGCCATAGACGGTGGGCGCAATTGCGGAGAGACGCTTGAAGGCCTCCTCGGAATTGTCGGAGCGGATGTTGACGATAAGATCTGGCGTCGCGCTCAGCAGCTGTTCGAAATTGGTCTCGCCGGCTTCTAACACCACGGGGGTTTCATCCCCGAACAGGTCCACTGCCCATGCGCCGACGCCCTTTTCGACCAGACCCATCCAGTTGGCGACTGCAACCGGCTGTACGCCCAGCGCCAGAACGATCTCGCCATCGGACCAACCCAAAGCCGCGACACGGGCCGGCTGGTCGGGAATAGCAATATCGCCGAACATGGTGGGCACGGTGATGGCCTGAGCGAAAGCGGCATTGGTGGACAGCAGCAGGGCAGCGGACAGCGTGAGAGCAAGGCGGCGGGACAACATGGCAGGCAACTCCTTGATGGCTGCCTTTGCTATCGCCTGTCCTTTGGCGGATCGCAATATTTATATGACTATGAATGTCATAATAATTAAACGCCGAACTGGAAGGCCTCGAACCGGCCCAGAGCTTCGTCAATCGCGGCTTTGCCTTCAGCACCAGCGTCTTCGAGCCAGGTCCATTTCTGGATCAGCAGGCGCCGCGCGGCGCGGTCGGCCTTGAGATCGACGGCGGCGACGATCCGGTCGCCCAATAGAACCGGCAGGGCGAAATAGCCGTATTGGCGTTTCTCGGCGGGCAGGTAAGCCTCGAACAGATGGTCGTAGCCAAAGAACAGTTTGAGCCGTTTGCGCTGGATGATCAGCGGATCAAAGGGCGACAGGATATGGGCCAGATTGGGCGCCTCGGCGGTCGAGGCTTCCAGCGTTTCGGGCGCGGCCCAATGCTCGACTTTTTCGGCGCCCTCGATGGCGACGGGCACCAGTAGTTTGCGGCGCACGCGGCTGTCGATCAATTCCTTGACCGCAGCCTTGCGGGGCGCGGCGAGGTGGCAGATGGAATCTAGGCTGACAACGCCTTGGCTGCGCAGCGCGCGATCCAGCATATAGGCGGTGATCTGCCGGTCGGTGGCAGGTTTTGGCGTTTTGGTCCAGCCGAAGTGACGCTCGGTCAGGTCGTAGGTCTTGAGCATGCCCTGACGCGCCGAGATCACCAGCAGGCCCTGATAGAACATCATCTCCAGCACCCGCTTGGATGGCTTGCGGCTGCCCCAGGGGTGATTCTTGTCGACCAGTTCGTCATCCCCGATGTCGCGGATCGAGAGCGGGCCATCACTGCGCAGGCGCTTGAGCATCTTGCGCGCTTCGTCGGGCGTCACTGAGCCAAACCAGCGTTTGGGCTCAAGGCGATGCTGTTTCATGGCCGGGAGGAAATAGGGCAAGTCCGCCGTCGGCACATAGCTCAGCGCGTGGGTCCAGTATTCGAAGACGGATTTGTCGACCGACTGGGCCGTGGTGAGGTCGCTGCGCCGGTAGTTCGGCATGCGGGAAAACAGGATGTGATGGTGGCAGCGCTCGATGACGTTGATGGTGTCGATCTGCACATAGCCGAGATGGGCGATAGCCTCGCGCGTGGCGTCCGGCCCTTCACCAAAGGGATTGGCGCTATCGAGCTTTTGCGCCGCGATCCATATGTGGCGGGCGGCGGCGGAGGGCAAGGCGTGGATTTTGCGCGGGGGCACGGGATGATTCGCCGATGGTGAGGGGTGGAAAGTCTGCCGCAAAGCGAGGCGACCTCATACCCGATTTTCACGCGGCGCCCTAGCTGCGGAACCAGCCGCCTTCGATGAGGGTGCGGTCGCCATGGCGAGTGAGTTTGGTTCTGAGCGCGCTGAGATCGCTCTCGCTCCAACCCTCGGGCTGACTGACCTGTACCCAGGCATCGAAATAGTCCTGCGGCGCATAGACGTGGCCAAAGCCGATAGGCGCGGTCTGGGCCAGCGCCATATCGAGCGCGACCTGAAGGAAGGTGACGACTGGATACCAGTTGAGCAAGGGCGAGACACCGGGCGGACGCGTACCGGAAATCCAGACAGGTTCGCGCCAGGCCATGGTCGCTTCAAAGAACACGATGGGATCGCTGGGATATTGCAGGAAGATGGTCCGCAGCGGGCCCCATGGCCGCGTATCGCCAACCATGTCGCCCTCGCCATTGGAGAAGCGAACGGCCATGCCATCGCCGACTTGCGGCTTCCACCAAGGGGAATTGGGCTGACGACCGACGGTCGCGCTGCGCCAGTCATCGGTGGCGAATGGCGTGCCGACCCAGAGCGCACCGTCGAACGGATCGCCAAGGATGTCGTAGAGCGAGGCCGAGGCCACTGAGCTATAGGCGCCAAGACTAAGGCCGTGCAGATAAAGCCGAGGCCGCGAATCGTGCGGCATGGCATGCCAGCGGGCATAGACGGCTGAAAACAAAGCGCGAGCGGTATCGACGCCCACGTCGGGCTCAGACACGAGCGAGAGCCAGCTGGTCAGATAGGAATATTGCACCGCGACGCTAGCGACGTCGCCTCCATGCATGAATTCGAGCGTGTCGATGGCCGATGGTTCGACCCAGCCGGTGCCGACGGGCATGATCAGGGCGAGCACTTTGCGGTCGAAGGCGCCCACGCGATCCATCTCCTGCAGCGCCAGCGCGGCGCGCTGTTCGGGTGTGTCGGCCGAGCGGAGGCCGACATAGACCCGGACCGGATCGCGGGCGGGCTTGTCGGTCATCGCGACGATTTCGGCCTGCGTTGGGCCGGACTGAACATAGATGCGCGCATCGAGACCGATCGTGTCCCAATCGATCAGTGACGCGGCGCTTCCCGAACGCTGGGAATCGGAGGGTTCGGCGGCGTAGCTGCCGGCGAGCCGGTCGAGATTGCCGTAGAAACGATCTGCCGCATAAAGCAAGCCGCGACCGACAACGCCCTCGCCAAGCGTCGCCGCCAACAGGCCCACCGCGACAATGGCGCCAACCAGCGCCACGCGGCGCGGAATGATGCGGCCAAGCCACGCCGATACGAAGCGCACGCCGTGAACGAACAGCGTGCCTAGACCGACCAGAATCGCAGCGGGAATGACCGCAATGGCCGCGACCAGCACCGGTTGGCTGGCCTCGACCGGGGCGACGCCCATGACGGCGCGAATGGAGTTTTGCCAGCCCGTCGAAAACCACAGGAAAACGAGAGCCAGAATCAGGCAGGCGAGGACCAGTGATCGCCCAATCCACAGCGCCAGCCGCTCATTGGGCCAACTGAGTTCGAGATAATCCCAGAGCCAGCTCAGGAAAACCCCAATGCCATAGCCCGCAGCAAAGGTGCAGCCGCAGAGGATGCCTTGGGTGACGAAATGGCGTGGGATGAGTGACGGCGTCAGGGCCAGTGCGAAAAACAGCAGCCCCAACAGCCAGCCGCCGGTCGAATAGCGATCCAACTGGCGCAATACACTTGGCAGTAGACGCCGTTTGAGCAGGTCGGTCATGTTCCCAGCACCGTTCTAGCGAGGCTAATGGCGGCCCATACGGCACCTGCGGCGATCACCAGCCCTATAATGGCGACAAAACCGCCCAGCAGCACCCCCAGGCCGTCGCGATTGATACGCGAGACGCAGATGATGGCAATGCCGGTATTTGGAACGGCGTTGATAAAGGGGATGGGGATGACCATTGGCAGGCTGACCAGAAGGATAAAACAGCCGGTCGGGAATTCGGTGCGCGGTCCGGTCAGGAATTCGAGGCGTGGACGGGAGACTTTTGCCACCAGCCGCGCAAACCACTGCATCTGTGTGACCAGCCGCTCAAGCAGCTTGGACGAGAGGTGACGACGGCCGATCCAGCCGCCCAGCCGCAAGGGGCGGCCCAGAAGCGTGGCGATGGTCACGCTGATAATGGTGATGGCGAGTGTGCCGCCATAGCCGGGCGGGCCGGGCAACATGTTGAGCACGCTCAGCACCAGCACGACCAGCGGATAGGAGGAACTGCCCAGCATGGCGACGAGACTGCCCGCAGTGATCCCATCGGCGCGCCGAATTTTGTCGGCAATCGCCGCGATGCTGGATTCTACTGGAGACACGGGACCCGGGCGCTTGCTGATCGGACGGCGCCAACTTAGCGGGCGACCTTTAACAAAAACAACGCCAAAGCGTCACAGGTGGTTCTTTGAGAACGCGCGTGCAGATTCGGTCATTTCGGAAGTTTGGTCTGCAAACGCAGCAACGCGACGGCCTTGACCGTATATGGCCAAAAACCACAAGCACGTGTGGCACTTAAAATATCGCGAAAAAGGAAAATGGTGGAGCCTAGCGGGATCGAACCGCTGACCTCTTGCATGCCATGCAAGCGCTCTCCCAGCTGAGCTAAGGCCCCATTTTCGTGGGTCTCGGGGGCACTTGGCCGTCCGAAGCGAGGCGGAACCTAAGGGATGATCTCCGCCCACGCAAGTGCTTAAATGACACTTTTTTATTCAGCCGGCCGTTTCTCACAGCCGGCTGAAAAATCATGCAAAATCAACGATCTTCGTCGCCGCCGACGTCAAAGCCCAGTTCGTCGTCTTCGTCTTCGTCTTCTTCGAGGAACACGTCAGCTTCGTCTTCGCCGAGCTCTTCGTCGACTTCAACGTCCTCGACGTCTGGAATTTCCTCGTCGCCGGCTTCCTCGGCGTCCGCATCTTCGAGACTGACGATCTCGGGCGCTGCTGCGTCCTCAACCTCGTCTTCGGCTTCCTCGTCATCCTCATCATCCACCTTGCGGGCGGTAGCAGGAGAGGGCTTGCCGACGAGCAATTGCTCGAAATAGGAGCGCGGATAGCTCTTGCCCGTATAGGGAGAGACAATCGGGTCCATGTTCAGGTCGTAGAACTTCTTGCCCGTTTCTGGATCGGTGCGCTTTGTGCCGCGTTCGGAACTGGCCATCGATGTTCCTCGTCGTAAGGTTTTGCAGGGCTCTTGATCGAAAGTCATGCCCCGGTTCGGTCAGTCCGGTTATGGACAAACCCGGCCCCTGTCAAACCGAAAATGTGGAGATCGGCCTCGCGCCGACAGGGGGCGGTGGCATAACCGGCTTTGCCCGTGCTAAGTGCGACCTCGCCCATGACCGATATTGACAGCAGCCCAACTCCATTTGCCAGTCGCGGCGCCGACCCGTTTATCGGGCGATTTGCCACGCCCGGCGACAAGTCTATCTCGCACCGCGCACTGATTTTGGGGGCGCTGGCGGTGGGCCAAACCAGTATCGAGGGCCTGCTCGAATCCGAGGATGTGTTGGCGACGGCAAACGCCCTGCGTCACTTCGGCGTGAGCATTGCCGGACAGGATGGCAATTGGCGGATCAATGGACTGGGGGTCGGCGGACTGCTCGAACCGCAGGGCGCGCTTGAACTGGGCAATTCCGGCACAGGCTTGCGCCTGCTGATGGGGCTGGCCGCGCCTTACGCGTTTGAGACGCAGTTTACCGGCGGGCCAACGCTGGCTCGTCGTCCATTGGGCGCGCTGACCGACGCGCTGGCGCAGACGGGCAGCACGGAGGTCGAAAGTGCCGAAGGCGGCTTGCCGCTGACGCTGCGCGGTTCGGCGACGCCGCTGCCGATCCACCATGTGATGGCCAAGCCGTCCGAACAGGTCAAATCGGCCCTGTTGCTGGCCGGCGCGCAGATTGCGGGCACGACGACGATTGTCGAACCTGTGCCGACGCGGGACCACACCGAAAAAATGCTGGCGGCCTTTGGTGTCGCCATATCGACTTTGACAGACGACGCCGGGGTGACGACGATCACCCTGCGCGGTCTGACTGAATTACGGCCGACCCATATTGTCGTGCCGGGCGATCCGTCCTCGGCCGCCTATGCGCTGGTTGCGGCGCTGATCGTGGCGGGTTCGGACCTGACCATCGAAAATGTGCTGGTCAACCCCACACGAACCGGGCTGATCGATACGTTGCTCGAAATGGGCGGCGATATCCAGTTCATCAACCAGCGCGAAATCGGTGGCGAGCACGTCGCCGACCTGCGCGTTCGATCATCGCGGATGAAGGGCGTGCGGGTCGACGCGCTGCATGCCGGCGCGATGCTGGACGATATTCCGGCGCTGGCCATCGCCGCAGCCTTTGCGCAAGGCGAGACCGTCATCGAAGGGTTGGCGGAACTGCGTGAGCAGGAATGTGATCGGCTGGCGGCCATTGCGGCGGGGCTTGCTGCCAACAAGGTGACGGTCAGCGAAGGCGATAGCACGTTGACCATTGGCGGCATCGGCAAGGTCGATGGTGGCGGCATGGTGGAAAGTCGCGGCGATCATCGCATTGCCATGAGCTTTCTGGTGCTCGGGCTTGCCAGCCACCATAAGGTGAGCGTGGACGATACCAATCCGATTGCGGCCAGCTTTCCCGGCTTTATCGACACGATGAACAGCCTGGGTGCCCGGATCGAACCGGCGAAAGGACGCTAGATGATCATTGCCGTCGACGGTCCCGCAGCATCGGGCAAGGGCACGCTGGCCAGTGGGCTGGCCGCGCATTACCGGTTGCCGCATCTCGACACCGGGTTGCTCTATCGTGCCGTGGGCCTGGCGATTGCCGGTCACGAAGATGAAGCGGGCTTTGAAGAGGCGGCCATCGCGGCGGCGCGGGCGCTCGATGCCAGCCATTTGACCGACCTCGAAGCGCTGACATCAGCGGAAACCGGCGTGCTGGCCAGTAAAGTGGCGGTGATCGGCCCCGTGCGGCAGGCGCTCTATGACTATCAGCGCAATTTTGCCACCCAGGCCGCTGGCGCTGTTCTTGATGGCCGCGACATCGGCACCAAGATCGCGCCGGATGCCGATGTGAAGCTGTTCATTCAGGCCGACAGCAAGTCGCGCATGGAGCGCCGGGCACGGCAGCTCGAAAAACGCGGCAAGGCGGTTGATCGCTATGCGCTCTATCACCAGATAGAGGAACGGGATGCGCGTGACATGCTCAACCCCAATGGCGGCTTTTACAAAGCGGACGACGCGCACTTGCTCGATACGACGCTTCTCGATATAGAGGCCGCACTCCGCGCAGCCATCGCGATTGTCGATGGGACCATGGCGCGCAAGGCAGGGCTGTAAGGCCTTAATCCAACCTTGTGCGGTTCGGCCCCGGCCATCACCCAGCGTAGCTTGCCGGAAAACATCCAAATCAACTGTTCGATCGGGCGTTCGCGCGCCGGCATTTCCGTTTGGGAATGGCGGACTTCCGGTCTTAACCCCCAAACCACCGGTGCAACGGAGAAGATATTTGGCACAGCAAACTGTGACGAAAGAAGACTTTGAATCGCTGCTGATGGACTCGTTCGTTGATAACGAGCCGCTAGAGGGCGCCGTTGTTAAGGGCACCGTCGTTGCGATCGAAAAGGATCTCGCGATCATCGACGTCGGTCTCAAGACCGAAGGCCGTATCGCGCTGAAGGAATTCGGCCAGGCTGGCCGTGACGGCACCATCAAGGTGGGCTCGATCGTCGAGGTCTATGTTGACCGCGTCGAAAACGCTGCCGGTGAAGCCGTTCTGTCGCGCGAGAAGGCTCGCCGCGAAGAGAGCTGGGTCAAGCTTGAAGAGATGTACAACGCCAATGAGCGCGTTGAAGGCACCATCTTCAACCAGGTCAAGGGTGGTTTCACCGTCGACCTCGAAGGCGCCATCGCCTTCCTGCCGCGCTCGCAGGTGGACATCCGTCCAATCCGCGACATCGCGCCACTGATGAACGTGCCACAGCCGTTCCAGATTCTGAAGATGGACAAGCGTCGCGGCAACATCGTTGTCTCGCGTCGTGCGATCCTCGAAGAATCGCGTGCTGAACAGCGTTCGGAGATCGTCCAGCAGCTCGAAGAGGGCCAGGTTGTCGACGGCGTGGTCAAGAACATCACCGATTACGGTGCGTTTGTTGATCTCGGCGGCATTGACGGCCTGCTACACGTCACCGACATCGCATGGCGTCGTGTGAACCACCCATCCGAAGTGCTGACGATCGGCGAGACCATCAAGGTCCAGATCGTTCGCATCAACCACGAGAGCCACCGTATCTCGCTGGGCATGAAGCAGCTTCAGGCTGATCCATGGGATGGCATCGAAGCCAAGTACCCAATCGAGGCCAAGTTCACCGGCCGCGTGACCAACATCACCGATTACGGCGCATTCGTTGAACTGGAACCAGGCATTGAAGGCCTGATCCACGTCTCCGAAATGAGCTGGACCAAGAAGAACGTTCACCCAGGCAAGATCGTCTCGACCTCCCAGGAAGTCGAAGTTGTCGTGCTCGAGGTCGATCCCGACAAGCGTCGTATCTCGCTTGGCCTCAAGCAGACCCTGGCAAACCCATGGGAAAGCTTCGCCGAGAAGTTCCCAGTCGGTTCGGTCATCGAAGGCGAAGTCAAGAACAAGACCGAATTCGGTCTGTTCATCGGCCTCGACGGCGATGTGGACGGCATGGTTCACCTCTCCGATCTCGACTGGCAGAAGTCAGGCGAAATCGCTCTGGAAGACTACAACCGCGGTGACATGGTTTCGGCCAAGGTCCTCGACGTTGACGTCGAAAAGGAACGCATCTCGCTGGGCATCAAGCAGCTGGCAACCGGCGAGACCACCTCGTCCGCCGAAGCTGGCGCTGATCAGGGCGGCATCCGCAAGGGCGCAGTCGTGACCGGCACCGTCATCGAAGTCAACGATGGGGGCATTGAAGTCCGCATCGCCGACACCGAGATGACCGCCTTCATCCGTCGTGCTGACCTCAGCCGCGATCGTAACGATCAGCGTCCAGAGCGTTTCAGCAAGGGCGAAAAGGTTGACGCTCGCGTCACCCAGTACGATCGCAAGACCTCGCGTATCCAGCTGTCGATCAAGGCTCTGGAAATCGCCGAGGAAAAGGAAGCCGTCGCAAACTACGGTTCGTCCGATTCGGGCGCATCGCTGGGCGACATCCTGGGCGCAGCTCTCAAGGGCCGCGACAACAACTAAGCGATTTCATTTCTGAAATCGGAGGGCCCGCGCTTCACAGCGCGGGCCTTTTGCCTTTATGGAGGGGTGTTTGTCGGGGGGCGGCAAATATCGGGCAGCGTCTGGACGCGGCTCAAAGGAACATCATGAGCAACGCCATTCACTGGAGAGCGCTGACGACGCTGGACCTGCCGGCCGTCGAAGCCATCGCCGCTATCGTGCATCCGGGCTTCCCCGAGGACATGGAAGTGTTCGCCGAGCGCCAACGGCTGCATCCCGAAGGCACGCGGCTTTTGGAGCTGGATGGTGTGCCGTCAGGCTATATCCTCAGCCATCCATGGCGGTTTGGCGAACTGCCCGCGCTTAATTCCGCGCTCGGCCACCTGCCCGAAGACGCCGACACCTATTACCTGCATGATCTGGCGCTGCTGCCGGCAGCGCGCGGTACCGGCGCTGCGGCGATGATCGTTGGCGATATTTTGCGCCATGCGCGGCATAGCGGCTTCACCAGCACCAGCCTTGTGGCGGTCAACGGGTCGGTGCCGTTCTGGTACAAGCATGGTTTCCGGGCGGTCAAAGCGCCCGAACTTGCCGAAAAGCTCGCCAGCTATGAACAAGCCGCGCAGTTCATGGCCAAGCGCTTCTGACTTGCCAAACCCGGTCTGCGCCTCTACCCGAGTGGACCGCTCACGCGTGAGGCCCCGATGACCGACCAAACAATTGCAGACCCTGTGCGCCCGGCTGATCCCCATACGGCGGTCGCTTCGGAAACCTTTCGGCGCTCGCGCGGCCGCTGGCGCATTTTTGCGTTTGTCCTGTTGGCGCTGGTCGTTCTGGTTGGCATTGGCCGCTTTGCGCTGCCGCAGGCAGGTGGCGGCGATCACATTGCGCGGCTGGTGATTGATGGCACGATCACCACCGATCCGGGTCGGCTGGCGGCTATCGAGGCGCTGGCTGCCGTCAAAGCCGTGATCATCGCGATCAATTCGCCCGGCGGCACGACCGCAGGCGGCGAAGAGCTATACGAAGCGCTGATGCAATTGCGCGCTGCCACGCCGACTGTGTCGGTGATCAAGGAGCTAGGTGCCTCGGCCGCCTATATGACGGCCATTGGCACCGACCGCATCTTTGCGCGGCGACTGTCCATCGTTGGCTCGATCGGCGTGCTCTATCAGCACATCAATGCTGGCAAACTGCTCGACACCATTGGTGTTGATCTCGACAAGGTCGCTTCCGGCCCACTCAAGGCCGAGCCGGACATCAACGAGCCGATGGAAGGCGCCCCGCGCGCGTCGATTGCCGCGCTGGTCGATGACAGCTTTCAGTGGTTTGTCGATATTGTCGCGGAGCGGCGTGGTCTGTCGCGCCCGGCCACGCTTGCCTTGTCTGATGGGCGAATTGTCACGGGCCGCGTCGGGGTCGAGAGCGGGCTGATCGACGAAATCGGCGGCGAACTCGAAGCCATCGCCTGGCTCGAAAGCGCCCGCGAAGTCCCCAAGGACCTGACGGTCTACACCGTCTGGCCTAAGCCACAGCAGGGGTTTGACCTGTTAGGCACGTTCATGAATAGTCAGGCCCGTGCCGCGCTTGGTTTGCCGGATGGCCCTATCACGCTTGACGGGCTGGTCTCGCTTTGGCAGGTTGGCACCGCCCTATAGGGGGCAGACGGTCAAATCCGGAGTCTGGGATGATCAAGTCGGAACTCGTCGAGAAACTTGCGGCGGAAAATCCGCATTTGTTTCAGCGTGATATCGAGAATATCGTGAACGCGATCCTGGACGAAATCGGCGACGCCATGGCGCGCGGAGACCGGGTTGAGCTACGTGGCTTCGGGGCCTTTTCGGTCAAGAACCGTCCAGCGCGTGTCGGCCGCAACCCCCGCACCGGCGAACAGGTCGATGTGGGCGAAAAATATGTGCCGCAATTCAAGGCTGGCAAGGAAATCCGCGAGCGGCTAAACCGCTCGTAACGGAGCCACGGCTCCAACGGACTAAGGCGACTAATGGTCAACAAAATCGTCGGCTGGGTTGTGCTGGTTCCGTTTTGCCTCGGGCTGATTATTATCGCCCTGGCCAATCGGCATTTCGTAGTCGTTAATTTCAATCCATTCGTGACCGTGGATGCAACGGTAATGCCGGGCTTTGGCATTCCGCTGTTCGTGGTTCTGTACGTCATGCTGCTGGTCGGCGTGCTGTTGGGCGGCACCGCAACCTGGTTTGCGCAGGGCCGCCATCGCCGCCGCGAAAAGCATTGGCGGCGCGAGGCCTATGCGCTTAACGCCGAGCTGGAAGGCTTGCGCCGCAAACAGGGGCAGGCCACGCCCGGCCCCAATACCGAAGTCGACGATCTCCTGGAGCTTCGCTGAGCAATACGATGGCCGACCCTCTCGTCATCAAAATCTGTGGCATCAAAACCCTCGACATTCTGGACACGGCAATCGCAGCCGGCGCCGATATGGTGGGCTTCGTGCATTTCCCTCGATCACCGCGCCACGTCTCCATCGAGGAGATCGCCAATCTGATTTCGGCCGCGCGCGGTCGGGTCGAGACCTGCGTTCTGCTGGTCAATCCTGACAATAGCTGCGTCGCTGAAGTCGCAGCCCTCGGCCCGGACTGGATACAGCTGCATGGCCCGGAATCGCCGCATCGCGTCGAAGCCATTCGCGCCGAAGCGGGGATCGAAGTCATCAAGGCCGTGCCCATCGGGTCGGCCGAAGATGTCGCCCATATTGCCGGTTTCACGGACGTCGCTGACCGAATTCTGGTCGATGCCAAGCCACCTAAAGGCGCCGACCGACCCGGTGGTCTGGGCGAAACCTTTGACTGGACCCTGCTCAAGGCGCTTGACCCGTCCATCCCCTTCATGCTTTCCGGGGGCCTGACGCCAAAGACGGTTGCCGAGGCCATCAAGACGGTTCGCCCCTTTGGGGTGGATGTGTCCTCTGGGGTGGAGAGCGCGCCGGGCGTCAAGGACAAGCGCCTGATCGAAGCGTTCATCCGCAACGCCCGCGCCGCCGAATAAGCTCAAGGTCCTCCCGGTTCTGGCCGGTTGCGGCCAGATATTGATAAGGATGGACCTCGTGGATACCGACGGCATCAATTCATTGCGCAACGGCCCGGACGAGCATGGGCGTTTTGGCCTTTACGGCGGCAGATTCGTCGCCGAAACGCTGATGCCGCTGATCCTCGATCTCGAAGCGCACTATCGCGCCGCCAAGATCGATCCGGCCTTCAAGGAAGAGCTTGACGATCTGGCCGTGCACTATGTCGGCCGGCCCAGCCCGCTCTATTTCGCCAAGCGCCTGACCGACCATCTCGGCGGCGCAAAAGTCTGGTTCAAGCGCGAAGAGCTCAACCATACCGGCAGCCACAAGATCAACAATTGCGTCGGCCAGATTCTGCTCGCCAAGCGCATGGGCAAGACTCGCATCATTGCCGAGACCGGCGCGGGCCAGCATGGCGTGGCGACGGCAACGGTCTGTGCCAAGTTTGACCTGCCCTGCACCATTTTCATGGGCGCGACCGACGTCGAGCGGCAGATGCCCAACGTGTTGCGCATGAAGATGCTGGGCGCTGAAGTGCGTCCCGTGACCGCTGGTGCCGGTACGCTCAAGGACGCCATGAACGAGGCGCTGCGCGACTGGGTGACCAATGTCGAAAGCACCTATTACCTGATCGGCACCGCCGCTGGTCCCCATCCCTATCCAGAGATGGTGCGCGATTTCCAGTCGGTGATCGGCCGCGAACTCAAGGAACAGTTCAAGGAAGCCGAAGGCAAACTGCCTGACGCCATCGTTGCCTGCGTTGGTGGCGGCTCCAATGCCATCGGCACGTTCCATGCTTTCCTCGATGACCCATCCGTCGCCATTTATGGTGCGGAGGCCGGCGGCCATGGCATCGACACCGACAATGGCCACGCCGCCTCGATGACCGGCGGCCGCCCCGGCGTGCTGCATGGCAACCGTACCTATCTGCTGCAGGATGCCGACGGCCAAATTCTTGAGGGCCATTCGATTTCGGCCGGTCTCGACTATCCGGGCGTTGGCCCCGAGCACTCGTATCTGCACGACAGCAAGCGCGTGACCTATGCGCCGATCACCGACAATGAGGCGCTCGATGCCTTCCAGCTGTGCACGCGTCTTGAAGGCATCATTCCGGCGCTAGAATCGGCTCACGGGCTGGCGCAGGTGATGAAGGTTGCGCCGACCATGGGCAAGGATCAGTCGATCGTGCTGTGCCTGTCCGGGCGTGGCGACAAGGACGTCGAAAGCGTCGGCAAACATCTGGGGCTGCTGTAGGTCATGACTTCTCGTATCGAAAAGCGCTTCGCCGAACTCAAGGCAGTGAACCGTCCGGCCCTCGTGACCTTCGTCATGGGCGGCGATCCCGATCTGGCGACGGGGCAGGCTATTCTTGAAGCACTGCCGCAGGCGGGTGCGGACATTATCGAACTGGGCATGCCTTTTTCCGACCCGATGGCCGATGGCGTTGCCATCCAGCTTGGCGGACAGCGGGCACTGGCCAGCGGGCAGACACTGCGTGGCGTGCTCGGCATGGTCGAAGACTTCCGTCGCAAGGACGAGAATACGCCGATCGTTTTGATGGGCTATTACAACCCGATCTATATTTTTGGCGTCGACAAGTTCCTGGCCGCGGCAAAGGACGCCGGCGTTGACGGCCTGATCATCGTTGATCTGCCACCGGAAGAAGACGACGAGCTTTGCCTGCCCGCGCTCAAGGCGGGTATCAACTTCATCCGCCTCACCACCCCGACCACCGACGACAAGCGCCTGCCGGCTGTGCTGAAAAACACCTCGGGCTTTGTCTATTACGTGTCGATGACCGGCGTAACTGGCGCGGCGATCAAGTCGCGTGGCGCAGTTGGCGAAGCGGTCGAGCGCATCAAAAGCCATACCGATCTGCCGGTTGCCGTTGGCTTTGGCATCAAGACCGCCGAAGACGCCGCCGATATCGGCAAGCATGCCGACGGCATCGTCGTTGGCTCGGTGCTGGTCGATGCCGTTGCCAGATCGCTGGTGGACGGTAAGGCGACCGACAAGACCGTTTCAGCGGTGCGTGACATCGTGGCCGATCTGGCTGCCGGCGTGAAGCGCGCGCGGGGATAAGCACGCGACGGGCTTTGCCCTTCGCCCCCTGCCCTGATAAGAATTGCCACAATTGACCCCTAGGTGACCCATCAGTCCCTTCGAGAGGCTTTGCCATGAACTGGATCGATAACTTCGTCCGCCCCAAAATCCGCTCCATCCTCGGACAGAAGCGCGACATCGGCGAGAACCTTTGGGTCAAGGACCCAGAGTCCGGCGAGATGGTGTTCTATCGCGATCTCGAAGCGAACCAGTGGGTCGTGCCGAATTCGGGCTATCACATGAAGATCAAGCCGACAGATCGGCTCAAGACCTTCCTCGATGATGGCGCCTATAAGCTTGTGCCAGTCGCTGGCGTGCCGGTTGATCCGCTGAAATTCCGCGACCAGAAGCGGTATACCGACCGCCTCAAGGAAAACCGGGCCAAGACCGGGTTTGACGATTCTGTGATCGTGGCGACCGGCAAGCTGCTGGGCCGCGACACTACCGTCGCCATCCAGGATTTCGATTTCATGGGCGGCTCGCTCGGCATGGCCGCCGGTCAGGGCATCATCACCGGCCTTGAAACCGCAGCCAATCGCAAGACCCCCTTCGTGCTGTTCGTCGCTTCGGGCGGCGCGCGCATGCAGGAAGGCGTGCTCAGCCTGATGCAGATGCCGCGCACCACCGTTGCCGTGCTGCGCCTGCGCGAAGCAGGCCTGCCTTTCTTCGTGGTCTTTACAGATCCGACATTGGGCGGGGTGACCGCCTCCTATGCCATGCTAGGCGATGTGCATCTGGCCGAGCCGGGCGCCCGCATCGGCTTTGCCGGCGCCCGCGTCATCGAGCAGACCATCCGCGAAAAGCTGCCCAAGGGGTTCCAGCGCTCGGAATATCTCCACGAGCATGGCATGATCGACATGGTGGTGCATCGCCACAACCTGCGTTCGACCATTGGTTCGCTTTCGGCGATCTTTGCAAAGGCCGATGCGCCAGAGGCCGTGACCGCCGTGGCACCGTCTGCAGGGCGTTCGACATTGCGCGACGCAGCGATTGCTGCCGAGGGTGATGATGGCGATTTGCTGATCCCGCCAGCGGGCGCCCACGCCGAATAAGGGTCTTTACGAGCATTTAAGGACATTAATCCTACATTGATCTTGCGTGACTGCCGGGACACATCGGCGGCGCCAAGATTGGGTGGAAAAATGTCGAAATTCTCGATGCCAATTGCTCGCAAGCTGCCGCTTGCCCTGCTCGGATCTGCGCTGCTGGTCAGCCTCGGAGTTGGGGTAGCGAGCTACTTGATTGGCAGCGACGGATTGCGCCAGTCGGCCGAAACCAATCTGATGACGCTGGCCAATGAGCGCGCCAATCAGGTCTCGACCTATCTGGCGGCGGTAGAAGACGATCTGGTCGCGACCTCGCGCTCCGAAGCCACAATCCAGGCGCTCCGCGACTTTGGCGGCGCCTGGCTGCAGTTCAAGGTCGATCCGACCGCCGAAGTGCGCCAGATTTATGTCGACGACAATGCGAACAAGGCTGATCTCGCGGCGCTCGAAACGCTGGGTACGACCGGCGCTTATGACGTGACCCACACTCGGTTCCACCCGGGCTTCCGGGCGCAGGTTCAGGCGCGCGGCTATGGCGATTTCTATCTGTTCGATCTCAAGGGCGCCCTAGTCTATTCGGTCAACAAGGCGGCCGATTTCGGCACCAGCTTTGCCGAAGGCGGTCCAATGGCTTCGTCGGGGCTCGGTCAGGTGTTCCAGCAGGCGGTCGCTATCGAGACGCCAAACGATATCGCCTTTGCCGATTTTGCGCCCTATGCGGCAGCATCCGGACAACCCGAGAGCTTTTTTGCTAAGCCAGTGTTTAACGTTCAGGGCCGTAAGGTCGGCGTGCTGGCCATTCAATTGCCATCCGAGCGGCTTGACGCCGTTATCGGCGACCGCACTGGGCTCGGCGAAACTGGCGAAGTGCTGGTGGTGGGCGCCGATGGCTGGCTGCGCACCGACTCGATCTTTAGCGCCCAGAGCGACGTACTGACGACTGCCTTCGCAGGTCCCATGCTGGACACGGCGCTGGCCGGCGTTCCCGCGGACGGCGAAACCACCGACTATCGCGCCACCAATTTGCTGGTTGCGGCCGCGCCGATCACCACGCCCGGGCAGAACTGGGCAGCGGTCGCGGTGATGGCTTCGGACGAGGTGCTCGCCCCAATCACCCATATGCGCAACACCATGCTCGGGATCGGCGCGGCCCTGCTCGCCGTTGTTGCGGCACTGGGCCTGTGGTTTTCCTATTCGATCACCACGCCCATTACCCGCCTGACCCGCACCATGAAGGAACTGGCCGAAGGCGACCTTGAAGTGGAAGTGCGCGACGCCGACCGTAGCGACGAAGTGGGCGCCATGGCGCGCGCTGTCGAAGTGTTCCGCGAAAACGGGCAGAAGGTTGCGCAGATGACCGAGGCCGAGGCCGTCCAGATTCTGGCCAGCCAGGCAGAGCGCAGCCGCATGATGACCAGCCTGCAGCGCGCCTTTGGCGATGTGGTTGACGCGGCCAATGCCGGCGATTTCTCGCGCCGGGTGAACGAGGAGTTCATGGACGCCGAGCTCAACAGGCTTGCGCGCTCGGTCAATTCGCTGGTCGATACCGTCGATCGCGGCATTGGCGAAACCGGCGAAGTGCTTGCAGCGCTGGCCGAGACCGACCTGACGCGCCGCGTTGAGGGCGCGTATCAAGGCGCCTTTGCCCGGCTCAAGGATGACACCAATATGGTCGCCGAAAAGCTCGGCGATATTGTCGGGCACCTGCGCTCGACCTCGGGCGCGCTCAAGACAGCCACGCAGGAATTGCTGGCGGGCGCCAACGACCTGTCCGAACGCACCACCAAACAGGCCGCAACCATCGAAGAAACCTCTTCTGCCGTGGAGCAATTGGCCAGCACAGTGATGGACAATGCGCAAAAGGCCGAACGCGCCAGCAAGCAGGCCAAGTCAGTTTCCGCCAATGCCGAAGCCAGCGGCGCCGTGATGGGCCAGGCGACCGAGGCAATGGAGCGTATCACCAGCTCGTCGCTCAAGATTTCCAACATCATCGGTCTGATCGATGACGTGGCATTCCAGACCAACCTGCTGGCGCTCAACGCCTCGGTGGAAGCGGCGCGCGCCGGCGATGCCGGCAAGGGCTTTGCCGTGGTGGCCGTCGAAGTGCGACGCCTGGCCCAATCGGCCGCCAGCGCATCGTCCGACATCAAGAAGCTGATCGAGCAATCGACCAATGAGGTGCGCGGGGGCAGCAAGCTGGTGGCCGACGCGGCGTCAAAACTGGGCGGTGTGCTCAGCGCTATTCGCGACAACACCGTGGCGCTCGAGGACATCTCACGCGACAGCCACGAGCAGGCCGGTGCCATCGAGCAGGTCAATATCGCCGTCCGGCAATTGGACGAGATGACCCAGCACAATGCGGCTCTGGTTGAGCAAACCAATGCCGCCATCGAGCAGACCGAGGCGCAGGCGCGTGAACTCGACGATATCGTCGACGTTTTTACCGTCGATGACCGCATCGTTGAAGTTGCCCCCAAGCCTGTGGCGCCACCTGTCACAGGTGCACGCGCCGTGCAGGAGCGTTTGCGGACCGCTGCAGGCAGCTATCTCAGCCATGGCAATGCGGCCGTGGACAAGGAATGGGCTGAGTTCTGACCTCGTGGCTGGCGGAGCCATTGAGCCGCCGACCGTTAGGGGCTACCTCAGGGGTCTAGTCCTGCTGGTGAGTCCGTCATGTCCCGCACCGATGCCATTCTGGCGCGTCTGTCCGCGCTTCATCCAAAGCTGATCGATCTCAGCCTCGACCGCATCCTGCCTTTGCTGGAAGCGCTGGGCAGCCCGCATGAGCATCTGCCGCCGGTGATCCATGTGGCCGGGACCAATGCCAAGGGCTCGACCATCGCCTATCTGCGGGCGTTTCTTGAGGCCGCCGGGCAGCGGGTGCACGTCTATAATTCCCCCCATCTGGTGCATTTCAACGAGCGCATCCGCCTAGCCGGAACGCTGGTGAGCACGCGACGGCTCAATGCGGCGCTGGAGCGGGTCGAAACGGTCAATGCCGGGCGGCCGATCACCTTTTTCGAGATCACCACCGCCACCGCGTTCCTGCTCTACGCCGAGACACCGGCCGACTATCTGCTGCTCGAGACCGGCATGGGCGGCATTTACGACACCACTAATGTGGTGCGCCAACCACTGGGCACGATCATCACGCCGATCGACTTCGACCATCAGGGCTTTTTGGGCAATACGATAAGCGAGATCGCGTCCAACAAAGCCGGCATCTTCAAGCGAGGCAGCAAGGCCGTTGTCGGCTTGCAGCGCGACGAGGCCCATACGGTGCTCGACCGCGTGGCGCGTCGGCTCGGCATTACCCCCCTATGGCAGGGTGAGGACTTCCACGGCCAGCAGCAGGATGGACGGCTGGTATATCAGGATGACGATGGGTTGCTCGACCTGCCGCCGCCGGCCCTGCTTGGCGCGCATCAGTTCGACAATGCTGCACTGGCGGTTGCCGCCAGCCGCCATTTCGGGCTGCCGGTGGACGAGGCAGCGTTTGAGCGTGGCCTACGTCAGGTGACCTGGCCAGCCCGGCTGGCGCCCCTGCGCGGCAAGCTGCGCGACCTGCTGCCTGCAGGCTCCGAGCTATGGCTCGATGGGGGCCACAATGCTCATGGCGCAGCTGCGCTGGCGCAGGCACTGTCGGAAATGAATGCGCGGCGACCTGCACCGTTGGTGCTGATCATGGGAATGATGAATACCCGGGCGCCGGCCGAGTTTCTGGCGCCGTTCGCGGGACAGGTGACGGAAGTTCTGACGCTGACAATTCCGGGCGAGGCCAATGCCCATCCGGCCGACTACATTGCGGCACAAGCACAATGGGCCGGCTTTGCAGCGCGGCCCATGAAGTCGGTGGTGACGGCGCTTAAGGCCGCCACTGCCGTCCCCAATGCCCGCGTGCTGATCTGCGGGTCGTTGTATCTGGCGGGCGACGTGCTGGCGCGGAACGGGACGCCGCCAGATTGATGGCAACTTCCTGAGCCTATCGGAGCGTTCGATCAGGCGGCGTGGGTTTCCAGCCATTTGACCAGCTGGACGCGCGACTGGCCGGCGCCGACCTTCATGTCGACCGGCTGGCCGTTCTTGAAGATCATCAGCGTTGGCATGGCACGGACATTGTACTGCGTCACGGTCGATGGATTGCTGTCGACGTCGAGCTTGACGATATTGACCTTGTCGGCGAGGTCGCCAGCCACCTGCTCAAGGATTGGGTCCATGGCTTTGCAGGGGCCACACCACTCCGCCCAGAAATCGACCAGCACCAGTTTGTCGGAGGCTAGAACCTGGTTGGCGAAGTCGGCGTCGGTCACATGCTGGCCCATTTTGGTCTCCATCGGTAAGATGCGATGAACACTAGACAGAGTCGGTGCGTTTGGGAAGGCACACAAGATATTGTGGCTGAAACCCCAAACGAAAACACCGCCGGGTTGCCCCGACGGCGTCATCGAATTCTCGTCGCCTGATCTTAGGCGGCGTGGCTCTCGAGCCACTTGGTCAGGCCTGCCTTTGGCGTGCCTGCACCGATCTTCATGTCGGCAGCCTCGCCGCCCTTAAAGAGGATCATGGTCGGGATCGAGCGGACGCCATACTTGACGGTGGTCGAAGGGTTCTCGTCGATGTTGAGCTTGACGATCTTGACCTTGCCGGCCAGCTCAGTCGAAAGCTCGTCGAGGACGGGTGCGATTGCGCGGCACGGCCCGCACCACTCCGCCCAGAAATCCACGAGGACGGGCTCTTTGGAGTTGAGGACTTCCTCGCCGAAATTGGCGTCGGAAACGTGAGTAGTCATGGTTACTTGCCTTTGGGTTGAAAGCGGCGGTCTCTGTGCGCCTAAAGCTGGGAAGAGTCCAGCACTGCTACAAGATGACTCACCGCATGGTGAAGCCCTGTGCTCCTGCCGCCAGTTGCTCTGAGGGCAAAAACATCAATGTTTCCAGTTGTGTCCACAGTATTGCCGCGCGCACCGTCCGTCCGGGGAAAAGCTGACCTGCAACCAACGCATATAATCCGAGCTGGGTAAGATAGTTCCCGGGCACGTCCTGCGCACTGGCAGGCACCGATGCATCGGACTTGTAGTCGACCACCGTTACCCCCGAGTCGTCAATCACCAGCCGGTCCATGCGGCCGGCAAGGCGAATATCTTCCCCGTCGCGTTGAGCATCGATGAGGAACGGCACCTCGGCGCGGCTGCTTGGACCAAGGATCGCCGCAAGTTCGGGACGGGTCAGGATGGAGATGGCCTTTGTCGCGATGGAGTCGTGACTTTCGGCATTGTCCGGCAACAACGCGTGCAGCGCTTTGGGTACGACCTCATCCCAGAGAGAGCGATCCACGCGGCCCAGATGCTGCAGCAGAGCGTGCAGCGCTATGCCCTCGCGACGTGCCACATCGGCGTCGCGCACTTGTTCGGCGAGGCTGTCCAGAGCCAGCACCGGTGCAACATGGCCACGAGCGGTCGATGGCGTGACGATGGTGGTGGCGACCTGCGGCGGGACCGGGTCGAATGCCAGTGGCTGATCGGCGAGCGCTGCGGCAACGGTCTTTTCAGCCGCAGGCTTTGGTGCAACCCCGTTGCGGGGGTAGACCAAAGCCGCTTCGCGGCCCTCGCTGTCGCTCTGGCTGGCCGAAAGGGGCCGCAGCGCGGTCTCGATGGCTTCATACCAGCTACCGGCCAATTGCTTGCCCGCATCGGAGCCAGGCGTCAGTGCGCCAGTGACGTAGAGTTCGTCCTCGGCACGGGTCATGCCGACATAGAGCCGCCGCCAATATTCGGCGAGAATATTGTCGTCGACCACCTGCTTGATCGGCAGCGTCGTCGCCAGATGTCCCGATGTGCCGCTGGAATGGACCAGTAGAGGTCCGGGCGGATCGGCGGTGACGTAGACCGATTTGCCGACCATCTGCATGCGCGGCTTGCTGGTGGCGTCGGCCAGAATGACGATGGGGGCTTCAAGGCCCTTGGCGCCGTGAACGGTCATGACGCGGACGCCGCCACCGGCCTCGGGCAGTTCGCGCTTGATGCTGCCGCCGCGCTGACGCATGCCGGTGACGAAGCCCTGCAGCGAGGGCTGGGCGGTCTGTTCGTGATCGAGCGCCAGGGTCAGCAGTTCGGCGAAGACGTCATCGACTTCGGCGCCGAGCCGGGCATGGAAGCGCTTGAGGCCCTGTTCGGCGTAAAGCACCTGGGCGAGGAATTCGAAGGGGCGCTCGAAATCGAGCTCGCTGCGCCAGCGGGCGAGTGTCGCATAGGCATCGGCGCAGGCGGGCAGCGGGCAATGGGCCAGCGCCTGCCAGAGGGTTTCGCCCTTGCTGCGCGGCTGGGCCAGCGCGTGCAGATCGGTCTCGTCGACATCGAAGAGCGGCGAGCGTAGCAGTGCGGCCAATTGCAAATCGTCGGCCGGATTGAGCAGCACATCGCAAAGCGCCAGCATGTCCATGACGGCGATATGGCCTGTGACCTTGAGCCGGTCGGCGCCCGGGGTGGGCAGATCGGCCAGACGCAGGGCGCGGATGACTTCCTGAAACAGGGCGCCGCGCGATTGCACCAGAATCAGGACGTCATCGGCGGTGATGGCGCGGCCGCGGCCGGTGAGTGGTCGACGCGTGGCGATCCAGGACTTGATTTCCCCGGCGATGCGCGCAGCGACCTGACGGGGCGCGGTTTGTTCGGTTTCAAGCGCGGTCGTGGGCCATTCGGTTCCCGGTGGCGCATCGGCGGCCTGTTGCAGCGGCGGCCAGAGCGTGACACTGCCGCCCCGCATGGTACGGGCGGTATCGTGATGGACGGGCTCGTCTTCGAGCAAAGCCGACTGAATGGCGGGATTGGCGCTGACAAGGTCCACGGCGGCAAGGATTTCGGGCAGGGTGCGGAAGCTGGTGCGCAGGGGCACTGGCTCAAAGGGCATGTCGACCAGCGCGGCCTTGCCGCCATAGTCGCGGCCGGTATCGCCGAAAAGCGCAGGCTCGGCGCCTTGGAAGGAATAGATGGACTGTTTCTGGTCGCCCACGGCAAAGAGCGAGCGCTGGCGAGTAACGGCCCCTGCCCCGGCGAAATATTCGGCGGCGATGGCACGGACCACCCGCCATTGTTCGCCATTGGTATCCTGGCTTTCATCGACCAGAATATGGTCGATACCGGCATCGAGCTTGTAGCGCACCCATTCGCCCGATTCATGCTCGAAGAGATCGGCCAGTTTTTCTACCAGATCGTCGAAATCGAGCAGCGAGCGAGCGCGCTTGCGGTCCTCGTAGCGTTTGGCGACGGCGGCGA
This sequence comes from Devosia sp. 2618, assembly GCF_040546815.1. Taxonomy (NCBI): domain Bacteria; kingdom Pseudomonadati; phylum Pseudomonadota; class Alphaproteobacteria; order Hyphomicrobiales; family Devosiaceae; genus Devosia; species Devosia sp. 2618. The sequence goes on from NZ_JBEPOO010000001.1 coordinate 3,464,239, forward strand.
CGATATCGAGCAGGGCTTCGCTGCGCTCGACGAGCGCGGCCGCGCGGCGGGCCTCGGCGATGGCGGCAAGGCGCTCGGCTTCAGCGATCAGCGTGTCGGCCAAATCGGGGTCGGCGGTGATGATGGCCTTGACGGGGAAACGGGCGGGCACGGCTTCTTCAGCGGTGAGGAAGGCGCGCATCCAGGCGGCGGGATTGGGCGCGGCGGGATCGATGGCGGAGAGCTTGTCCTCGAGCGTGCGGCTGCCGCCCTTGGGCGGGCAGATGTCGTAGAGGCGGGCCAGTTCGGTTGGGCCGATCAGCCGGTTGGCGATGATGGCGGTGTTGAGCTGATCCAGGCTGGGCGTGTCGCCGACCAGTTTGCGCAGATTGGCCTTGGCGCGGGCGGGATCGGCCAAAACGGTCTTGAGCTTGCGGCCATCGGACAGGGCGGCATCGATTGAGGTGCGGATCTGGTCGTCGCTGAGGGTTTCGAACAGCGTTTCGACGGCGCCGGCGATGCCGATGCCCTGGGCCATCACCGCCTCGCGGGCAGCGAGCAGGAGGGCCGAGCGCTCGTCGTCCTCGATGACCGAGAAATCATAGGGCACGCGGGCTTCGAGCGGGAAGCGGTGGAGAACCGATTCGCAGAAGGCGTGGATGGTGACGATCTTGAGGCCGCCGGGGGTTTCGAGCGCTTTGGCGAAGAGGGTGCGGGCGCGTTCGCGCAGGTGATGGGGGTAGTTCGGGCCCTCGATATCGATGAGTTCTTTGTCGAGTTTGCCTTCGTCCATCACGGCCCATTCACCCAGCCGATCGGCAACGCGACGGCGCATTTCGGCGGCGGCGGCCTTGGTATAGGTGAGGCACAAGATGGCCTGCGGCTCGACGCCGGCCAGCAGCAGGCGCAACACGCGGCGCGTCAGGACGAAGGTCTTGCCGGAGCCGGCATTGGCCGACACCCAGATCGACCACCCCGGATCGGCGGCGCGGGCCTGGTTGCGGCTGGTGTCGAAGGGCACCCTGAGTTCGCCACGCTCGCTCATATCGTCTCCTCGCCATCGACGGCGGTCCATTCGGCGACGCGCGCAAGATGGTCATAGGCGCCGGCAAAGCGCTGGCCGGGCAGCGGCAGGAGGCGCGAGGGCATGGGGGTGTCGCTGAGCAGGAAATGCTCAATATGGCTCTGCATGCGGCGGGCGATCTCGTCGGCGGCGGACATCACATCATGGCCATCAGCGGCGATGAAGGGTTTTGGAATGAACGCGTCGGGGCCGAGGCCGACCTTGATATAGGTGAGCGCCGAGGTTTTGGCCGGGGTAACGTGGTCCAGTTTGCCAGCATGGGCCATCTGGGCTTCGAGCAGAAGTTGCGGCACTTCGAAAGCCTGCATGGCGCTTTTGCTGGGGGGCGAGCCGGTTTTGAAATCCATGATTTCGAGCGTGCCGTCGGTCAACTCGTCAACGCGGTCGGCGCGGCCGCGCAGCTTGAAGCTTTCCGCCAAGTGCAAAGTCCATTCGCCGTCGATTTCAGCATGGCGCTGTTTGACCAGCGCGTCACGGCTGCGTTCATAGTCGAGGAATTGGCGGGCGGCGGTGGCAAAGCGGCGTAGCCAGATGTCGCGGCGCTCGGCGATGGATTCGAGGCCGCCGAATTTGTCCTTGGCGATGGTGTCGAGAATGTCAGCGGCATCGGGGGCCATGACGGAATGGCCGGTGTCGACGAAGGCGGCGAAAATGTCGTGGATGATGGTGCCGCGCTCGCGTGCGTCCGGGGCTTCGCCGAGCGGATCGAGGGGGCGCAGGCGCAGGACATGCTTGGCATAGATATCGTAGGGCGAGCGCATCAGCGTCTCGACCTCGGTGACCGAGAGGGCACGCGGGCGCTGACCGGCCGGGGGATTGGGCAGCGGGCGCGGCGCTTCCTTGATCTCGGTGACGGCATCGATGCGGCGCGCCTCTACCAACCATTGCTGGCCGGCCGCCTGCCATCGGGTGACAGCGGACTTGCCGGCAAAGGCTTCAAGCCGCTGTACCAGCCGCGAGGCGATGGCGGGGCTGGCGCCGACCCGGTCGGCATAGCTGATGATGACTTCGGCATTGCCCATTGCTTGGGCGAAATCGTGCGCGGCCAGGCCCTGAAGGCGTTCGGGCGGTTGCAGCCCGGCGGCGAGCCGCATGCCGCGACTGAGCCAGGGACCGGGATCGGCGGGCTCAGGCCATTTGTCTTCGTTGAGCGCGGCCAGAATCAGCAGGTCGGGATGCTGCAGGCGGGCTTCGAGCTGGCCCCAGATGGCGATGTCGCTGCGGCGGTCTTCGCGGGTGCGGGCCTGAAAACCGGTCATCAGGGCCGACAGGACGCCATCGAGCTGGATGGGGGCGAAGTGGTGGCCTTCGCCGGTGTGGCTGGCCATCTGGCGGGCCCAGTCGTCGAGCTCCTTGCGGCCCGGCAGGTCGACGCCTTCGGCCACATTGGTGAAGGCAGAGCAAAGCGCGGCGGCAAAGGCGCTGGCGCTGATGCTGGTTTCGGCCAGTAGGGTGCGCAGCGGCGTCAACGCCGTTTCGACGCGGACGAAAAGTGCTTCGATGGCGGGGCCATCATCCGGCTTGAGTTTTTTGGCCGGGTGTTTGGTCGTGCCATCGAGATTGGCCGCGAGCAGGACGCGCAGGCCGGCGAGACCCGGATTGGGGCGCTGGCCGCGCAGCAGGCCCAGTTCCACCGCGTCGGCGAGGCAGCCGAGATCGGCGCGGTCGAGACCAAAATTGGTGGCGCGATTGCGCAGTAGCGCCATGAGATCGACGGCGGCGCAATCGCTGGTGGCGAGCGCCAGAATTTGGCGCAGCAGGCGACCGGCGGCTGACTGGAACAGGGGCACGCCGGCCGCGTCATCGACCACGATGTCAAAACGCCGTAATTCGGCGGCGATGCGGCGCGCGAGATTGCGGTCGGGGGTGATGATGCCGACGGTTTTTTTGTCCTCCAGCGCTTGTCGGGCGGTGAGGGCGACGGCGCGGGCCTCTTCGTCCTCGTTGCGGGCGCGGATGACCGAGAGGCCATTGCTCGCCGTGGCGATATCGTCGGGCGGCAGCCGGTTTTCGGCCCAGCGGGCGGTGTCCTTGGTCAGCGCCAGAGCGCGATTGACCAGAATGGTGCGCGGCGCATCATGTGCTGCCAGTTCGGTGACGGCCTCGACGCCGATGCCGAGGCCTCGCAGCAGGCGCGCCAGACCATATTGAGGATGGCCGTGCGGATTATTGACCGGGTCGAGCAAAGCGGCGTGGTCCGCCGGGGTCATGGCGCAATCAAGGCCCGGCAGCACGACGGCGCCGCGCGGCAGGGCATTAATGGCCTTGAGCAGGCGGGCGGTGGCCGGAATGGACCCGGTGGAGCCGGCAGCGATGACCGGGCGGTCGCCATAGATCAGGGGCGTCGCGAGCGCCTGACGGTCGAGCCGTTGGCCGCGCAAGGCCGCGACGTCGGCATGGCCCTTGCCGCCGAGATAAGTGGGCCAATAGGTCAGCGCGATATCGAGAAATTGCAGCGTCTGCTGCCAATAGGCGCCGAGATTGGCCTCGATCTCGGGAATGATGTTGCGGATATCGGCGCCGCTGCGCTCTTCGGTGTGCAGGTCATCGATCAGCTGGCCGAGCGATTCGGCCATGGAGAGGATTTCGCCGGCGGTGGGCGGGCTGGAAAATGCCTGCTGACCGGCATCGGAAATGGCCCAGGCGGCGACCAGCCGCGACAGCACGAGGCGCCGTTCGAGACTGGAGGCGGCAGGTAGAGGCGTGGGGGCATCGAAGGGCGGCAGGAAGGGTTCTTCGTCCTCGACCTCACCGCCAAAGGTGCGGATGTCGGGCAGCAGGCCGTGGCCGAGACGGCTGAATTCATCGGCCAGCACAAGCCGCGCGCGGCGGGTGGGCACGACGATGGTGACATCGCTGAGCCAGAAGGGATGGCTCTGATCGGCGCCATTGAGCAGCGTGCCGTCGGTGACTTTTTCGGCCAGGAGGCGCAGGAAAGGGGCATGCGGGGCAATGGAAAAAACGCTCATTTGGGCAGCAGCCGTTCGGTTTCGGCCAAGGCCTGCGGATCGCCGACATGGAACCATGGCGCGTCGAGCGCGACGCCGAACAGGGCCTCGCGCTCAAGGGCGGTTTCGAACAGGTCGGTGAGCGAGAACGGGCCGTCGGGCGTGGTGTCGAACAGGGCTTTGCCGAGGAGGGCCACGCCGCCATAGATGACCGGCGCGCCATAATCGCGGGTGATTTCACCGCGGGGCGACAGGCAAAAATCATGGCTGCGGCCAAAGCCGGTGGCGTCGCGCGGATGGACGCAGAGCAGGACGATGGCGCCGGGCTCGTAGCGCGCGACCATGCGAGTTATGGGGGCGTCCGATCCGGCGGGCCAGAAGGCGTCGGTATTCATCACGAGGATCGGATCGGAATGGAGCATGGGCAGAGCGCGCTTGATGCCGCCGCCGGTGCCGAGCAGTTCGTCTTCGCGGCTGACCTTCAGCAGGCCCCCGAAATGGGCGAGGATCTGGTCGGCGCGATAATGGGCATTGGACGCAAACCGCTTGGCACCCTCGGCGCGCGCATTGGCCATGACGCGCTCGATCATGGGAATGCCGGCGACCTCGATCAGCGGTTTTGGCGTTGTTTCGGTCAGCGGCCGCATGCGGGTGCCGAGGCCCGCGGCGAGCAGCATGACATCGGGGAATCGGGCTTGGTCGGTCATGCGCGGATAAGAGCGGGGTGGGGGCGGGATGTCTAGGGCGCAGTCAGGTCAGCGTGGAATGGAAGGGGATTCACGCCTGCGCGGGAATGACGTGGTGGATTGATTGGGGGTGACTGATGGTCTGCACCCCTCACCCTAACCCTCTCCCCTGAGGGGCGAGGGGATATGATCGGGGGTGGGGGTGGGGGTGGGCAAAGCACACCGTACTCTCGGAGAGATACCCCCTCCCTACTCGATCACGGAGTTAGCTGAAGCTAACTCCTATCTCGCTTCCTTGCCATTCGAGCACAGCTCTCATGGCCTTCTCACCTCAAATCGCTCCACTGGAGCGATTTGCCCTTCGGGACGGCTCGAAGCCCTCAAGGGGGAGGGTGGGTCCGATGTGTGGGCAATACTGTGCCACGCCCTCGTGGTTCGAGGGTGGCTGCGCTCCCACCTCACCATGAGGGCTGCTGGAATATCGCATCAAGAGTAGCCCTCGTGACCACGAAGGTGTGTTCGTTACGCCCGCAGCACACCGCCGGATTGTTTGGTGACGGCGGCGATGATGGCGGCGGAGACTTTTTCGATGTCTTCGTCGGTCAGGGTCTTGTCGACAGGCTGGAGCGTCACTTCGATGGCGACGGACTTTTTGCCTTCGCCAACGTGCGTGCCTTCAAAGACGTCGAACACATTGACGTCCTTGATCAGCGTCTTGTCGGCGCCGCGGGCGGCTTTGAGTATGGCGCCGGCGGTGATGGCCTTGTCGACGACGAAGGCGAAGTCGCGGGTCAGGGGCATCAGGCTTGAGAGATCAAGCGCCGACTTGGTCTTGGTGGCCTTCTTGCGGGGCTCGGGCAGCGCGTCGAGGTCGAGTTCGAAGGCGGCGACGGGGCCGTCGAGATCGAGTTCTGTCGCCCAGGCGGGGTGCAGTTCACCAAACCAGGCGATGGTTTTTGGGCCCTGGGCGACGCGGCCGCCGCGACCGGGATGGCTCCAGGGCGCGGGTTCGGCGAGGACCTGCATCTTGTCGATGTCATAGCCCAGCGCATCGAGCACGGCGCCCAAATCTGCCTTGGCGTCGAACACGCCGACCGACTGTTCCTTGGCAGACCAATGACGGCCCGAACCGCCGAGCTTGGCCGAACCGGTGCGGATGCCGGTGGCATAGGTGTGCTGGCCCTCCGGCTTGTCCGAAAGGAAGACCTGACCGACTTCGAACTGGGCGATATCAGCCAGACCGCGATTGGCATTGCGGCGGGCGGCGGCGAGCAGGCCCGGCAGGAGCGAGGGGCGCATGTCGGTCATGTCCGACGCGATGGCATTGGCCAGCTGCAGGCTTTCCTGACCGCCGCCGAAACGGGTGGCTTCGGCATTGGAAATGAAGGACCAGGTGACCGCTTCATCAAGACCACGGGCAGCCAGCGACCGACGCGCGATGCGGCGACGGTTCTGGATGGTGGTCAGCATGCGCGGCGCGACGTGATTGAGGCGTGGCAGTGGCTCGACGGGGACATTGTCGACGCCCACCATGCGCATGACTTCTTCGACGAGGTCGGCCTTTTGCGTGACGTCGGGGCGCCAGCTTGGCACTTTGACGGTCAGCACGTCGCCCTTGCCGGAGATCTCGAAGCCGAGGCGGGAGAGGATGGCGGTGATGATCATCGGCTCGACAGAGAGACCCGTCAGGCGTTTGACTTCGGTGATGGGGAATTCGACGACGGTATTGGGGAAGACGTCGTCGCCCGAAATCGCAGGCTCCATCGGCTCGCCGCCGCAGAGTTCGAGCACGAGGCGGGTGGCCAGTTCAAGGCCGGGTTCTGTCAGCGCAGGATCGACATTGCGCTCGAGGCGATAGCGGGCGTCCGAGACAATGCCTGTCTTGCGGCCGGTGCGGGCGACCAGTTCGGGGTCCCAGCTGGCGCATTCCATGAAGACGTTGACGGTCTCGTCGGTCGATCCGGAGCGAATGCCGCCCATGATGCCGCCGAGGCAGAGCGGGCCGGTCTCGTCGGCGATAACAGTCATGGTCTCGTCAAGCAGGTAGATCTTGTTGTCGAGGGCGTCCAGCGTCTCGCCGGGGCGGGCATTGCGCAGCACGGGCTGGCCATTGAGCTTGTCGGCATCATAGGCGTGCAGCGGGCGTCCCCAGCCGAGCGACACCCAATTGGTGATGTCGACAATGGCGTTGATCGGACGCAGGCCAACGGCGCGCAGGCGCTGCTGCAGCCAATCGGGGGATGGGCCGTTCTTGACGTTTTTGATCAGGCGGCCGCCGAATTTGCGGATGGTCTTGGGCTCGTCGGCAGAGAAAAGCTGCGGCAGTGGCGCAATGCTGCTCGGGCCCTCGGACGGGATCGGCGACATGTCGGTGGTTTTGAGCGTGCCGAGGCCGAAGGCGGCCAGATCGCGCGCAATGCCGTAGACGCCAGTGGCGTCGCCACGGTTTGGCGTAATGGAAATGTCGAACACCACACCGTCAATGCCGGCGAAGTCGGTATATTTGACGCCGATGGGAGCATCAGTAGGCAGCTCGATGATGCCGTCGTGATCGTTGCTGAGTTCAAGCTCGGCGGCCGAGCAGAGCATGCCGTTTGACACTTGCCCACGGATATTGCCCTTGCCGATGGTCATGTCCTTGCCCGGAATATAAGTACCGGGGAAGGCGAACACCGTCTTGAGGCCGGTGCGGGCATTTGGGGCCCCGCAGACGACATCGATCAATTCGCCGGTGCCGGCATCGACCTTGCAGACGCGGAGCTTGTCGGCATTGGGATGCTGTTCGGCGGAAACGATATGGGCCGTTACAAAGCTCGACAGCGCCTTGCCCTGATCTTCGACGCCTTCGAGTTCGAGGCCAATCGCGGTCAGCGTCTTGCCGATTTCGTCGGCCGACGCGTCGGTATCGAGGTGTTCCTTGAGCCAGTCGAGGGTGAATTTCATGTTTTCGGCCTTTAACGGAAGTCGCTGGCGGAGCCGGTGATGGCGGGCAACGCACGAGAGATTTTGAACAGTTCAACGAGGACATTGGCAAAGCCATTGGCATCGTCGATCGCGAGATGGGTGTGGGCGATGTGCCCGTAAAATTCGGCTGGTAGCTTGCTCATGCCCCAATCGAGATAGGGCGCGCCGCGCAATGTGCAGGCCATGGTGTAAAGGCAGATGCCGCCACCACGGAAAATCTGGCGCTGCTTGAACGGACCGCTCAGCACGCGGGTGCCAGCAAATTCGTCGAGATAATGGTCCATCCACAGGCCGTCGAACACCATGGGGGCAGCGACGAAGACTTTTGGGCCGGGCAGGTTTTCGACCCAATCGGCAAAGCGCGGCATAACGACAGACGGGGCCTCGGCATTGGCGGTGGTCGCGGCCCAGGCGTCGGGCTGGGTGGCCCACCAGGCCATGGTCTGCTCGTTGGTGGTGCGGTCGGGGCGCTGCAACAGCTGGGCTTCGAAGGTGCCGTGGTGCGTGCCATCGGCCTCGATGGCGACCGAGGCAAAGCTCAGCATGGAATTGTGCAGCGGGGTGGGGCCGTCGCTTTCGATATCGGTGACGATAAAGATGGGCGAGGCGACCTGATTGTAAACCGGGCGACCGGCCGGCAGCACTTCGACCAGCCGGAAGCGTTCGCAGACCAGTTCCATATCGGGCGAAAAGCCGCCATTGCGGGCGAAATAGGCTTCGTGCTCGGCGCGCCACTTGGCATAGGGCCCTTCGCCTTCGCGGTCGGAGAAACTGGGCTCCACCTCGTCGAAGCGCTTGAAATCAAGCGAGAGCGTTTCGATGACGGCGGCCGGTTCGCCAGCGCCATTGAGCACCACATCGCGCCGACCAACGACCGGCATAGGTTCCTTGCCCGCGCCATAGTCGCGCAGAGCGCCGCAGGTGGCGGTTTTCTTGCCGGCCAGCACCAGCGACAGCAATTCATCGGCCAGCGCGGGAGAGTCCCCGAAGCTGAACTGGATGGCACTGGCATAGTGGGGCGGTAGGTTGCTCATTTTGCAGGGACGGCCGGTTGGTAGAGGATGGCGTAGACGCCGTTGGTGATCTCGGTGATGCAGGCGCGCCATTGGGCGCCGCTCACCAGATCGGTCACGATTTCCTCGGCAAACGGCTTTTGTTCTCCATAGATCGGGTCGGTCAGATTGAACCGGATATCGGTTGGCTCCATCCGGTAGTGGCCCTCAACCAGACCAAGCTCGCTTTGCAGCCGCTCAGTCGGGTTGAGTTCGCCCCAGATTTCGGTCCAACCGTTCCGGTTCATTGGCTTTAGCTGCTCAGGCCACCAAACAGGGTTGGCAGATCAAGCGGGCGGAAACCGTAATGGTCGAGCCAGCGCTGGTCGGCGTCGAAGAACGCGCGCAGATCGGGCATGCCGTATTTGAGCATTGCGATCCGGTCGATGCCCATGCCCCAGGCAAAGCCCTGGTAGACGTCGGGATCGAGACCGGCGCTGCGGATCACATTGGGATGGACCATGCCGCAACCCAGAATTTCGAGCCAGTCATTGCCTTCGCCGATCTTGACCTCATTGCCCGAGCGATCGCATTGCACGTCGACTTCCATCGATGGCTCGGTGAACGGGAAAAAGCTCGGGCGGAAGCGCAGCGTGACGTTTGGCACCTCGAAATAGGCCTTGAGGAATTCCTCAAGCACCCAGCGCAGCTGGCCGATATGGCTCGACTTGTCGATGACCAGACCTTCGACCTGATGGAACATCGGGGTGTGGGTCTGGTCGCTGTCGTTACGATAGGTACGGCCGGGCATCACCACGCGGATCGGTGGCTCCATGGCGGGTGTGATGTAGCTCGCGGCAGGCTTTTCATTGGTCTGCTGCATGACGCGGACCTGCACCGGCGAGGTGTGGGTCCGCAGCACTTTTTTGACGCCGTCCGCACCGGGCTTCATGAAAAACGTGTCGTGCATTTCGCGGGCCGGATGGCCTTCGGGGAAATTCAGCGCGGTGAAATTGTAATAGTCGGTCTCGATATCGGGACCTTCGGCAATCGAGAAGCCCATATCCGAAAAGATCGCGGTGATCTCGTCAATGGTCTGGCTGATCGGGTGGATGCGGCCCTTGGCGGTCGGCGCTGGCTGCAACGGCAGGGTGACGTCGACGGTTTCGGCCTTGAGACGGGCGTCGAGCGCGGCGGATTTCAGCGCGGTGGACTTGGTATCGATCAGACCTGCGATTTCGACCTTGAGACCGTTGATGGCCGGGCCGGCAGACTTTCGATCTTCTGCGGCCATCGAGCCGAGCGAAGCCAGCAGCGCCGAGACGCTGCCCTTTTTGCCGAGGGCTGCAACACGCACGGCATCGAGCGCGGCCTCGTCAGCGGCAGCTGCAATGGCGGCCGACAGTTCGGCGCGGAGGGTGTCGATTTGGCTATCGAGGGACATCGAAAACTCTCAGTGGGCCTCATCCTGAGCCTGTCGAAGGACGAGGCCATGGCAGGCTTGGTGTGACCGACCTCGTGGTTCGACAAGCTCACCATGAGGTCTTACGGGAAATACAGTGCGCTATAGACCAAACAAAAACGCCCCGCGCCAGCCCTTTTGGGGCAGCGCAAGGCGTCAATTTCGACCTCAGCCAGGCTGGGGAGAGTTAGGCGGTAACGCGCTCGTGGGTCGTCTTATCGATCCCTTCGAGATACGCGAGAGCGGCCTTGGCCTTAGCGACCAGCACGCCGAACGCTTCTGGCTGGGTGATCGCGAGATCGCTCAGCACCTTGCGGTCAACGGCAACCTCAGCCTTGCTGAGGCCGTCGATAAATCGGCCATAGGTCAGACCGTAGTCACGCACTGCTGCGTTGATACGCTGGATCCAAAGAGCGCGGAAATTGCGCTTCTTGACGCGACGATCGCGGTACGCGTACTGGCCAGCCTTTTCGACGGCCTGCTTGGCGATACGGATCGTAGACTTACGGCGGCCATAATAGCCCTCCGCAGCCTTCAAAACCTTCTTATGACGGGCGTGATTGGTAACGCCTCTTTTAACGCGTGACATGTGTCAGCTTCCCTTCAGCGTTAGCGGTTGTACGGCATGTACCACTTGACCAGACCCTCGTCGCCCTTGGACAGGATCTTGGTGCCGCGGTTCGTGCGGATGTACTTGGCGTTGTGGTTGATCAGGCGGTGGCGCTTGCCGGCGACGCCTGCCTTAACACGACCGGTCGCTGTGAAGCTGAAGCGCTTTTTGGCGCCAGACTTCGTCTTCATCTTGGGCATTTTGCGGGTCCTTATAAGAGATCGGATGGATTTGGGCCCATCGCATTCAGAGATCGCCACGGCATGCCTTTTGGCCGGGCGATCCGGAGAAGTGGGCTCTATAGGGGCAAACCGGGAAAGTGGCAAGCCCCGGACGCCTCAATGGGCTGCATTCTGACCCACCGGCTCACGGTAATTGCGCAAGGCGACCAGCACCACAACGGAGAGAATACCGATCAGGCCCGCCGCTGTCAGCAGCACCATGGCATGCGCACTGGAAAACGCATTTCCAGCCGCCTCGATCAGCGCCTGCCCATCGGCGCCGCCAATCTGGCTGGCCGCCGTCATGGTTTCACCGATGGAATGGCTGGTATTGGCAGGTAGATCGACAAGACCGGATGGCAGCCGAATCGAGGAAGCATAGCTGGCCGAAAGCAGCACACCAAAGAAGGTGATGCCCAAGCCCGCGCCGAGCTCATAGCCCGTCGCTTCGAGCGAACCCGCAGCGCCCGCCTTTTCGACTGGTGCGCTCCCCATGATGGCAATGGACGATGCCGTCAGGCCAATGCTGAGCGAGAGGCCCAGGGCCACCATCAGCACGATCACGCCGATGCCGGGATTGTGGAAATCGCTGATACCGAGGCCAGCAAGGCTTGCCGCCGCAACCGCAAGCGACATCACGGCCACAGCGCGCAAGCCCACCGCAGAGGTGAGATAACCGGCCAGTGGCCCACCGACGGCCGAGGCGATGACCAACGGCATCATGAACAGACCGGCTTCGAGCGGAGAGCGCCCGACGACGAACTGCAGTTCCTGCGCAATGGTGAGTTCCACACCTGCAAGCGAACCGGACACGACCAGCGCAATGACCATGCCCATGCTGATCGCCGGACGCGCAAAGAGGGTCAGGTCGAGCATGGGCGAGGTCGAGCGCAGTTGCTGGCGCGCGAACAGGGCCAGCAGACCAAGCCCTGCCATGAGCGTGACGCCGGTGATCAGTGGAGCGGTGCCGCTCTTGAAGCCGGACTTGATGGCGTAGACGCTGGCGATCAGACCCGCGATCAGGAGCAGAGCCTGCCCGATGGTCCAGTTGCCGCCGCCATCGGGCTTGCGCTTCGGAATGGTGAAGTATGCCAGCGGCCAGACAACCAGCATCACCGGCACGTTGATGAGGAAGACCGAACCCCACCAGAAATGCTCCAGCAGGAAGCCGCCGGCCAGCGGACCCATGGCCGCGCCGGCTGAGCCGACCGTGCCCCACAGACCCAGCGCAATGCCGCGCTCGCGGCTATCCTCGAAGGTGTGACGGATGGTGGCCAAAACGGACGGCATGACCATGGACGCGCCGAAGGCCAACAGCACGCGGGCGCCGATCAGCATAGCGGCGGTCGGCGCGAAGGCTGCCGCGATGGACGCGACCAAAAAGATCGCCAGACCCGTCAGCAGCATACGGCGATGGCCGATCTTGTCCGCCAAGGTCCCCATCGGCACGAGCAGGCCCGCCATCATCAGCGGGTAGATGTCGATGATCCACAATATCTCCGTGCCCGTCGCGCCGAGGGCCAGCGTCAGCAAGGGAACAGCGATGTGCAGGATCGTCATGTCGATCACGATGGGCGTAAACGCCATCATGACGGCAAGCAGGACGAGCCAGCGGTTGCGGGGGGAAGACATCAAAAACCTCTTTGCGTTGGCGCATAATTGTTTGCGATAAGGGAGGCGGGGATATATATCCGTCCAGACGGTTTGAAAAGGGATAAAAATGGGCCGACGCCAGACAATTGATCGGGGTGCATTGCTGGACGCCGCCGAAAAAGTCGTGCTGCGCGATGGTCCGGCCAGCCTCACCATGGATGCGGTCGCCAAGGAGGCGCAGGTCAGCAAGGGCGGCGTGCTCTATGCGTTTGTCACCAAGGATGCGCTGATCGACGCGTTGATGGAGCGGGTTACCGCGTCCTATGACCGGCTGGTTGCCGCCTATCTGGAGCGCGAGGGCGACCGACCGGGCGTGCAAATCCTCGCCCATGTCGACGCCAACCGGCATGAAGATGCGGCGACCCACGCCCGCGCCATAGCGCTGATGGCCAGTTTCATCCGCTCACCCGCCTATCAGGAAAGCTCGCGCGAGTTTTACCGGGAGCTGTTCAACCATCTCGATCCGGCGACCCAGCGCGGCCGCAAAGCCAGGTTGGCGCTGTTGGCGGCCGAAGGTGCGTTCGTGGTGCGTGGCTTTGCGCTCTACCCGTTCAGCGATGCCGAATGGCAGGCGATCCACGACGACATCGTCACCCTGCTGCTCGAAGGTTAGGCAGGTCTGTTGGGTTTCAAAGTCAGAAGAACTGGTCCGCTTCGTTTTTTCTGACCGGCGTAACGGCCCGGTTTTGCAGGCGTTTGCGCGGACAATAATAAGAAAGTGTTCGACAAAAACCACCCAGTGCTGAAACCATTCTGGCGGTGAACCCGTAATTCCCTGTGAGCTCGATAATTGCCGGGCAAGCGTTAAACAAAGGAATTCATTATGAAAATGTTCAAAGCCATCGCCATTTCCGCTGTCATGCTGACCGGTGTTTCGACCGCATTTGCGGCCAACCCATTCGACGTCATGGGCGGCATCAACTCGCTCGACCAGATCGGCAACGCTCGTTACGCCACTGTTCTCACGGTGAACGATGCCGAAGCCCGCACCCTGTCGTTCGACAATGACGTTGCTTCGGTTCAGCAGCGCATCAAGAACAATCAGTTCCTGCTGCGCTCGATCTCGGATCAGGGTTTTACCGTTGATCAGATCGTCGGCATTGAAGCCGGGGGCGGCGCCAGCGTGACGCTGTTCGCTCTCTAACAGCACATTTTAGCAAAACATCCGGGCGGCCCTTAGTGGCCGCCTTTTTCTTTACCCGCCAGCATGGGCTGCAAGTGATCTTCAAACAGCAGACCCGGCTGAGCCGCAAGAGCGGCACCGTAGAGCGCTTCGGCCTCAAGCGAGATGGTGAGAAACGCGGCAACGCCATCGACCTCGTTTTGCGGTAGCCCGTAATGGCCGGTTTGCAGTCGGCGCAGGATTTCGGTTTTTGAGGCAATCATGCCGGCGGCGACATTGGCGCCATTGCTCATCGAGGTGGATCGCTTGACGTAGTCGTGTAGCGGCGTGCCCAGATGCATCGAGGTTGGCGCGGTGCGGTAGAGCTGCAGCAGGAATTCGAGGTCGGTCATGTTGCTCATGGTCGCGTCATAGCGCCCATCGGTCTTGCGCCGATCCCAGACCAGCATCGAATCCATCGAGAGCGAAACCCACTTATGCCCGCCGGGCATAAGTTCGCGGTCGGGGCCATCCCCGACATAGCGCAAATGGGCGAACCGGTCGGTCATCACATCGAGCGCTGTGGTGACGATGGCGTGCCCTGAGAGCGCCGCGACAGCGCGTTCGAGCTTTTGCGGCTTGAGACGGTCATCGGCATCGAGAATGGCCGCGTAGGACGTCTGCAACTGATCAAGCGCCACATTGCGGGTATTGGACGCCCCCCTGCCCGTGCCGCCGCTCGATAGATAGCGGATGCGCGTATCGCTGATGCCGGCGTTGGCCAGGAACGCTTCGTAGTCGGCGCCGTCGTCGGCAATCAGCCAAAGCTGCCAATCGGGATAGGTTTGCGCGAGGACACTCTGAACCGTGGTGACGATGGTGTCCTCGGCCTTCCAAGCTGGGGTGATGATAGCGACAGTCTGATCCATATCCGGTCCGCTCAGGCTTAAATCCTTGATCGCTATAGAGCGCGTTTGCTGAGCGGTGAAAAGGGCAGGTCTGATTGACTATGCGCCCGGCCGCCGCAATTCTGCCGAGGATGTGAGGCCAGCCTTGGCTGGAACTTGGGAGGTTACAAATGGCAACAAAGATTGTTTCTGGATTGGGCGTTCTGGGACTAGCTGTGTTGCTGGTCGGTTGTACAGGCGCTTCGGCGCAGCGGCCGGGCGGCTCGGGCATAGCCGATTGCGGCGCCTCAACTTTGCAAGGCGCGGCGGGCCAGCCGGTAACCGGCACCTCAGCCAGCGATGTCACGGTGGGCGGCCTGCCGGTACAGTCCAAGGGGCTGGTGCGCATTTACACGTCGGGCCAGGCGGTCACGATGGATTATCGCGCAGAGCGGCTCAACCTTGAGATCGACACGGACGGCAAGCTGGTTCAGGCGACTTGCGGATAGTGACCCGGCTGTTGCCGAACGATGCTGGCGCGCGGCGCGTCAAATCGACGTGCCGCACACTCTTGAATGGGACGGCACCTTGTCCCATATCTGCCGCAGGCGCCCGATGCCAAGTTCAAATGGGTCGGCGCCGATACGTTGCTTGATGATCAAGGACGGCGTGGATGTCGCGTATTTCGGTGTTTTCCGCTCCATTTCTTCTGGGCTTTGACAGCTTTGAGGAGCGCGTCGATCGGTTGGCCAAGTCCGCCGACGGCTACCCGCCCTACAATATCGAGCGTGCTACCGATGCCGAAGGCACCGAGCGCTTTTTGGTTTCCATAGCCGTCGCCGGCTTTAGCCAGGAAGAACTTGAGGTGCTGGCCGAAGACAACCAGGTGGTTGTCCGGGGCAAGCAGAAGGACGAGGCCGGACGGGAATTTCTGCACCGCGGCATTGCGGCGCGCCAATTCCAGCGATCGTTCCTTTTAGCCGATGGCATGATCGTGAAAGATGCAACTTTAGGGCATGGTATGCTCGTTGTTGCTATAGAGCGTCCCCGGACGCTCAAGATCGCCCGACGTATCGATATTCGCTCAGTATGAGGAAAGGGCCGACACATGTACGAAAAACGCAATTATGACACGATGGCCGAAACGCTGATCCATCCGCTTAAATCACTGACGCGCGCCCAGTTCGCTGCGCTTGGCGGCGATGCGGTGGCCTATGTACGGCCAGTGAGCGGCGCCATTCTTTCAACCATGATTCACGATGCCGAATTTGAGGACAGCGCTGATTATCAGCTGGTGATGTCCGCTGACGGCACCCCACTTCTGGTGACCGATACCGAAGACGCCGTGGTGGACTGGCTGGGCGACAAGAATTTGGGTCTTGCGACTCTGCACTGAGTTTTGAGCCCCCTGAAATGATAAAGGCCCCGGACCATGGTCCGGGGCCTAATTGTTTCAGCGCGCCCGAGTATCAGGCGGCGTAGTGGTCTTCGGAAGGAGCGATCAGCACTTCGCGCAACTGCGCGGGATCACTGATGCCCCGCAGCTCATCCACCACGGATTCGGTGCGCAACATGCGCGCCACGCGTGAAAGAGCCTTCAGGTGATCTGCACCCGAGCCAGTTGGCGCAAGCAGCATGACCACGAGATCGACCGGCTGGTCGTCAACCGCATCGAACTCGATCGGCTTGTCCAGCCGCGCGAACAGAGCGGTAACTTCCTTGAGCCCGGCAATCTTGCCATGGGGGATGGCGATACCATTCCCCAGGCCAGTCGAGCCCAATTCTTCCCGGTTCACGATAGCTTCAAGAATATCCGCTACCGGGTGACCGGTCAGTTCCGCCGCACGTTCGGCAAGACGTTCAAATAACTGGCGTTTCGTTTCTACGCCTGCGCAACAAAGCACAGCGCGCTCAGCCAGGATATCGGCCAATTCCATAAAATCTGCCCTGGATCAACTACGCTAGATTGTGGCATCGGGAGCATTAATTGGTCCCGAGAGCTGGATCGATCCAGCCAATATTGCCGTCGGAGCGGCGGTAAACCACATTCAGGCCGCCATGTCCAGCATGACGGAACATCACAACCTGTCCGCCGGTCAGGTCCAGCTCCATAACAGCCTCCTCCACGCTCAGCTGGCGCAGGTTTTTTGTGGTCTCGGCAATGACCGGTGGAGCATAGTCTTCATCCAGTTCATCAAGCTCGTCACCAGCGCCAAAAACTGTGTATTGCGCGGTCGTGCCGTCGGCCGATCCGTTGGCGCCACGGGGGCGCTGCTTGAGTTTGCGATTGTAGCGACGCAGGCGTTTTTCGATATTGAGCGCCATCACTTCATAGGCACTGGTGGCGTCGCCGCCCATGGCGCTCGCCTGCAGGGTGGCGCCAGAATCGAGGTGCACTACACAGTCGGCGCGAAAGCCGATGCCATCGGGTGTAAGGGTCAGGTGTCCATCATAGCCGCCGTCGAAATATTTCCCGACCACGGCTGCAAAATGATCTTCAGCTTTGCCACGCAGGGCATCGCCGACATCCATGTTCTTTCCCGAAACGCGTAAAGTCATGGCTTCCTCTTCCTTGTGTCGTTCTTGGTTCGACGCGAGGATCTCGAAAAGCCGGCTCCCGGATTTTCGGGATCACGTCTGCTGCACACCTTCATGTGGGCGAGCATCAGCCATGATGCTAGACCCGCCAGCGTCACTGACGCAATGCGCAAAGCCCCCATGGGGTTCGTTTATCGTTTGGACTTCGCCACACAATGGCCTTAGCCTTCGCCGTGCGATTGAGGGGCCGGGTGATTTGAGCTGGCTTTAGCGGCTCACCGCGAAGTCTTACCGGACCAAAGCGGCTTCGAGATTTTTCTTTTGCCGCCGCCGCATCACCGACGACGGGATGTTCATGCCTTCGCGGTACTTGGCGACCGTGCGGCGGGCGACGTCGATGCCCTGCTCTTTTTTCAGCATTTCGGCGATGGTGTCGTCAGACAGCACATCGCTGATCACTTCGGCGTCAATCAGCTGGCGAATACGGTGGCGCACCGCCTCGGCCGAGTGATCGCTGCCGCCATCGCTTGAGGCAATGGCGGTGGTGAAAAAGTACTTCATCTCGAACAGGCCGCGCGGCGTGGCGATATATTTGTTCGAGGTGACGCGGCTAACGGTCGATTCATGCATATCGATGGTTTCAGCGACCATTTTGAGCGTCATCGGCTTGAGATGGGCGATGCCGTGGGTCAGAAAACCGTCCTGTTGGCGCACGATTTCGGCAGCCACTTTGAGGATTGTCTGTGCTCGCTGATCGAGGCTCTTGGTCAGCCAGTTGGCGGTCGCCAGACACTCGGACAGGAAGGTCTTTTCGGCGCTGTCGCGGGCCTTGCGGGTAACCGTCGTGTAATAGACGCGATTGACCAGAACCTTTGGCAAAACCTCGATATTGAGCTCGATCAACCAGGCGCCATCGGGACCACGGCGCACGAAAACGTCGGGCACAACCGATTCGACCGGACCGCTATCGAAGGCTAGACCGGGGCGTGGATCGAGCTGGCGAATTTCCGCCAGCATGTCATTGAGATCTTCGCGATCACAACCGACGGTCTGCATCAGACCGGCCATGTCGTGGCTGGCAAGCAGAGCGATATTATCAAGCAAAGACAGCATCATAGGGTCCAGCCGGTCGCGATCACGCAGCTGGATCGCGAGACATTCCGGCACCGAGCGCGCGAAGACGCCAACCGGATCGCTGCCCTGCAAGGCATCCAGCACGGCCTCGATATCGGCCAGTTCCGCGCCCAGCTGGTCGGCGATGGCCGACAGTTCGGTGGTGAGATAGCCGGCCTCGTTGAGGCTATCGATCAGGTGCACCGCAATCAGCCGATCGGCCGTGGTGCGCAGGATCATATTGGCCTGGTTTTCGAGGTGCTCGCTGAGCAATGGTTTTGAGGCGACGAACTGGTCGATATCGGGCGCTTCGCCGCTTTCGCTGGACCCGTTTCGATCAAGCCGGCTTTGCGGATTGAGTTGATCCTGGGCACCCTGATCGGGGAAGACGTTTTCGACCGCTGTGTCATAGCCGTCAGCGATAGAATCGGCGTCCTGAATGCGGTCGCCGCGATCGACGGTGTCCTCGTAGGCGCTGATTTCGGTGGAGCGCTCGGGGGCTTCGGTGGGCTCGGGTTCACCGGGTTCGGCGCCGTCCTCGCGCTCCAGCAGCGGGTTGCGCAACAGTTCGGCATCGACGAAGTCGTTGAGCTCAAGGTGGCTCAGCTGCAGCAGCCGGATAGACTGCATCAGTTGCGGCGTCAGCGTCAGGCTTTGGGCCTGGCGAAACTCAAGACGCGGCGAAAGAGCCATTAGAACAGAGACCTTTAGCGCAAAATACCCGCCGTTTCCGGCGATTTCCCGCGCGGACCATGACTGATTTTTGGGCAAGGATCAAGCGCAAGGGCAAGTTCTGTGCCAAGTGGGTATTGGTGCCGGAATGCGCTCAAGGAGAGCAAGAACACTCCCGCCTAAAGCTCGAAGCCCTCGCCCAGATAAACGCGGCGGGCGTCGGGGTCGGCGCTGATGGTTTCGGGCTTGCCCTGGATCATCACCTTGCCGCCGTGGATCACATAGGCGCGGTCGACGAGGCCCAGCGTTTCGCGCACGGCGTGGTCGGTGATCAGCACGCCGATGCCGCGCTTGGTGAGTTGCCGCACCAGCCCCTTGACCTCGGCCACAGCAATGGGGTCCACACCGGCAAAGGGTTCGTCGAGCAGCATGAAGACAGGATCGGCGGCGAGAGCCCGGGCGATTTCGACGCGGCGGCGCTCGCCACCCGACAGCGCCAGTGCATTGGCTTTTGCGAGATGCTGGATAGAAAATTCTTCGAGCAGCGCCTCAAGCCGCGCCTTGCGCTCGCCCCGGCCTTTGACGTGGTTTTCGAGCACGGCCATGATGTTGCCGGTGACGGACAACCCACGGAAAATCGATGGCTCCTGCGGCAGATAGCCAATGCCCAGCCGCCCGCGCTGAAATAGCGGCAGATGGGTAATGGCCCGGCCATCGAGATTGATGCTACCGGCGTCGGGCTTTACCAACCCCATGATCATGGTGAAAACGGTGGTCTTGCCCGCACCGTTGGGACCGAGCAGCCCCACGGCCTCACCCCGGCGCACAGCGATCGACACATCGCGCACAACGACGCGCTTGCCGAAGCTCTTTGCAAGGCTATGGGCTACCAGCCAACCGGTCTGGTCAATGCGAGGCTTCTCGGCTGCGGAGGTCATTGCGAGTTGAATATCCCCGTCACGCGGCCACCGCCGGAGCTGGTGAAGGTGGAAACGTTGGTCTCAAGGTTCACCACGAGTTCCTGAGAACCGACCGTTCCGCCGGAATTCACTACCAGGACATTGCCAGTCAACCGGAGCAATTGATCACCCGGGGTAAATACGGCGCGCTCACCAGTGGCTGTTTGTTCAGGTGTTACGAGCTTGACCACCTTGCCAGTGGCCACAAAACTTTCGATGTCGCTGGGGCCGGCTGCGCCGTAGATCGCAACGACCTTGTCTGCCCAAACTTTGACGCTGGGGTGGATGACCACGACATTGCCGGTGAACACGGCCTCTGAGGCAGACTCCTCAACAGTGAAAACATCTGCAGTTATCTCGACCTTCTGCTGAGCCCAGGCGGGCATGGACAGCAGGGATAGCGCAGCGATCAGTAACAGGCGCTTGGTCATTGAGGTTTGGCTCCGGGCGTGTCAGGCAAAGTGACGGTGGCGTGTTTGAAAGTCCAGATCAACTCTACGGCATTGTAAGTTATGCCTTGAGCAATTATTTTGGTGCCGTCGGCATAGTCTATGTCGACAGGTCCTTCACCGGCCAGCTTCTGGGTCTGATAGTCAAACACCGATTCATAGATCGTGCCAACAGTGCCAAGCGAATTGCTGACATTGGCCACGTCTTTGATCGTTACCAGCTCAGTGTTGGTATCGAGCACCGCCGCGGGCGCATCGACGGTCATGATGGTTCCGTCGGGGCGGGTCATCACCAGATGGGCATCGACCAAGTTGATGAGCTCACTCGACGCAATCACCGACTGGGCCGCGCGTGCCGTCACAGTATAGGTCGTGCCGTTGTCCAGCACGCCCGAATAGCGTGGCGCCTGCACGGTGATTGTGTCGGACGTCACGGTAATCTGGCCGACGCCGAAGCGGCCGCTGATGCTTGAGATGTAGATCTGGACGACGAGGCCAACGAGGGCGATCAAGCCGAGCAGAGGCACGGCAATGCGCAGAACGGCGACGACGCGATTGCGCGTGGTCAGACGCTGGTAGGTCCTGAGCCGTTGTGCTGCATCACCATGCAGGGTCATCGCCGCTCCGTGGCTTTAGCTATGAGCAAAAATGTCTGTTTCGTCCCAGCCCAGCAGATCCAGTTCGCAGCGCGTCTTGAGAAAATCAAAGCATTGCTGCGCCAGTTCCATGCGGCCTTCGCGCTTGAGCATGCGGTCGAGGTGGCGTTTGAGGTCGTGGAGGTAGAGGACGTCGGAGGCGGCGTAGTCGAGTTGGGCGTCGCTGAGCTTGTCGGCGCCCCAGTCCGAACTCTGTTGCTGTTTGGACATATCCACGTTGAGAAGTTCGCGCGACAGGTCTTTGAGGCCATGCCGGTCGGTGTAGGTCCGCACCAGTTTGCTGGCGATCTTGGTGCAGTAGATTGGGCCGGTCACGACATTGAATCGGTTCTTGAGCACAGCGACGTCAAAGCGCGCGTAGTGGAAAATCTTGGTGACGCCGGGATCGCTCAGGAGCTTGACCAGATTGGGTGCTTCGTTGGCGTCCTGCGGGATCTGGATAATGTCAGCGCTGCCATCGCCGGGCGACAGCTGGACGACGCAAAGACGGTCGCGATGGGGGTGCAGGCCCATTGTTTCGGTATCGATCGCCACTTCGCGGCCATAACGGGAAAGGTCAGGCAGGTCGCCGCGGTGTAGTCGGATGGTCATGAATGGCTCTCGAACTTAGCGTTGCAACCGTGATGGCACAGCATCGGGGCGTTGGAAAGGCGAAACGGGGTGTCGGGGTCGCTGGTTGCAGGGGGCGTGGAAGGTCGGACGAGCTGAGGGATTTAGGGCAGGCCCTCGTGGTTCGAGGCTCGTGAAGAACTCGCACCTCACCATGAGGGCTGCTGAACACCGCACCAAGAGCGGCCCTCCTGGCCACACCGCCCAGAAACCAAAAACCCCGGCCGCGACTTTCGTCGTGACCGGGGTTTAAAACTTGGTGCCCAGAAGAAGACTCGAACTTCCACACCTTGCGGTACACGGACCTGAACCGTGCGCGTCTACCAATTCCGCCATCTGGGCAGGCGCGGCTTAACTAGGGGGCCTGCCGCCTTATGTCAATCAGGTTTGTGAAGGTTTTCCGGTTCTCTACCAGTTAGCCCCATCCCAGTGCTTGATGGCACTGTGATCGATGGGCGGAGCGCCCTCAAGGCAGTTGACGTTGATCATCACGGTTTGCGCTCCTTTGCCGTCCGAGCCGCGGGAGAACGACTCGATACCACAGGTCTTGCAGAACAGGTGATCGATAGTGTCGGTATTGAAATGATAGAGCGTCAGATTGTCTTCGCCGCGCTCAAGCTTGAAATTTTCGGCAGGAACGGCCTGCATGACCCAGCCCAGGCGCCGACAGCGCGAACAATTGCAATCGCCGAGACCGGCAAAATCGGTGGCGGCGGTGTAGCGGACAGCGCCGCAATGGCATTGGCCATTATAGGTTTTGGCTTCGGGCATAGTGCCCTCCTCGATAAAATATAGAACAAAACAAGAACATATAAGCGTCCGAGTCAAGCTGATTCCCATGCCGGGCCTCGACAGCGGCGGCGGGCTTGGGATAGAAGCGGGGACGATTTATGCCTGTTGCCGGAGCCCAAGATGGATCGCCTTGAACCCAAACTCGTGACCGTTTTCGGTGGTGCGGGATTTGTCGGCACCCAGATCGTGCAATTGCTGGCCCGCAATGGGCACCGCGTGCGCGTTGCCGTGCGCCGACCCAATCTGGCCGGTCAGGTCAAAATGTTCGGCAGCGTCGGACAGGTTCAGCCGATCCAGGCCAATGTGCGCAATCTGGCATCGGTACAGCACGCCGTGCGCGGCGCTGATCTCGTGATCAATCTGGTTGGCGTTGGCCATAGCAGCGGCGCGCAGACCTTTGAGGCCGTGCATGTCGATGGCGCAGCCAATGTGGCAAAAGCTGCCAAGGCAGCGGGCGCAACGGCGCTGGTCCATATGTCGGCGCTGGGCGTCGACAAGGCTGCCGAGGTCAGCCAGTACGCTGCCAGCAAGCTGGCCGGTGAAGCGGCTGTGCTCGAAGCGTTCCCAGATGCGGTCATCATGCGGCCCTCGATCCTGTTCGGTCAGGGCGATGGCTTTTTCAATCTGATGGGCGCCCTGTCTCGCATGTTCCCCGTATTGCCGCTGATCGGTGGCGATACGCTGTTCCAGCCTGCCTATGTGGGTGATGTGGCCGAGGCTTTCGTCATGGCCGCCGAGGGCAAGGTCAAGACCGGCCGGATTTACGAGCTTGGCGGGCCACAGATCGAAACCTATCGGCAATTGATGGAGCGTGTGCAACGCGAAACGGCGCGCAAGCGCCCGATGCTGCCACTGCCCGCAGGGATCGCCAAGATGATGGCTTTGCCCTTTGCCATCCTGCCATTCAAGCCGCTGATCACCGCCGACCAGGTAGATCTGCTGGGCGTCGACAACGTGGTGTCGGACGTCGCGATCAAAGACAAGCGCAGCTTTGCCGCGTTCGGCATTGCGCCGGTGGCGATGGATACTATCCTGCCGACCTATATGTATCGCTATCGCAAATATGGGCAGTTCGACCGCGACAACGCCCCGGCGCCGATCCTTTAAGCGCCCGACCCCATTCCCTATTCCTTATTCATCCCGTCCGGGGTTTTCCGGGCGGGATTTTTCTTTGGCCGATGCGCGGCAAAACACTCGCCAAAAACTATCTTAAGATATATCTTGAAATCACTTGAAGGCGCGCCGATCTGTTGTTGCAATGGAACACAAGATATATCGGAGACCCATCATGGGAAATAACTGGAACAATGACGAACCAAACTGGCGCCGTATGGAAGCCATGGCGCGTCGTGGCTGGGGGCGCTTCGCTTCTGGCATCGAGAGTGGAGAAGGCTGGGGCAATATGGGTGGCAATTTCCGCATCGGACGCATGCTCGCATCGGGCGATCTGCGCCTCGTCGCGCTCTATCTGATCGAGCAGCAGCCTCGCCATGGCTATGACCTGATCAAGGCCGTCGAGGAAAAGTCGGGCGGGTTCTACGCCCCAAGCCCCGGCATCGTTTATCCGGCTCTGACCTTTTTGGAAGAAGCCGGCTATGTAACCTCGGAAGTGGACGGCAATAAAAAGCTCTACACCATCACCGACGAAGGCCGGGCGCATCTGGCGGACAATCGCGAAGCCATCGAATCGACTCTGGCGTTTCTCGCCAAGGCCGGCGAG
This sequence comes from Devosia sp. 2618, assembly GCF_040546815.1. Classification (NCBI taxonomy): domain Bacteria; kingdom Pseudomonadati; phylum Pseudomonadota; class Alphaproteobacteria; order Hyphomicrobiales; family Devosiaceae; genus Devosia; species Devosia sp. 2618. Next base: position 3,488,335 of record NZ_JBEPOO010000001.1, read on the forward strand.
CAGGTGAACCGCTTCCGTGAATTCGCCAAGGCCGACTGGCCATTTGGCCGCGAGGGTGGCCCTGAAGGCGGCAATGAACCGCCCCATCGTGGTCGTGGCCCCGAACATGGTCCGCGTGGCGGCCGTGGCCCCGGCGGACCGCGGTTTTGGCAGGAGCAGAATGAAGGCCCGGCCGACCGCGACATCAAGGATGTGGTGCCCGAGCTCAATGACGCCCGAAAAGAGCTCAAGGCCGCCATCAAGAAGGCCAAGCATGGCGGCGAAGACCGCCAGCGCGAAGCTGCGGAAATCCTCCGCAAAGCTGCCGCGCAGATCGACGCTCTTGGCGAGGACGACGTCGACATCTAACGCATCAAGGTGCGGGCCCCCAAAGGGTCCGCACCTTTTTTGTATCTGGAGGGTGTGGTGAACGGCACGCCGCCATCGACCGAAATTGATTGCCCCCCTACCAAGAACTCATTTGCCGGCCGCAGCTAACATGTTAGTGGTTGGACCATGCAGCAAGCCACCATTTCTTCGACCCAGCCGAAAGCCGTTACGCCGGACCGTCAGGCCGCTGGCGAGCGCGTTGCCGCCCGCCTCAAGGGGCAGGTTCGCGGACGCATTCATACCGACCCATTGATGACCTATGCCTGGAGCGGGGACGCCAGTTCCTACCGGCTGATTCCGGCCGTCGTGGTGTTCATCAATTCCGAGGACGAGGTGCGCGCGGTGATGACCGCAGCGCGCGCCGAAGGATTGCCGATCACCTTCCGGGCGGCGGGCACCTCGCTTTCGGGGCAGGCCGTGACCGATGGCGTGCTGGCCGTGTTGGGCGATGGCTGGCGCAAGCTGAACATTCACCCCGGCGCCGAACAGATTACGCTGGGACCAGCGATCATCGTGGCTCATGCCAACAAGGCGCTGAAGCCATTCAACAAGAAGATCGGGCCCGATCCCGCGAGCCAGGCCACCTGCAAGATCGGTGGCGTGGTCAACAACAATTCGAGCGGCATGTGCTGCGGCGTGGCCTACAACACCTATTACACCATGGCGCGGCTGCGTGTGGTGCTGGTGGATGGCACGGTGCTCGATTCGGGCGATCCGGCCAGCTGCGACGCCTTCCGCATCAGCCATGCCGCCATGCTCGAAACACTGCATCAGCTGCACCGCGAGGTGATGGCCGATAGTGAGCTGGTCGACCTGATCCGCCACAAATATCGCATCAAGAACACTGTGGGCTATTCGCTCAATGCGCTGGTCGATTTCCACGACCCGCTCGACATTCTTATCCACCTTATCGTGGGCTCGGAAGGCACGCTCGGCTTTGTGTCGGAGGTGACCTACAACACCATTCCCGAGCATCCATTCAAGGCGACGGCTTTGGTGCCGTTTCCGGACCCGCAATCGGCGGGGCGCGCCATTATCGAGATGGCCAATGGCGGTGTGCAGGTGACCACCGGCATTACTGCAGCGGAATATATCGAGCGACGGGCGCTGGCGACGGTGGAACATCTCAAGCCGCTGGCGCCGCTTTTGCCATGGCTGAGCGAGACGTCGCCGGCTGTGTTGATCGACGTGGCGGCGCCGACGGCCGATGAGTTGGCGGTCGAGACAGCGCGGACAGTGGAAATCCTGTCGCGCAACGGGGCAACCCATATCAATTTTTCGACCGAACAGGCGGTTTCCGACGCGCTGTGGGACGTGCGCAAGGGGTTCTTTACCTCGGGTGGCGCGGCGCGGCCCAAAGGCACGGTGATGCTGACCGAAGACGTGGCGGCGCCCATCGACCGGTTGGCCGAGTTCGTCGTCGATATGCGCGACCTGCTGGATCGGCACGGCTATGAGGATGCGATCATCTTCGGGCACGCGCTGGCGGGCAATCTGCACTTCCAGATGAGCGACGATTTTTCCAAAGCCGACGCGGCGGAAAAGTTCGACCTGTTCAACCAGGAACTCTCCGAACTGGTCTCGATCCGCTATGGCGGCTCGCTCAAGGCCGAGCACGGCACCGGCCGCGCCATCGCGCCCTTCGTCGAGACCGAATGGGGCAGCACCGCCTATGCCTTGATGTACCGTATCAAGGAGGTGTTCGACCCCGAATATCTGCTCAATCCCGGGGTGCTGCTCAATCGCGACGCCAAGGTTCACATCAAGAACCTCAAGGTGATGCCGCTGGCCGATGAGCTGGTCGATCTGTGCATCGAATGCGGTTTTTGTGAACCCGCCTGCCCCAGCCATCAGATGACGCTATCGCCACGGCAACGCATCGCGGTGACGCGCGAACGCGAGCGGCTGCGCCGGTCGGGCGAAGATCCGGCGCGGCTCAAGCGGCTGGACGAGGACTTCCAGTATCCGGGGCTCGATACTTGCGCCGCGTGCAACCTGTGTTCGGTGCGATGCCCCGTGGGTATCGAGACCGGCACGATGATTATCGGCCAGCGCACGCAGCGGCGTGGCAGCACGGCGCGGTCGGTGGCAGGCTTTGTCAGCGATCATCGCGGCGCGGTGGAAACCATGATGCGGGGCGGCGTCGGCATGGCCGATGTGGTGCGCAAGATCATTCCGGGGGGCGCAGTAGAAGCGATCACCGATACGGCGCGGCGGCTGAGCGGTGATCGCGTGCCGCGCGTGTCGCGGGCATTGCATCACGGGCCGGGGTCGCCCAAATCGACCGAAACGCGGCAGGACCCACGCAGGACCGGTTTTCCGGTGCCGATTGCCCAGACCGGGCGGCAGTCGATTGTCTATTTCCCGAGCTGCGCCACGCGCATGTTTGGGGCGCCCAAGAGCGAGCATGACCTTTTGGCAGTGCCGGACGCCATGCTGGCGCTATTGGAGCGGGCTGGGTTTGATGTGGTGATACCCGAGCATCTTAACGGGCAATGCTGCGGCCAGCCATTCCAGTCCAAGGGTTTTCCGGAACAGGCTGCGGCTGTTGGTGGTGAGCTGAAGCGGGAATTGTCGGCGCTATCCGACGCCGGGCGGCTGAGCGTTGTGACCGATGCCTCGACCTGCGCCAAGCATCTGAGGGAATTTCCGGGCGATGCGCCGGTGCTGGATTCGGCGCAGTTCCTGATCAGCCATGTGCTGCCCAAGTTGGCGATTACCCGCAAGCTGCCGGTGGTTGCGGTGCACCACAATTGTTCGGCGCAGCGGCTTAGCGAGCAGCCGATGACCGAGGCGATTGCGTCGGCCTGTGCGGAGAAAATCGCGGTGCTGAGCTCGGTCACGTGCTGCGGCTATGCCGGTGACAAGGGACTATTTTTCCCCGAACTCAACGCGCATGCGACGCGGTTTGCCAAGCAGGACATTCCGGCCGGTTGTACGCTGGGCGTCTCGACTGTCAGCACCTGCGCGTCGGGGCTGAGCGAGCATGCCGGCGTGCCGTTTGTGGGGCTGGCCAGCTTGCTGGAATGGGCGAGCCGGCCGGTGAACTAGACCCTGCTGCACGCCCTCGTGGTTCGAGGCTCGTGAAGAACTCGCACCTCATCATGAGGGCTACTGGACGTTCAATGTTTCAGCAGCCCTCAAGGTGAGTGGTAGCGTACTTCTCCCATGGGGTGACGTTTGGCTGGAAACGCGGTAGTGCAGGTTCCAGCAAGCCCCCGGAATTTCATGACCATTACCACGACCATTACCAGCCTCGGCCATAAGGGCGAGGGTGTTGCAGAGATTGAGTGCCGCAAGGTTTTCGTGCCGCTCGCTTTACCGGGCGAGCGCGTTGAAATCGATGTGGACGGTGAACGGGGCACACTGCGCGGCATTATCAGCGCAGCGCCGAACCGGGCCGAGCCGCTCTGCCCGCATTTTGGGTCCTGTGGTGGTTGTCAGCTGCAGCATATGGATCGCGCCAGCTACGAGGCCTTCAAGATCGCGCTGGTGGAAACGCCGCTGCATTTTGCCGGCATCGAGCAGAAGGTAAGCCGGTTTATCGATGCGGTCGGCGATGGTCGGCGGCGGGCAACGTTGCATGCGCGGCGCGAGGGCGCGGGCTATATGCGGCTGCGCAGCCATCAGGTGCATGATCTCGATGCCTGCCCCATTCTGGTGCCAGGGCTGGCCAAGGCGCCCGATATTGCGCGGGCCGTGATGCAGGCTGTGGGTGAGTCCGACGTCAGCTTTACCGCAACCTTGACCGGTATCGACGTCGCCATCCGCACCGAGAAAAAGCAGGCGCGGCAGGATCGCGTGGCGCCGCTGGTCAACCGCTTCAAGCTGGCGCGCCTGTCGCTCAATGGCGAGCTGGTGCTGCAGGCGCAGCCGGCCATTATCGAAATGGGCAAGGCGCGGGTGGAAATGCCGATTGGCAGTTTCTTGCAGGCGACGGCGGCAGCCGAGCAGGTTTTGGCCGATTATGTGCTGAACGCCGTGGGCAAGGCCAAGACGGTGGCAGACCTGTTCTGTGGCATGGGTCCGTTTGCGCTGCGACTGGCCGAGCAGCGGCCGGTATTTGCGACCGACAATGATCGGGCCGGTATTGCGGCGCTCGACAAGGCGCGGCGCTTTACCAAGGGCCTGCGCGAAGTGACGGCCAAGACCAAGGACTTGTTCCGCGATCCCCTGACCCAGTTCGAGCTGCCCTATGAGGCCGTTGTGCTGGACCCGCCGCGTGCGGGCGCCGAGGCACAGGTGCGCGAATTGACCAAGTCCAAAGTCAAAACCGTTGTCATGGTGGCCTGCGATGCGCGGACCTTTGCGCGGGACGCGGCAATACTGGTGGCGGGCGGCTATACGATGAGCGATCTGGTAGCGGTGGACCAGTTCACCCAATCGACGCATATTGAAATTGCTTCGACTTTTAGACGTTGATCATAATTTGCAACTAGATCACCAACTATACGTTATGTGCTCATCAACAACCGAGAGCGATGGCCTGGGCGGGTGCTTTCGCGTGGAGACAGTAATGAATATTTTGAAGACAAGCTTTGCAATCGGCGTCCTGTGCGCTGCGACCGCCGTGCCGGTCATGGCACAGGGTGCCGGTGGCCCGAACGGCACTTTTGTCGATTCGTTCGGCACATCGTTTTCGTTCAAGCTGTGCGGCGACAGCGGCACCGACCTGTGTGGCACGCTGACCAGCCTCAAGGGTAAGTCGGCCACTCCAGAAAACCTGGCCTTTGTCGGCAAGCAGGTGATGCAGGCCAAGCAGACTGCCCCTGGCCAGTGGAAGGGCTCGCTTTCGGCCGGCGGCATCAGCGCCGATGCGACCGTGACCCAGGCCGGTCCGGACACGATGAATATCCAGGGTTGCCGCGCGGTGATCCTTTGCCAGACACTGTCTTACAATCGCAGCTAATATCGGCGCGGCGTCATAAAAACCCCTGGGCTGGTCCCGGGGGTTTTGCTTTTCAGCAGACCGTGGCGACACGATCCTTTATGACGGCAAGCACCTCATCTCCCGGGCGTTTCCACCAATTGTCCTGCGAAAAAATCTCGACTTCCTGCGGGCCGAAAAAGCCTGCCTCCTCGATCATCTGGCGGATAGCGGGCAGATCGATAACGCCATCGCCCATCATGCCGCGATCGAGCAGCATGTCCTTGGTGGGGACCAGCCAGTCGCAGATGTGATGGGCGAAAATCCGATTCATGCGGCCGGCGCGGCCGAGGTGTGGGGCGATCTGGTGGAAAACCTGGGCGGCCAGACCGTGGTCTATGCGACGACGGCGGACTTGCAGACGATCGGTATCGTGTTGGAGGGGCAGCGGCCGGTTGAGCTTGGATCGACGGTTTCGGCGTATATTGATCCGGCGCGGATCCATCTGTTTGATGCGCAGGGGGCAGGGATCTAAAGAGTACCCCCACCTAGCCGGCTATTCGGGTGGTGAGCGGGATAGAGGCGAGAGCGTGGAACCAATCCTGTTGACGAACCCATACCCGCACAGCTATACGTTTAATCCATAGCCTACGAGGTATGGATTGTTGCAGACGTCGTCCCCACAGGACCTGTTGTTCAGAACGCTGGCCGATCCGACGCGGCGGGCGATCTTTGAGCGGTTGTGTCGTGAGGGCGAGATCACGGTGGGCGGGCTGACGGCGCAGGCTGGGGTGTCGCAGCCGGTGGTGTCCAAACATCTGGCGGTGCTCAAGCAAGCCGGATTGGTGCACGACCGCCATGAGGGGCGCAATACCCATTACTCTGCCCAGCTTGGCGCGCTCAGTCCGCTGATCGACTGGACCAGCGAGATGGCGGCGTTCTGGGAAAACCGGATCGACCGCCTTGAAGACCTGCTCAAAAGGATGGACCAATGAGTAAGCCAGATGTCGTGCTGCTATCGGGCGGCAATCCGCAAATTCCATTGGGCTATGGCGAGGCAGTGGTGGAGTCCTATCTTGCCGCCATGCCGGGCTGGAAAGAGCGGGTTGGGCGGCAGGTCGATGCCGTTATCAGCCGCACGGTGCCGGATGTGCTCAAGGCGGTGAAGTGGAACACGCCGATGTATGGCATGACCGAGCACCACTATTTCCTCGGCTTTCACTGTTTCACCAAATACGTGAAAGTGTCGTTCAACCGGGGCGCGGAGCTTGATCCGCTGCCGCCCGGGACGTCCAAGCAGAAGCTGGTGCGCTATCTCGATATCTATGAAGATGCCGCGCTCGACGAGGCCCAGTTTGCCGACTGGGTGATGCAGGCCAGCCTTTTGCCGGGCGAAAAGCTTTAGACGCGACAGGGTTTTTGAGATGAGCAAGGACGCAGACCTTTCGGCATCGGACAATATCGATGCGCGGATCGAAACGCTGGGTGGCTGGCGCGGCGACATGCTGGCGCAGGTGCGACGGCTGATCCGTGAGGCCGATCCCGACGTGGTCGAGGAATGGAAATGGTCCAACCCCGTCTGGTCGCATGGCGGCATTATCTGCACCGGCGAAGCCTATAAGGCGGCGGTCAAGACGACGTTCCCCAAGGGCGCAACGTTGGCCGATCCGAGCGGGCTGTTCAATTCGAGCCTTGAGGGCAATACGCGCCGCGCCATCGACTTTCGCGAAGGCGACGTGATCGACGAGGACGCGTTCAAGACCCTGATCCGCGCCGCCGTGGCGCTCAATCTATCCGCCTGACTTTGTCTGCGAGGACCGCATCATGAGCAATTCTGTGCCCGCCATCCGTTCGGTGATTGTTGAACGCGAGATCGCCCATCCGCCCGAAAAAATCTGGCGCGCGCTGACGCAGCCGCATCTGATCGCCGAATGGCTGATGCAGACCGACTTTGCGCCGGTGGCGGGGCAGAAATTCCGTTTCAACGCCGATTGGGGTGGGGTGGATTGCCAGGTGCAGGTGGTCGAGCCAAACAAGACGCTGGCCTATAGCTGGGCCGCGTTTGGGCTGGAAAGCGTCGTCACCTGGACGCTGACGGCCACTGGCTCCGGCACCCATCTGCGCATGGAGCAGGAAGGCTTCCGGCCCGATCAGGAAGAAGCGTTCAAGGGCGCCAGCTATGCCTGGCCTGCTTACTTTACCGCCATGGAGAAGGTGGTGGCGGGGCTCGACTGAGCGCTTGATGCGCGGACGCTGCTCAAATCGACGTTGATGCGGTATCTACCGCGCTGTGCTCGGACTTGATCCGAGGACCATTCATCACTTGTGCCGGAAGGTGGGAGACCCTCGGATCAAGTCCGAGGGCAGCGCCGTGGATGTCGAGGGCGCGGTGCCCTCAGTCCTTCAGATCATCTTCGACGTCAGTCTGGGGGCGGTCGCCGCCATTGGCTTGTTCTTCGTGCCAGGCGCCGGTGCTGTCCTGGTATTGGATGGCTTCGTCGCGGCCGCCGACCTGCTGGCGGCGGGCTGCTGCGGCGGCGGCGTCATGGGCCGCCTGATGGGTGGGGAAGGTTTCGGAAAAGACGGCGCCGACCTTGTAGGCGTAGCCGCCATCATGTTCGACGATGTCATAGGTCACGTGTGCCATAGCGTTGGGCTCCTTGCGCCAGACAGAACACGCAAGACCTCCAGAAGTTGCCTCGCTTGCCCCGCCGATGGTGCGAGCTTACATGGATTGGCAGGTAGCTGGGGGCGAAAGTGCCGGATCAGGATCAAGGCGCACGCGTGGCGCTCAAGCTCGACATTGTGGTCATCGGCGCGGGTCAGGCTGGGCTGAGTTCGGCTTATCATCTCAAACAACTCGGCCTCGTGCCGGGCAAAGACTTTCTGGTGCTGGACCGGGCGCCGCAGCCGGGCGGGGCCTGGCAGTATCGCTGGCCATCGCTGACGCTATCGACGGTCAATCGCGTGCACGACCTGCCGGGGATGAGCTTTGCCGAGAGCGCCGGGGGCGATGACAGCGTCAAGGCATCGGTGGCGGTGCCGCATTATTTTGCCGCCTATGAGGAGCATTTCGGACTGCAGGTGCTTCGACCGACGACGGTCAACGTCGTGTGTGACCGAGGCGAGCGGCTGCGTATTGAAAGCGATCGCGGGCTGTTTTCGGCGCGCGGGGTGATCAACGCGACCGGCACCTGGGAAAAGCCGTTCATTCCGGACTATCCGGGGCGCGAGCGTTTTTTGGGGCGGCAGCTGCATACCCATGATTTTCACCGGGCCGAGGATTTTGCCGGCCAGCATGTGCTGGTGGTGGGTGGCGGCATTTCGGCGATCCAGCTGCTGGACCAGATTTCGCAAGTGACGCGCACCAGCTGGGTGACGCGGACCGTGCCGCACTTTCGCGAAGGGCCGTTCGATCAGGAGGCGGGGCGCGCGGCAGTCAAGCTGGTGGAAGAGCGGGTGCGGGCAGGACTGCCGCCCAATTCGGTCGTGTCGGTGACGGGCCTGCCGATGACGCCAGCCATCGAGGCGATGCGGCAGCGCGGCGTGCTGGAGCGGCAGGACATGTTCAGCGAAATCACCCCGACCGGGGTGCGCTGGGCCGATGGGCGGGTGCTCGATGTGGATGTGATCCTGTGGTGCACCGGGTTTCGCAGCGCGCTTGACCATCTGGCGCCGCTGCAACTGCGCGAGGAAAGCGGCGGCATTACCATGACGGGGCGGCTGGCCACGCAGGTGGCGCGCGATCCGCGGGTGCATCTGGTGGGCTATGGGCCATCGGCCTCGACGGTTGGGGCGAACCGGGCGGGGGCTGCGGCAGCGAGGGAACTGGTGGGGTATTTGGGGCTGGGTGAGAGCTCGCAAGGGTAGAAAGAATACCCCCACCTCGCCTCCCCCTGAAAAGGGGGAGGGATCAGATCGAGTTTGGGGCGGCATGGCGTAAAATTCGCCGGGCAGGTTCCTCCCCCTATCAGGGGGAGGCTAGGTGGGGGTATCCTCTTGTCAGAGGATTCGCCGGAGGATTGCCAAGCATGAAGACCTATCAGTTGCCCCATACCGATCGCCGTGTTTCGAGCGTGGTGCTCGGGCTGATGCGCATTGCCAAGATGAGCGATGGCGAAATCCAGGCGCTGTTCGGCGCGGCGCGCGATGCCGGTGTCGACGTGTTCGACCATGCCGATATTTATGGTGGCGAGCGCCATCTCTGCGAAAAGCGCTTTGGGGAGGCGATCAAGCTCGATGCGGCGCAGCGCGAGCAGATCGTCATTCAGTCCAAGGTCGGTATTCGCAAAGGCTATTTCGACTTTTCCAAGGAGCATATCCTGGCGACGGTCGATGAATCGCTGGCCGCGCTCAAGACCGATTATCTCGATCTGCTGCTGCTGCACCGCCCCGATACGCTGGTGGAGCCCGAGGAAGTGGCCGAGGCGTTCGACCAGCTGCATGCGGCCGGCAAGGTGCGCAATTTCGGCGTATCCAACCATACGCCGGGGCAGATCGAGCTGCTGAAATCAGCGCTCAACCAGCCGCTGGTGGCCAATCAGGTGCAGCTCAGCATTACCCATTCGCCGCTGTTTGCGCAGGGCGTGGCGGCCAATATGGCGGGGCTGGAACAGTCGGTGTCGCGCGATAACGGGCTGCTCGATTATTCGCGGCTCAACAATATGCGGCTGCAGGCGTGGTCGCCGTTCCAGAAGGTGTTTTTTGACGGGGTGTTTCTGGGCGACCGCGAAAATTTCGCCGACCTCAACGACGCCATCGACGAAATGGCCGCCAAATATGGCGTGACGCCGACCGGCATTGCCGTGGCGTGGATCACCCGCCATCCCGCCGACATTCAGGTGGTGCTGGGCACGACCAATCCCGGTCGCGTCAAGGACGCCGCTGCCGGTTCGAGCGTGCCCCTGACGCGCGAGGAATGGTATCGGCTGTTCCGCACTGGCGGGCACACGCTGCCATAAGTCATGAAAAGGCCGGGCTTTGTGTCCGGCCTTTTTCTTAGCTGCGCAGGATTTTGCTCATGGCTTTGCCCTTGGCCAGCTCATCGACCATTTTGTCGAGGTAGCGAATTTCGCGCATGGTCGAAGGTTCAATCTCTTCGACGCGGACGCCGCAAATACTGCCAGTGATCAGCGACCGTGCCGCGTTCATCTGCGGGGCCTGGGTAAAGAAATCCTCGAAATTGGTCTTTTGCGCCAGTTCGGCATCAAGCGATTGCTGAGTGTGGCCGGTGAGCCAGCAGATGATCTGGTCGACCTCGGCCTTGGTGCGACCCTTCTTTTCGGCCTTGGCCAGATAGTGCGGATAAACGCTGGCGACGCTGACGGCATAGATCCGGTGTTTTGTCGGGGCGTCCTGCATCAATCCTCTCCCAGGAAGCGCTTGGGCATAGCTTCGACATAGGGGAAGAACTGGAAATAGGGCCGCGCCTCGACCAGGACGCGCGCCACCGATGGGCGCTGCAGCAGGCGTTCGAAATAGGCGGCGAGGTTGGTCTGATCCTTGGCGAAGGGGTGGACGATCCCGGCAAAGAACAGGCCCGGCAGGGCAGAGCAATCGGCCATGGTGAACTGGTCGCCGACTGCCCATTGGTGCCCCACCAGCTGCCTTTCGAGCATGGCATAGGCAGTATCGAGACTTGCTCGCGCTTCGGCGACGCCATGCGGGTCATTGGCGCCTTCTGGCCGGATGCGGTCGACGACGATCTTTTGCATCGGCACACTAACATAGAGGTCAAAAAAGCGATCCCAGAGGCGGACGTCGAGCAAGTGGTCAGGATCGGTCGGGAGCAGCGGCACGGGGCCGGAATAGTGCTGCTGCAGGTATTCGATGATGATGCTGGTTTCGGGCACGATGCGGTCGGTGCGGGCATCGTGCAGCACCGGGATCTTGCCGACCGGCCAGCGCTCGATATGGGCGGAGGCGGAGCCGGGATCGCCAAAATCGACGATCTTCGCCTCAAACGGGGTCTGGTTCTCATAGAGCCCGATCAGGACCTTGTGGCAGAACGAAGCGAGCGGATGGAGATAAAGGGTCAGCGACATGGCGGCCTCACAGGTCGTCCTAGAAAATCGAAATCGTGAAGTGTCTGCAACAGACAAGTGGGCGCCGCGTCCAAAGTTGATTTGGGCAGCGGTTGTGACGCTGGTCCGCCTCGGGCAGAGTGGTGGACGGGTGCCCAGAACACTCGAAGTCCTTTGTCCAATGATCAGGGTGGCAAGTGCGGAAAATACTGCTGCTGATCTGGCTGGCGCTGCTGTTGCCCTTTATGGGGCCACAGACGGTCTTGGCGCAGGCGCCGGAGGGGACGACCTGTTTTGCGTTGGGAGCGGACGATATCTGTATTGCAGAGGACAGCTATCGGGCCGATGTCTGCACCGCGATTGCTGCCTATGCGCGGCATTGGCAATTGCCCGAAGGGTTTTTGGCCCGGCTGATCTGGCAGGAAAGCCGGTTTGATCCCTATGCGCTGAGCCCTGCCGGGGCGCAGGGCATTGCGCAATTCATGCCCTCCACCGCGCGCATCCGTAGCCTGTCCGATCCGTTCGACCCGGCAGAGGCGCTGGCGCGCTCGGCGGAATATCTGCGGTTTCTGGAACTCAAATTTGGCAATCTGGGACTGGCGGCGGCGGCCTATAACGGTGGCGAGGGGCGGATCGGGCGCTATGTGAGCAATGGTGGCGGATCACTGCCGGGCGAGACGCGCAATTTCGTGATGATCATTACCGGGCATCCGGTGAGCCTGTGGTTAAGCAGCCCGCCCGAAGAGGTGGATTACGCGCTGGCCGAGGAGGTGGATTTTCAGGCGGCGTGCCTCGACATGGCGCGCTCGGTGCGCACGCCAGACCTCACCACGAGCCCCGCCGAATGGCAGCCCTGGGGGGTGCTATTGGCGCAGAATGCCTCGGCCCAGCTGGCCAAGTCGCGCTTTGAGGCTTCGCAGGCTAAGTTCAGCGCCGTCATCGGGGCCGAACAGCTAATGCTGATCAGCGCCCGCAACCCGTCCTTTGGCAATAGCATGCGGTTCTCAGCCATGATCGGCCGCCAGACCCGGCAGGACGCCAATGCGCTGTGCCAACAATTGTTGGTGGCGGGCGGCAACTGCATCGTGCAGAAAAACCAGTAGCGGCGGCAGGTTAAATCGCCGCGCGCTTTGGGGCTCATTACTACGCAAATAGGAATAAAAACTTTTCGCTGGACGGCGGAAGGGCGATGCGACAGCGCTAGTGCGTCAGATTGTCTGACTCAAACATGGATATGTGCATGCGCAAGTTTGCGAAATCTCTGGTCTTTTGGCCGCTGCTACCCATCTGGCGGCGACCCCGCTGATGTATTCGACGCCATCCTATGCCCTGACGGGCGATGTGGCTTTGCCCAGCCCCTATGTGTCGCGCGCCTTTGACGCGGTGCTGCTGCCAATCGACAGCAATGTCATCGCAGCGTTCGACCTTGATGCATCTTCGACCGGCGTGCTGGTGCTGGCCACCGAGCCTGGCGGCGTGGCTGACTCGCAGGGCGTCGAGCCCGGCGACGTGATCAGCTCGGTCCGTGGTCACAAGATCAGCGATCCGATCGAACTCGATGAGGTGGTCTATTATTGGATCGTTAAAGGCAGCACCGATTTCAACTTCGACTTCTATCGCGCCGGCACGCTGCAAAGCGCTTATGCGGTGATCACCCTCGCGCTCTATGAAACCGTGATCGACATTGCCAGCGTCGCCAGCTGGCAGTCGTGGTCGGTGTCGACCAGCTTCAGCTATGCCGAATTCTACGAGGAATATTCGGTCGAGCTGACCGAGAGCTATGAAAGCTCGGAGACCATCATCGAAGAAACCATCACCTCCGAAGAATTTTCCGAGGAAGTGAGCGAGGAATCGACCGAGGACGAAATCACCGACGACCAGACCGACGAAGATGAAGCCGACGACGCGTCAGACGATGCCGATGACGACAGCAGCGATGACAGTGACGATGGCGACGACGATTCGGGCGATGAGGGTGATGACGGCGCGGAAGACGAAGAAGAATAGTCCGACAGCCTGCGTCTAAAACAACCAAGGCCTAGAACGACGAAAGGCCGGACTTGCGTCCGGCCTTTTGATCGTTTCTTCCCGAAGAAAGATTGGAGCGGGCGATGGGATTCGAACCCACGACCCTAACCTTGGCAAGGTTATGCTCTACCCCTGAGCTACACCCGCGCTCCGTTGCCTCCGACCACACTTGATGTCCGGCGACGACGCGCTATATGCCCAATCACTTGCCCGATTGCAACCCACATTTTGGCCCTATCGTCATCTTGTCGTCTTCTTGTGGATTGAGGGGCTTGTCACATCACCGTTCGCGGGCGCAAGAAGGTCCCCGAATTTCCCTGTTTGCCTAGCCTCGAGGGCTCGTTTGCTCATGTCCACTCCGTTCAACGGCGTTGCCGCTTCTCCCCAGCCTTCAGTGCCTGCCGGTGCCCTGATCAAGGATTCGACCGACGCTGCGTTCAAGACAGATGTGATCGATGCATCGCTCGAAGCGCCGATTCTGGTCGATTTCTGGGCGCCCTGGTGCGGTCCGTGCCGTCAATTGACCCCAGCGCTCGAAAAAGTGGTCAACGAGAAGGCCGGCGCGATTCGGCTGATCAAGATCAATATCGACGAAAACCCCCAGATCGCCGGCCAGCTCGGCATTCAGTCGATTCCCGCCGTCTTTGCCTTTTCGGGCGGTCGGCCGGTGGATGGCTTCATGGGCGCGATGCCTGAGGGTGAGGTGCGACGTTTTGCCGACAAGGTGATTGCCGGCGCACCAGCGCAGGAGCCCGAAGCCGGTTCGATGGAAGCCCAGATCGCCGAAGCGCTGGCTGCCGCCAATCAGGCGCTGGCGGCCGGCGATCTTGGTCGTGCGGCGCAGATTTTTGGCATGGTGCTGCAGCATCAGCCCGAGGATGCGGATGCCCTGATCGGTCTGACGCAGGTTTATCTGGCGGCTGGGGAAACCGAGCAGGCCAAGACCACGCTCGACATGGTGCCGGAAGAGGGGCGCAAGGGCGAGGCTTACACCGCGCTGGTCAATTCGATTCGCCTGCTCGAAGAAGCGGCCAATCTGAGTGAAACCGGAGCGCTGGAGGCGGCCGTTGCGGCCAACCCCGACGATCATCAGGCCCGCTATGACCTGGCTCTGGCCTTCAATGCCGAAGGCAAGCGGGTGGAAGCGGCCGAATCGCTGGTAGCGATCTTTAAGCGCGACCGCACCTGGAACGAAGACGGCGCGCGCAAGAAGCTGCTCGAATTCTTTGACGCCTGGGGCCCCAAGGACCCAGCGACTGCCAAGGGCCGACGCATGCTGTCGGCGGCTCTGTTCTCTTAAAGGAGCGCTCATGCTCAAGCGACCTGCCTCACCGGCCGATCTGCCAAAGTCCGTGCCGATCTTTCCGCTCTCGGGGGCCTTGCTGCTGCCGTTCTCGCATCGCCCGCTCAATATTTTTGAGCCGCGCTATATCGAGATGGTGGACGCGGCCCTGCGTGGCGACCGGCTGATCGGGCTGATCCAGCCCGAGGATACCGAAGAGGAAAGCCCCAAGGGGCGGAGCCCCTTGCAGGGGATAGGGTGCCTGGGCCGCTTGACGCATTTCGAGGAGAGTGGCGAGGGTCGTTACTTCATTATTCTTGAAGGCGTGACGCGGTTTCGGCTGGCGCATGAGCTGACGGTGATGACGCCCTATCGGCAGGGCGTGATTGCGGCCGAGGATTTCGTCACCGATTTCAGCCGCGACTATGGCGAGGAAGCCGTCGACCGTGAGCGGTTCGTCAAGATGATGCGCGACTATGCCGAGTTTGCCAACATTGAGCTGAACTGGGACGAAATCGAGCGAACCGGCACGGCCGATCTGGTCAATTTCTGCTGCATGGTGGGGCCCTATGGTCCGGCCGAAAAGCAGGTCTTGCTGGAAGCGCAGACGCTGGAGCAGCGTGCCGAAACGCTGATCGCCATGACCGAATATGAAATCGCCCGCGGTGGCAGCGGGGGCGCGTCGCCGCTGAACTGATGATGAGTGAAACGCCCGCCCCCAATCCGCGCCATGTATTCGACGTCAAGACGCTCGAAATGCTGGTGTGTCCGCTGACCAAGACGCGGCTGATGCTGTCTGCGGACAAATCGGAGCTGATTTCGGTGGCGGCGCGGCTGGCCTTTCCGATTCTCAAGGGCGTGCCGCTGCTCAGCCTTGACGATGCGCGCAATGTGGAGCCCGAGGCGCTGCGCAAATTGCCCGAGCTCAAGGACGAAGGGCATAGCGGTTGACCGACCTTCCGGGCCGCCGCCCACCACCGACACCCGATAAAGCCCCGACCTTTCGCGAGCGGCTGGACAACCTGCGCCATCTCGGTCGGCTGGTGGCGCAAATCTGGCGGACCAGCCGGCCCCTGACGGCAGCCAGCATTGGATTGCGGCTGATTGCGTCGCTGCAGCCGATTGCAGTGCTTTATGCCGCCAAGCTGATCGTTGACGAAGTGGTGCGGCTGACCGCGATTGTGCCGCCCGGCCCCGGCTTTGCCGATTGGTGGAGCAGCGGCGAGCTGACCCATGTGTTCATGCTGCTGGGGCTCGAGCTGGCGCTGGTGCTGGTCAATGACCTGATTTCGCGCGCGACGGGGCTGGTCGATTCGATCCTGTCAGAACTCCATTCCAATACGGTCAGCGTCGAGCTGATGACCCATGCGGCCAAGCTGGACCTGATGCATTTCGAGTCGGCGGAATATCAGGACAGGCTGGAGCGGGCGCGGCGACAGGCGGCGGGGCGCAATCAGTTGCTGAGCCAGATGTTTGGCCAGGCGCAGGACATCATCACCGTGCTGACGCTGGCGGCAGGCCTGTTTGCCTATGCGCCGTGGCTGATCCTGTTGCTGCCGCTGAGCTTTGTGCCGGCGATCTGGGGCGAGACACGGTTCAATACGCTGGCCTATTTCATGACGCGCTGGCGGACGCCAGAACGGCGCGAGCTCGAATATATCCGCTATATCGGGGCGAGCCCCGAAACGGCCAAGGAACTCAAGCTGTTCGGGCTGGGCGATTTTCTGATCGCGCGCTTCAAGCGGCTGGCGCATACGATTTATCTCGAAAACCGGGCGCTTTCGACGCAACGCGCGGCCTGGGGCGCGCTGTTTTCGGCGATTTCGACCCAGACCTATTATGGCGCCTATGGCTTTATCGTGTGGCGGACCATTACCGGCGATTTCACCATTGGCGATCTGGCGTTTTTGTCGGGATCGTTCCTGCGGCTCAACGGGCTGTTCCAGAAGATCCTGCTCGGCTTTACCCAGATTGCCGGGCAATCGCTTTATCTCGACGACCTGTTCTCGTTTTTCGAGATCGAGCCGACCATCCTGTCGCCGGCCAATGCCAAGCCGTTTCCGCATCCGATCCAGCAGGGGATCGTGTTCGACAATGTCGGGTTCCGCTATCCCGATACCGAAGGCTGGGCGATCCGGCATCTGAGCTTTACGCTCAAGGCGGGCGAAACGCTGGCGCTGGTGGGCGAGAACGGCGCGGGCAAGACGACCATCGTCAAGCTGCTGACCCGGCTCTACGACCCCAATGAGGGGCGAATTACCGTCGATGGCATTGATCTCAAAGACCTCAACGTTGCGGACATCCACGCCCATATCGGCGTGATTTTTCAGGATTTCATCCGCTATAGCCTGAGCGCGCGGGAGAATATCGGGGTCGGCCGGATCGACGATCAGGACGATATGGACCGCATTGCCGACGCGGCGGAGCGCAGTCTGGCCGATGCGGTGATCGAAAAGCTGCCGCAGGGCTACGACCAGCAGTTGGGGCGGCTGTTCAAGACCGGGCGCGATCTATCTGGCGGCGAGTGGCAGAAGGTGGCGATTGCGCGGGCCTATATGCGCGATGCCGATCTGATCATTCTGGATGAGCCGACGGCAGCGCTCGACGCCAAGGCGGAGTCCGAGGTGTTTTCGCGGTTCAAGAGCCTGGCGTCAGGCAAGACGGCGGTGATTATCTCGCACCGGTTCTCGACGGTGCGCATGGCGGACCGGATATTGGTGCTGGAGAATGGGGCCATCCTTGAGGCGGGGACGCATGAGGAATTGCTGGGTCTGCGGGGGCGGTATGCGGAGCTGTTTGAATTGCAGGCGGCTGGGTATCGGTAGGGTATCGCAAGTGTAGGAATAGAAGAAGAATAGGATACCCCCTCCTAGCCTCCCCCTGAAAAGGGGGAGGCTAGGAGGGGGTACTCTTTGCCTAACTCGGCCGTACAATGATCCTGCCGTTGACCTCGCCCGCCAAAATGTGCTGCGCCGCGTCCGGCAGTTGTTCAAGCCCAATTTCCTCCACCAACCCGCCATAGGCGGCGATGTCGAAGGTTTCGGCAATCCTCTGCCAGGCCGCCAGACGCTGTTCTGTCGGGCGCATGACGCTGTCGATGCCGATGAGGGTGACGCCGCGCAGGATGAAGGGGATGACGGTGGCGGGCAGGTCGGTGCCGCCGGCCATGCCGATGGTGGCGACGAGGCCGTCATATTTGACCTGCGCCAGCACTTTGGCGAGGAGGCGCCCGCCGACATTGTCGATGGCGGCGGCCCAGCGGGCAGCTTCGAGGGGCTTGTCGGATTGGGCGAGAAATTCGGTTCGGTCGATGATGGTTTTGGCGCCCAGGGCCTTGAGCGCTTCGGCGTGCTGGGGGCGGCCTGACAGGGCGGCGACGTCGTAGCCGAGGCGGGCGAGGAGCGCGACGGCGATGGAGCCGACGCCGCCAGCCGCGCCGGTGACGAGGACTTCGCCATTGGTGGGTTTAAGACCCGCCTGTTCCAAGCGGTCCACGGCGAGCATGGCGGTGAGGCCGGCGGTACCGACGATCATGGCGTCGCGGGTGGAGAGGCCTTTGGGCAGCGGCACGAGCCATTCGGATTTGACGCGGGCGCGTTGCGCATAGCCGCCCCAATGGGTTTCGCCAACGCGCCAGCCGGTCAGCACGACCTTGTCGCCGACGGCGAAACGATCACTGGCGCTCTCGCAAACGGTGCCGGCGAAATCGACGCCTGCGACATGGGGGAAGTTGCGGACGAGGCCACCGCCGCCAGTGAGGCAGAGGCCATCCTTGTAGTTGAGGCCGGCCCAATCGATATCGACGGTGACGTCGCCGTCGGGGAGGCGGGCGTCGTCGATCTGCTGCACCGACGAGGTCAGTGTGCCGTCAGCGGCCTTGTCCGTTACCAGCGCGCGAAAACTCATCGAGGATCCTCCTTGGGCTTTTGGCTCAGTCTGGCATGGGAGAACCCGCGCGGCCAGCCACTGGCGGTTTGGGGCAAAGCGCCTTACCTCTTGGGGCAGCAAGCCCAACGAGTTTTTTGCCCATGACTTCGCCCAGCGACAGCCAGATTGCCGTCATCGCCGAAACCTATCGCCTGCTGGGCGATCCGACGCGGCTGCGCGTGTTGCTGGCTTGCCTGCCGGCGCCGATTGCGGTGGGCGACATTGCCAAGACGGTCAATGCGTCACCATCGCTGGTGAGCCACCATTTGCGGCTGCTGCGCGGGGCGCGGCTGGTGCGGGGAACGCGACAGAACCGGCAGGTGTTCTACCAGACGGCGGACGAGCACATCGCGCATATGCTGACCGACATGATCGAGCACGCCATGGAAGACCATGAGGCCGAGAGCGACGCCTGAACACGGCTCGGCCAAACGAATTGCCTTGATCTAAACATATGAACATGTATTCATATGTTGATATTGATGGAGCATGACGATGGCGACGAGCGGCAGGACGGTGGGCGAAGCTGATCACGGACACGATTCCTCGCACAATCATGATCATGCCGATCACGACCATTCAGGGCATGATCATGCAGCGCCCGGCGGGGCAGAACACGACCATGAAGCCCATGACCACGATCACAGCGGGCACGATCATGCGGGGCACAGCCATGCGCCGGCGGTGAGCGCGAGCAATGAGCGCGTGGTGTTGATCGGCTTTTTGCTGACCTTCACCTTCATGATCGCCGAAGTGATTGCCGGGCTGATGTCGGGCTCGCTGGCGCTGATTGCCGATGCCGGGCATATGCTGACCGATGCTGCGGCGCTGCTGCTCGCTTGGGCGGCGTTCCGCTTCGGACGGCGGCTGTCGGACAGCAAGCGGACCTTTGGCTATATGCGGCTCGAAGTGGTCGCCGGTCTGATCAATGCGGTGACGCTGTTTGTCCTGGTGGGCTGGATCGCCTTTGAGGCGGTGCAGCGGTTCATGACGCCGCATGAAGTGCTGGCCGGGCCGATGTTTGTCGTCGCCGTGCTGGGGCTGGTGGTCAATGTCGTGGTGTTTTTCGTGCTGTCGCGCGCCGACAAGGAGCACGTCAATATTCGCGGCGCCATGGTGCATGTGCTGGGCGATCTGCTGGGGTCGGTGGCGGCCATTACGGCAGCAATCGTGATCTGGTTGACCGGCTGGATGCCGATCGATCCGATCCTGAGCGTGCTGGTTTCGCTCTTGGTGCTGCGCAGCGCCTGGGCCCTGTTCCGCAATTCGCTGCATATTCTGATGGAAGGCACGCCCGGCAATGTGGTGATCGAGGATTTGAGCAAGGCGCTCGAAGCCAAGGTACCGGGGCTCAAGGCCGTGCGGCACGTGCATGTGTGGTCGATCACCTCGGGCAAGCCGGTGGCGACGCTCGAGATCGGGCTGACATCGGGCGCGGATGCCGCGACGGTGACGCGGGCGGTGAAGGCTGCGCTACTGGCGGACTATGGCATCACGCACTCCACCATCGAGGTGGTGTGGAACGAGGCCGGTGACAATTGTGCGCTGGCGGTGGATGCTATCCCCTGACGCCAAAGCTGACTGCGCCGTTCAGACCGGGTTCAGCGCCAATGCAGCATTGTCGTGACATAGCAAATCGCTTCTCACATCAATCTGGAGCTACACCATGTCTCGCGCACTCAGCATCGCCGCCGTCGTTGCCACCGCCTTGAGCGTGGCTTTGGTCAGTCTTCCCGCTCAGGCCGAACTCTATGAGCCAAGCAAATTCCCATCCTTTGCCAAGCCCGTTGCTCAGGTCTATCTGCGCAATGGCCCCGGCTCCAACTATGCCGTGGACGCGCTGATGCCACGCGGCGAGCTGTTGTTTGTCGACACCTGCCAGGGCGAATGGTGCCACGTGAAGCGCGACAACGGTAGCGTCGGCTGGACCACGATCCACTATCTGGTTACGGTGCCGACCCCGGCTGACCGCAATGCCGATGGCTCCAAAAAGCTCGGTGGTCGCGTGCTCGACCACATTGGCGGGCCGGTGATCTCGGCACCAGTGCTGCGGCCGCTGCCACGTTAGCTTTTAAGGGCTCGGGAACCGGGCGCCACAATCCGCGTTAATATGTCAGCAGGTTTGCCCCTGCGACCTCCAGAACTCCCATGGATGACCCCGGCTCATGCACAATAGCCGGGGTCGCTCCGTTTCTGGCCTCATACCTTGCTACAGTTGAAGCCATTGGAGGCGATCACAAAGAAAAGGCCCGCGGATGCGGACCTTGCTCACAGCGTGAGTTTTGACGTGACGCCGCCCGAGGCGGTGTCCGATCAGCTTACCAGCGGCGATGGCTATCGTTACTGGAGGCAAAGACCAGGCCGAGGGCAAAACCGGCCAGCGCAACGGCGGTGATTACGGTCGCTGTGATGGTTGGGTTTTCCTTGGCGGTTTCAACCACCGCGGCGACCTCGCTCTTGGCATGGTCGGCCGCATCGGCTGCCTGGCGCTTGACGGCCTTGACCGCTTTGCCAGCGCCGTCCTTGGCGTCTTCCAAAAGATCGATGCCATTGTCGGCGAGCGAATTGGTGATGTGTTTCAGCTCGGCCTGAAGTTCGGTGATCTTCTTTTCGAGGGCATCGGTAATTTCGGACGCGTTATCAGTATCTGCCATTTCGGTCTCCAAGTCGCAGGAAGTCGGTCAACGATGGTTGGCGCTGGAAGTTCCAGATCAATTTTTGGCTACCGTCATTCAATTTGACCAAAGGCGCCCTTCGCATCCCGGTTGTTTTGTGGGATCAAAACCGGAGCGGAGGGCATTTATGCTTGCAACGATCTGGACTGTAGCCACCATCGCCATGCCCCTGATCACGCTGGCGGTCTGTGTCAGGGTGTTGCTGCGACCCCATCGTGACCCGGCGTCGCGCATTGCCTGGCTGGTCGTGGTGGGCGTGTTGCCGGTGATTGGCGTCGTGGCTTATCTGCTGCTGGGTGAAGTGCGCACCGGGCGGGCCCAGCGCCGGTTGCGCCGCGAGGAGCAGACCCTGACGCCCTGGCCAAGCGATGTGGAAGCGCTATTGCCGGACCGGCATCGCAACCTTTTTCGGCTGGGTCAGTCGGTCAACGGCTTCCTGCCGGTGGGCGGCAATTCGGCGCGGCTGTTGGCAGATTCCAATGCGGCGGTGGACGCGATTGTCGCCGATATCGATGCCGCCGAGCGGCAGGTGCATGTCGATTTCTATATCTGGCTGCCCGATACCAATGGGCTCAAGGTTGCGGCGGCTTTGGGCCGGGCGGCCAAGCGTGGCGTGACCTGCCGGGCGCTGGCTGACGATTTGGGATCGCGGGCGCTGGTGCGTTCGGAACATTGGGGGGTGATGAAGGCGGCGGGGGTAGACCTGCACAATGCGCTGCCGATCGGCAATCCGCTGCTGCAGATCTGGACCGGGCGCATCGACGTGCGCAATCACCGCAAGATCGTGGTGATCGACGGCAAGGTGACCTACTGCGGTAGCCAGAATTGCGCCGATCCCGAATTTTTGCCCAAGGCAAAGTTTGGGCCCTGGGTGGATGCGATGGTGCGGTTTGAAGGCCCCATCGTGCGGCAGAACCAGGCGCTGTTTGCGGCCGACTGGGCGCTGACCACCGGGCAGCATCTGGAAGATCTTGAGCCAGCAGAACCCATGGCGGATGGTACGGCCATGCCGGCGATTGCCATCGGTACGGGGCCGACGGTGCGCTATTCCGCGATGTCGGAAATGTTTGAATCGCTGTTTTTCGCCGCGCGGCGCGAGCTGGTGGTGACGACGCCCTATTATGTGCCCGATGAAGGGCTGCAGAGCGCGCTGTGTGCTACAGCCTATCGCGGGGTCGACACGACGCTGATCCTGCCGGAGCGCAATGACTCGTGGATCGTGGCGGCGGCGAGCCACAGCTATTATGCCGACCTGCTGCGGGCCGGGGTCAAAATCCACGAATATGTCGGCGGGTTGCTGCATACCAAGTCGATCACGCTGGACGGCGAGATCACGCTGATCGGTTCGGCGAACCTTGACCGGCGCAGTTTCGAGCTCAATTTCGAGAACAATATCCTGATCTATGATGCCGAGCTGACGGCGACGATCCGGCAGCGGCAGGAGCAGTATCTGGCCCATTCCAAGCCGATTACGGCCGAGGCGGTTGCGGCGTGGCCAATGCAGCGGCGGCTGTGGAACAATGCCATCGCGACGCTGGGCCCGCTGCTGTGACCTGACGGGAGGCGCGAGACAAAACCGCGTCGATTTGCAACCTGTAATGTTGAGGGGCGTTTGAAAACACTGCGCCGCTCAAACGACTTGGGTTATTTGGGCTTTGCAGTCACTATCTGTCCAGAAAACAATTATGGCGAAGCAAATGCAAATAGCGATGATGGGTCTCGGCCGCATGGGCGCCAATATGGTGCGGCGTCTATTGCGTGATGGCCACCAATGCGTCGTGTATGACGTGAACCCCGACAGTGTTGCAGCGCTCGTCGCGGACGGGGCCACTGGCGTCAACAGCGTCGAGGCCATGGTGGCGGCGCTCAGCGGACCTCGCCATATCTGGATCATGCTGCCCACCGCCATTACCGGCAAGGTGGTCGATCAGCTGACGCCGCTGCTGTCGGCAGGCGATGCGATTATCGATGGTGGCAATTCCAACTATCGCGAAGCCATCGACCGCGCGGCGGCGTTGCGGCCGCACAATATCGCCTATGTCGATGTGGGCACCAGTGGCGGCGTCTGGGGACTGGATCGCGGCTATTGCCTGATGATCGGCGGTGACACCGACGTGGTACAGCGGCTCGACCCGGTTTTTGCCTGCCTCGCACCCGGTGGCGACGGCCCGACACCGGCCAATCGAGGCTATCTCCATTGTGGTCCGAGCGGGGCCGGGCACTTCGTCAAGATGATCCACAACGGCATCGAATATGGCATCATGGCCGCCTATGCAGAGGGTCTCAATATTTTGAAAGGTGCCAATGCCGGTACGGAAACCCGCGCCGCGGATGCCGAGACGGCGCCTCTGTCGGAACCACAATATTATCAGTTTGACCTCAACCTGCCCGAGATTGCCGAAGTGTGGCGGCATGGCAGCGTGATCGGGTCGTGGCTGCTGGACCTCACGGCCGATGCGCTCAAGACCGATCCGGACCTTAAGGCGTTCGGTGGGCGGGTGTCGGATTCGGGCGAAGGGCGGTGGACGCTCAAGGCAGCCATCGACACCGGCGTTCCGGCTCCAGTTCTCGCGACGGCGCTGTTTGATCGGTTCAGCTCGCGCGGCGGCTCATTTTTTGCCGACCGGCTGATGTCGGCGATGCGCTATTCGTTTGGCGGGCATATCGAAAAGCCCGCCGAGGACAGCAAGCCATGAGCGACGAGCCTATTGTGCTGGCTGTCGATGTCGGCGGTTCGCATGTCAAAATCCTGACCAGCGCGGGCGGCGTGGCCCGCCGCGCCGTGTCGGGCATGACGATGTCGGCGTCGGCCATGTGTGACACGGTCAAGAAGCTGGCCGAAGGACTGCCCTATGACCGGGTCTCGATTGGCTATCCCGGCCCGGTGACCCATAACCGGCCGCTGGCGGAGCCGCATAATCTGGGCGCCGGCTGGACCGGCTATGACTTCGAGGAAGCTTTTGGCAAGCCGACCAAAGTGGTCAATGACGCGCTGATGCAGGCGCTGGGCAGCTATCACGGCGGGCGCATGCTGTTTTTGGGGCTGGGCACCGGGTTGGGCGCGGCGATGATCGTCGATGGCGTGCCCGAGCCGATGGAGCTGGCGCACCTGCCCTACAAGAAGGGCAAAAGCTTTGAGGACTATGTCGGGGAAGCCAGCCTTGAAAAACGCGGGCTGAAGCGCTGGCGCGAAAGCGTTACCGACGTGGTCAAGCGCCTCTCGGCGGCGCTGGAGCCGGACTATGTGGTGATCGGCGGCGGCAATGTCGAAAAGCTCAAGACGCTGCCCGAACATTGCGAGCGTGGCTCCAATGACAAGGCCTTTGAGGGTGGGTTTCGGCTGTGGCAGCCGGGGCAAAGTTCAGCGCTAAACTGACGCCGGGCAACGCGCCGGCGGAGAGACATCATGGACATCGACAAGCAGCAGCTTCCCCCCGGTGCGCCCGGCCTTTCGCCCACATGGTCATCGAGCGACAAGGACGCGGTGACCACCGCACTGGGCTCAAGCCGGGTGTGGGCGACCATAGGGCACGGCATCGTCAACGAGGTTTATTGGCCCTCGACCGGCACGCCGCAAATCCGCGATCTGGGCTTTATCGTTGTCGGGCCGGACGGCTGGACCGAAATCAAGCGCGCCAACCACTATACGATCTCGACGCCCGACAATGCCGTTCCGCTGCCCAAGGTGGTGCATGAGGGTCTCGGCTATCGGCTCGAGCTTGAGTTCTTGTGCCATCCGCTGCGCGACACGCTGTTGATCCGCTATGACCTGTCGGGCGACGACGTGCGGCTGGTGACGATCCTGGCGCCACACCTTAATGCCGAGGCCAGCAACGATGCGTGGGCCGGGGAAGATCTGGCGGCCAGCAGCGGTTACACAGCGATGTGCCTGCGGGCCGATATGGGCTTTTCGCGCACCAGCGCAGGCTATGTCGGCACTTCCGATGGGTGGCAGGACTTCACCATGAACGGCGCCATGACCTGGGAGTATCCCGAGGCCCGCGATGGCAATGTGGCGCTGACCGGCGAGCTGGCAGCCAATAGCGGGGTGCTGTCGCTCGGTTTTGCGCAGAGCCTTGATGGGGCGCGGACGCTGTCGCGCTCGTCGCTGGCCGATGACTATCTCGAAACGCAGACGCTGTTCATCACCCAATGGCACAAATGGACGACATCGCTGCGCATTCCCTACACGACGCCGCAAATGCTGCGCGAGGCGCAGATGTCGGCGGTGGTGATCAAGGTGCATGAGGATCGCACCTATGCGGGTGCCGTGGTGGCGAGCCTTAGCGTGCCATGGGGCAGCAGCCATGACGATGCGGGCGGCTACCATCTGGTCTGGACGCGCGACACGGTGGAAGCGGCGCTTGCCATGATCGCCGTGGGCAAGCTCGAAGATGCAGGGCGCACGCTCGATTACCTGATCGGCACGCAATCGGCGGATGGCAGCTGGGCGCAGAACTATTTCCCGGACGGGCATGGCTATTGGACCGGCAAACAGCTCGACGAGGTGGCGCTGCCGGTGCTTCTCGCGGCCAAATTGCGGGCAGCGGGGCACCTGACTTTTTCCAAACCCGAAGAGACCATGG
The DNA here is from genome assembly GCF_040546815.1 of Devosia sp. 2618. Lineage (NCBI taxonomy): Bacteria > Pseudomonadati > Pseudomonadota > Alphaproteobacteria > Hyphomicrobiales > Devosiaceae > Devosia > Devosia sp. 2618. Next base: position 3,514,092 of record NZ_JBEPOO010000001.1, read on the forward strand.
TGCGGCAGGCCATCGGCTTTATCGTGCGCAACGGACCGATGAGCGATCAGGACCGGTGGGAAGAAAACGCGGGCGCGAGCCCCTTTACGCTGGCAGTGCTGATCTGCGCGCTGGTGGTGTCGACCGACTATTTCGAGGAAGCCGAACGAGACTATCTGCTGGCTCTGGCCGATAGCTGGAACGAGCGGACCGAAGAATGGACCTATGCGCAGGCGGGGCCGTTTGCAGCCGATGCCGGGATCGACGGCTATTATGTGCGCATGTCGCCGCGACCAGCCGATGGCGGGCTGGCTGGCTCGATCAACCGCCGCAATGTGGCGCATGGGCTGGTGCCGGCCAATGGGCTGATTGGCATGGAGTTTTTGTATCTGGTGCGCATGGGCCTGCGCGATCCACAGGACAAACGCATCACCCAGACGGTCAAGCTGGTCGATACGCTGCTGCGGCGGGAAACGCCAAGTGGACCGTCGTTCTACCGCTATAATGGCGACGGCTATGGCGAGCATGAAAATGGCGCGCCGTTCAACGGTACCGGGGTTGGGCGGCTGTGGCCGCTGCTGACCGGCGAGCGTGGGCATTACGCCGTGTTGGCGGGGGAAGACCCCCTGCAATATCTTGAAGCGATGAACCGGATGGTTGGCTCGGGCGGGCTGATCCCCGAACAGATTTGGGACGTCGAGCCGATCGAGGAACGTGGGCTTTATCCGGGCAAACCCACCGGCAGCGCCATGCCGCTGGTCTGGGCGCATGGCGAGTTCCTAAAACTGCTGGCGGCTTTTGCGACGGGGCGCGCAACCGAGAGCTTTACCGAGATCGAAGAGCGCTATGCCGGCAAGGTGCCCAATGCTGGGTGCTGGAACTGGCGCGAAAGCTCGTCATTCACCACCCTGCCCGTCGACAAGGACGTGCTGGTGGAATTCAGCGAGCCATTCCTGCTGCATCTGGGTGATGGCAACTGGTTCAATATCCGCGATTTCCACTCGGCGCCGACCAGCTTTGGCCTGCACGGGGTGAGGCTCGACAAAGCCCTGATCCGGGAATTCGGCACGGTGCGCTTCACCCCCTATTTCCACGAACGCGGCGAATGGCGCGGCAAGGACTTTGCGGTGAGCGTAACATAGACGGGGCGGGCACAAGCCCGCCGTAACCATAAACTTGACAATCAGCGTCATCAAATCTAGTCCACCGCGGGCGACATGGAGGTCGTGAGCGGAGTGGCGTATGCAGCGGCAGAATCAGGGCAGTGGGGGAAGTGAGCGCCTCGCTGCGATAGAGCTGAGCGCTGGCTACGAAGACGCGGTCATTATCGAAGGGCTGGAGCTTGCGGTGCCCAATGGGGCGCTGACCATTCTTGTCGGTGCCAATGGCTGTGGCAAATCCACCCTGCTCAAGACGCTGGCACGCATCCTTAAACCGGTGCACGGCCATGTGTTGCTCGATGGCAAGGACATTCACCGCTCGGCCAGCCGCGAGGTGGCGCGCAAGCTCGGGCTTTTGCCGCAGGGGCCGGTGGCGCCCGAAGGGCTGACCGTGCGCGAACTGGTGTCTCAGGGGCGGTTTCCGCATCAGTCACTGATGCAGCAATGGACTTCGGGCGACGAAGCGGCGGTGAACGCTGCGATGGTCACGGCGCAAGTCGCCGCCTTTGCCGACCGGCCGGTCGATTCCCTGTCGGGCGGACAGCGGCAGCGCTGCTGGATCGCCATGGCGCTGGCGCAGGAAACCGATCTGATCCTGCTCGACGAACCCACCACATTCCTCGACCTTAAGGTGCAGGTCGATGTGATGAACCTGCTGGCAGATCTGGCGCACAAGACGGGCCGTACACTGGTCGTCGTGCTGCATGAGCTGAGCCTTGCGGCGGCCTATGCCGATAATCTCGTGATGATGAAATCGGGCCGCATCGTCTGCTCGGGCGCACCACAGGATGTGTTCACCGCGGCCAATATCAAGACGGTTTTTGACCTCGACGCCAATGTGTTGCGCGATCCGGCATCGGGGCGGCTGTTCTGCATGCCGACGCGGGGCGAGCCGGCCAAGGCTGCTGTCGTTCCGGCGCTTGCCACCACATGAACATGATCGCGCCCCCTGCTGTCACGGTGCGCACCGGGCGCTGGCTCGGCCTGCCGCTGGCGATGGGTATAGTTGCTGCAACGCTGTGCCTTCACATCGCATTGGGCGCCAAATTTGTGCCGCTCGATGTGGTGTTTGAGGCGCTGACGCATCGAGATCCAGCCAATTTCAACCACACCATCGTCTGGGATTTGCGGCTGCCGCGCGCTCTGGTCGCGATCATTGTCGGCGCATCGCTGTCGGTGGCGGGGGCCTTGATGCAGGGCGTGACGCGCAATCCGCTGGCCGAACCCGGCATTTTGGGGCTGATGGCGGGCGCATCGTTTGCTGTGGTGTTTGGCATCGGCATGCTGGGGCTGGCCGGAAACACCGCCATTCCGATGATGGCGGCGGGCGGATCGTTGGGTGCAGCGTGTCTGGTGTATCTGATTTCGCGCTGGGTGCCGGGCGGGGCAACGCCGCTGACACTGACCCTTGCGGGTGCGGTGGTCACGGCGTTTCTGGGCGCACTGACCTCGGTAGCGTTCCTGCTGCGGGAAAATGCTTTTGACTCCTATCGCGTGTGGCTCTCCGGCTCGTTGGCCGGTCGTGACCTCTCCATGCTGATGACGGCGGGGCCGGTGCTGATCGTGGCGCTGGTGGTGGCCTTTGCTTTGGCCCGCCAGATCACGGCGCTGGCGATGGGCGAAGAGGTGGCACTGGCGCTTGGCGTGCGCACCGGCTGGCTCAAGGCGCAATTGCTGGTCTGCGTTGTGGCATTGACGGCCGGCTCGGTTGCTTTGGCGGGACCACTGGGCTTTGTCGGCCTCGTCATTCCCCATGCCGTGCGGCTATTTACCGGGTCGGACTATCGCTGGATCGTGCCGTATTCGGCCGTGGTCGGGGCGGGCTACCTGCTGGCGGTCGACGTGGCTGCGCGGATGATGTTCCGCCCGGCCGAGATTTCGACCGGCATCGTCACCGCGCTGATCGGCGCGCCCATCTTTGTTTATCTGATCCGCAAACGGTCGCGCTGATGAGTACAACTGTCGCTTCCCGCTGGTATGTTGTGCGGCTGTTTTCCGAGCGCATTGCGCTACGCCTGCCGGTGGCCGCGCTATTATGGCTGGCGGCGACGCTGGCACTGCTGGTCGGGATCATCGCTTTCAGCCTGACCGTTGGCAGCCAGCCGACAAGCCTTGATGAAGTGTGGCGCACGCTGAGCGGGGAAACCGTCAGCCGCACCATCGACAATGTGGTCTGGGAGTTCCGTTTTCCGCGCGCGCTGGCGGCGGCGCTGGTGGGCGCAATGTTTGCGCTGTCGGGTGCGGCGCTGCAGAACGTGACGCGCAATGGCCTCGCCGATCCGTCGCTGGTCGGCGTGTCGCAGGGCGCGGGACTGGCCGTGGTAGCGCTGACCGTGTTGTGGCCAGACGCTGTCGGCGGCCTGCGGCCGTGGGTGGCGTTTGCCGGGTCGCTGGCTGTGGCGGTGCTGATCCAGAGCCTGACCTGGACGGCGCGCGGCGCCAGTTCGGTGCGGTTCATCCTGATGGGCGTCGGCGTTGCGGCGATGATTTCGGCCTGCACTTCGGTGCTGATGACCTATGGCCAGATCGAGCGCGTGCTGTCGGTTCTGACCTGGCTCAGTGGTTCGATCAACGCTGCCAATTGGGCTGACGTGCAGATGCTGGCTGTGTGGTCGGCGGTGCTGCTGCCGGCGCTGCTGTTGCTGTCGCGTTCGACGGCGGCGATGCGCATGGGCGATGCAACGGCCACCGCGCTCGGGGCGCCGGTGCGCTGGGTGCGTTATGGGCTGATCACCACCGCAGTCGGATTTGCCGCGATTGGCACGGCGGTCGTCGGGCCGCTGGGCTTTGTCGGTCTGATCGCGCCACACGCTGCGCGGCGTCTCGCACCATCGGGCGTAGGGCTGCATCTGCTGCTGACGGCAACGCTTGGTGCGGTGCTGGTGAGCTTGGCCGACCTTGTCGGGCGCACCCTGATGGCGCCGATTCAGATCCCCGCCGGCCTTGTGACCGACCTCATCGGCGTGCCGATTTTCCTCATTCTGCTGCGCCGTGCTGCGCGCCGCACCGCTCTCTGATCAACTCCAAGGACCCTGATCGATGAAACTGCTTATCGCCGCTGCCGCCATTCTCGGCGGCCTGCTTGCCGGCCCGGTGCTGGCGCAGGAAACACGCCCGTTCGAGGCCGGCAATGGCACGATCGGGGTGCCGGTCAAACCGCTGCGCATCGTGTCGCTGCATGATCTCAGCATCACGCTGCCGCTGGTGGAATTTGGCGCCACCGATCTCGTCGTGGGTAGCCATGGTCGGCTCGAAGAGGACAAGGTGCCCTATATTCGCGGCGCCAAGGAGCTCTATGAAACCAGCTTTGAAAACACCGACATCGTGTTTCTCGGCGTGTTCAACCAGATCGATCTCGAGCTGATCGCAGGCCTTGAGCCGGACCTGATCATCGGGCGCTTTGGTAACGACAATGACGTGCTGCCAAACCTTGAAAAGATCGCGCCGACCGTGCTGCTCGATCAGGACAAGCTGGGCTTTTTCGGCAGCATGCAGGCTGTGGCGGACCTCGGTGGCGTGCTGCCCGAATATGATCGGCAGTTTGCCCGCTATCAGGCCCAGATTGCCGAATTCAAGCGACTGGTGCCGAACCCGGCTGACATCTCCATCGCCATCCTGCAGCCATGGCCGGAAGACGGCTATATCGCCGCCAACAAGGAATATTATGCGCTGTCGCAGGTGCTCGACGATGTCGGTTTTTCAAAGCCCGACCTGATCGCTGAGATCAGTGACTCCTCGCTCGATATGAGCCCGGAATTCCTGCCCGAGGTCGACGCCGATTTCATCTTCTCGACCTATGAAGGGCTTTATCCCGACCAGCGCAGCCCCGATGAAATCCGTGCCGCGTTCGAGAAGGTCGTGCCCGGCTATTGCACCGTGCTGCAGGCCTGCCGGAACAACCAGATGGTCTTTATTCCACGCACGCCAATCTACTCGTCGTCGTTCCGCTCGCTGACCACCGCCTACCAGCAGGTGCTGACCCATGTTGCGGGCCGCGCCTTCGTTCCACTGGCCAAGTGATTGCGCCGTCTTTTCAGGACCCAAACCATGAACAAGCTGACTGCCCTTTTGTTCGCAGCCCTTCTGGCCATTACGCCCGCCAGCGCGCAGGAAACCCATGCCATCACCGACTATACCGGTCGGGTGGTGGAGGTTCCGACCAAACCGCTGCGCATCGTTTCGCTGCATGATCTCAGCATCACCATTCCGTTGATCGAACTGGGTGTGTTCCCCGTCGGCAGCCATGGCCGCACGACGACCGAAGGCACGCCGTTCATCCGCTCCAGCGCGGTTCTGACGGGCGTTGATTTTGCCAATTCCGACATCACGTTCGTGGGCAATAACCCGGCCGACGTCGAGGCCATTGCGGCGCTGCAGCCAGACCTGGTCCTGACCACCGAATGGCAGGGCACGCCGGTCGATCAGCTGGAAAAGATCGCGCCAACGCTGTTGATCGACAGCGAGGCGGATATGTTTGCGACCTATGATCTGCTGGCTGGCATTACCGGCACAGAGGATCGGCTGGCCTATCTCAAAGCCCGCTATGAGGGCCAGATTGCCCAGATCAAGCGGCTGATCGACACGCAGAGCATCACCACCTCGGTAATCCAGGGCGTCGAAGGCTCGGTCTATGTGCTGCACACTTATGGGACGCTGGGCCGTGTGTTGCGCGATGCGGGCTTCAAGTTCCCGGCCATCATCGATGCCATCCCCGTGGGTGGTGATCTCGATGTACCGGCAGAGCAGCTGCCCGAACTCGACGCCGATTTCATCTTTGCGACCTACCGCACGGATACGCTGGAAACCCCAGCGGATTCCGAAGCGCAGCTCAACAAGGTGGTGCCCAATTTCTGCCAGTACCTGACGGCCTGCCAGAACAATCAGCTGATCACCATTCCGCGCGAAGAGGCATCGTCCAATTCATTCTACGCGCTGGGGGCGATTGCCTACATGGTCATTTCGCAGATTTCGGGCCGCGACTTCGTGCCCTTCCAGTCGCAGTAAATTTTCATGAGCAAGCACGTCTTTTGCCGGACCCTGACACTGGAGCGGGGCGAGCCACATGAAGGAACGGGGGAGATTAGCCCCCGCTTCCTGATGCTGGCCTGGCCCAAGGGCAAATGGCGGGCGCCGCGGTTTGAATCCGTGGATATGAGCCCGGCGCTCGGCGAAGCCGTGCGCGCGGCAATGCAGTCGGAATTGACCGACAATATGGTTGAACTGGTCGAGGGCAGTCCCGGCCAGGTCTTGCCGACGCTGTTCGGCTATCCCGAGGGGCGTTTTATCGCCCAGGCGAACGAAGCTCAAACTATCGCGCTGATCGACGCGTGGACGGCCGGCGAGCCCCTGCCCGGCGTGGTGGATGACCGCATTACCATCCTCTGCTGTACCGATGCCAAGCGGGATGCCTGCTGCGCGCGGTTTGGTTTTGCGACCTTCAAGGCGCTGGTGGCGGCCGCCGATCCGGCGCGGTTCAATATCCTGCAATGCACGCATCTTGGCGGATGCCGCTTTGCGGCGTCGTTGATCGTGCTACCGCAGGGCCAGCGCTATGGGCGGCTGGCGCCGGACGAAGTGCCCGCGTTTCTGACGGCGCTTGAAAACAGCGAAATCTACCTGCCCGCCTCGCGCGGGAATCCGAAGCTCGATGAGCCGGCGCAGGCGGCGGAACTGGCCGTGATGCGCTGGGGCGCGGCGCGGGGTGCAAGCCAGGCTTCGGTGCACATCGATGCGCGCAACGAGATTGACGAAGACCATATGGTGTTCAGCGGCACCGCTGGCGAACATCGCGTTTCGGTGCGCGTGGCAACGCAGATTTTTGCCATCGATGGCGCCTGTGACAGTATCGGCGCCGAGCCACCGGACATGGAGAAACGCTGGTTGGCCGGACAGGTGGAAGTCATCTGAGCGGGGTTCCGGCTCGACCACCCACATAACGCAATAATTCGCTCTGAAATCGGCGCAATCGCTGCAGATTCGGCGTGTCAGCCATTGGCGGGCGCACCTGTTCCAGCTAACATGTTAGTGGATTTCTGGAGGAGAATTGCATGCTGCAGAGTTGGCGTTGGTTTGGGCCGAACGACCCGGTGTCGCTCGACCATGTGCGGCAGGCGGGGGCGTCGGGGATCGTGACGGCGCTGCACCAGATTTATGACGGGCGCGCCTGGACGCCAGCCGATATTGCCGAGCGCAAGGCAATGGTGGAAGCGGCAGGTTTGGTGTGGTCGGTGTGCGAATCCATTCCGGTGCACACGTCCATCAAGCTGCGCAGCGGGCCATATCGGCAGTTCATCGATAACTGGAAAACCAGCCTCGCCAATCTGGGCAAGGCCGGCATTCCAGTGGTGTGCTATAATTTCATGCCGGTGGTGGACTGGACCCGCACCGATCTGCGCTATCCAATGCCGACGACAGGCCTGGCGCTGCGGTTCGATATGGTGGAATTCGTTGCCTATGACGCGCTGGTGCTGAAACGCGTGGGCGCGGAGGGCGACTATATGCCCGAGCTTTTGGCGGCCGCCAAAGCCAAGCTCGCGACGATGAGCGAGACAGCTATCGCAACGCTTGAGACCAATATCATTGCCGGGCTGCCGGGTGGCGAAGACAGCTATGACCGTGAGGGCATTCGCCAGCGCATCGCCCAGTTTGACGATGTCAGCGCCGATGACATGCGCGCCAATCTGGTTGAGTTTTTGCGCGAAGTGGTGCCGGTGGCCGAGGAAGAGGGCGTGCGGCTGGGCATTCACCCCGATGATCCGCCATTCTCGCTATTTGGCCTGCCCCGCGTGGTGTCGACGGCGGATGATATGCGCACGGTGCTGGGAGCGGTCGATACGCCGGTCAATGGGCTGTCATTTTGCGCCGGGTCGCTCGGATCGCGGGCGGATAATGACGTGGTCGGCATGGCGCGCGAATTCGCCTCGCGCATCAACTTCGTGCATTTGCGCAATGTGAGCGTCGAACCGGACCGTTCCTTCAACGAAGCGGAGCATCTGGGCGGCGATGTCAACATGGTCGACATGATCGCCATTTTGCGGGCCGAGGAAAACCGGCGTGTCGCGAGCGGCCGTGCCGACGCGGTGATCCCGATGCGGCCCGACCATGGACATCTGCTGGCCGACGACATGACCAAGAAGGTCAATCCGGGCTATTCGCTGATTGGGCGGCTCAAGGGGCTGGCCGAATTGCGCGGCATTATCAGCGCCGTGGACCAGTTGCAGCCCGCCAGTTAGCGGACTGCAATGCCAGCGGTGAGACCACCATCGATGCGGTGGTCCGCCCCGGTGATGAACCGGGCCTGGTCGGACGCGAGGAACGCGATGAGGTCGGCGACTTCCTCGGGCTCGCCAATACGGCCCAAGGGATGGGCGGCACCAAAGCGGGCGAAGGCGGCGTTGACATCGACATCGTCGCCATCGCTGTGGCGGGCGGCGCGTTCGAGAATGGGCGTGCGGACAGAGCCGGGGCTGATCGAATTGACGCGGATCTGGTCGGCGGCAAAATCGAGCGCCATGGCGCGGGTCATTGCATGGATCGCGCCCTTGGAGGCGACATAGGCCGCCACATTGGTCTGGCAGGCGTGGCCCTGAACGCTCGACACATTGAGAATGACGCCACCGCCGCGCTGGCGCAGATGCGGCACGCCGAAATGAGCGGTCAGATGGATGGACCCAACATTGACGGCAAGGCACTGCGCGAAGGTTTGCGGCGTCGTGGTGACGCAATCGCCATAGGGGTGGATGGCGGCCGAATTGACGATGATATCGAGGCCGCCAAAGCGGGCGACGGTTTCGGCAATTGCGGCCTCGACCTGCTCGGGGACGGCGACATCGGTGAGGCGCGTCAGCACGGACGAACCGCTGGCCAGTGCGGCATTGCCTTCGGGATCGATGCCCAGGGCCATGACCTGCGCGCCTTCGGCGGCGAGCTTGAGCGCCACGGCGCGGCCGATGCCGGTGGTGCCGGTGACGAGGGCGACTTTGCCAGTGAAACTAGCCATTGGATGATCCTTTGTTGGTGCGGGCGCGATGGTCGGCGCGGATCAGGTCCGCGCCCTTTTCGGCCAGACAATAGGTTGCGGCGACCGTGTTGGCTGACACAATCGTCGGCATGATGGAGGCATCGATGACGCGGAGGCCGTCGACACCGTGCACACGGAGGCTTGCCGGATCGACGACGGCGTCAGGCCCCGTGCCCATGGCGCAGGTGCCGACCGGGTGAAACAGCGTGCCGACACTGCGGCGGATGAAGGCGTCGAGAGCGCCATCGCTTTGCTCGTCGGGGCCGGGATCGACCTCGCGCTGCAGATGCGGCACGAAGGGGGCCTGCGCGATGATATTGCGGGCGATGCGAATGCCGTTGCGCAGGGCATCCATCGTGCTGTCGCCGCGCAGGAAGTTGTAGAGGATGGACGGCTTTTCGGCCGGGTTGGCGCTGTTAAGGCGCAGGCGCCCGATGCTGCCGGGGCGCAGCTGGCAGACATGCATCAGAAAGCCATGGCCGGTGAAGCCGCCCGCGTTTTGCGTATTGCCGACTGCAGTGCAGAAGAAGAGCTGAATGTCTGGCCGCTCGACGCCCGGAACGGTGGACAGGAACGCGCCGCCCTCGCCGGTGGTCGAGGCGAAGAGGCCGCGCTTGCGGAACAGCCAATCGAGCACGTGCAGGACGTTGCGCGGCAAAGCGCGCCAGGAAATGCCATAAGGCGCGGTGGTCTTGGCCTTGTATTCGAGCGTGACGTCGAGATGGTCCTGAAGGTTTTCGCCGACGCCGGGGAGGTGCTGGACGACCTCGATGCCGTGGCGGTTGAGTTCGTTGCGGTCGCCAATGCCGGCGAGCAGCAGCAGGTGTGGTGAGACAAAAGAGCCGGCTGACAGGATCACCTCATTGGCCGAGATGATGCCCTGCCCGGCCTGACCTTGCCACGCAACGCCAGTGGCGCGATTACCGTCCATGACGACGCGCGTGACGGTGCGCTCGCTCAACACATGCAGGTTGGGGCGGTGGCGCACGGGGTCGAGATAGGCACCTTCGGCGGTGACGCGCTGGCCGTTGCGCTGGGTAAAGGTATAGAGTCCGGCGCCTTGCTGGGTGGCGCCATTGAAATCCGGGTTGAGCGGAATGCCGGCGACGGCGGCGGCATCGAGATAGACCTGCGCCATAGGATTGACGCTGCGCAGCGGCGCGATATTGAGCGGGCCATCGGTGCCGTGAAACGCCGGGTCGATCTGAGCGGCCAGCGGCTTGCCGTTGAACGCGGTCTTTTTGGGCTCGGCCAGCGCCTCGAAGCGTTCGAGCTTGCGGAAATAGGGCAGCAGATCGTCATAGCCCCAACCTTTATTGCCGAGGTCGCGCCAATGGTCGAAATCCTCGCGCTGGCCACGCATGAAAATCTGGCCGTTGACATTGGTGCTGCCGCCGGTGCCCTTGCCGCGCGGCAGATCGATCTGGCGGCCCTGCAGACCCGGCTCCGGTTCGGTCTTGAACCAGGACATGAATTTGGGGCCGCCGAGAAAGGCCAGCGCGGGGGCCATGAAGGTGACCATGGCGAGCGGAATGCGCACGATGGCCTTGCGCGCATTGTGGTCGGGACCAGCCTCAATCAGGGCAACCCGAATGTCGGGGTCTTCAGACAGCCGATTGGCCAGCACGCAACCCGCAGCACCGGCGCCAACGATGACATAGTCGTAGGTGTCGGGCACCGGTCAGATATCCTGATTTTGTGGCAGGATCACCAGATCGCGGATGGTGACATTGGGCGGTCGGGTCAGCATGAACAGCACCGCATCGGCCACGTCCTGCGATTGCAGGCCTTCGCGGGCGGCGACCTTTTCGGCGATGGCTGTGGGATTGTCATAGCCCCAAAGCTCGTTGAGCACGACGCCGGGTGCCACCGCGCCAACGCGGACATTATGCGGCGCGACCTGACGGCGCAGGCCATGCACAAAGGCCTGGATGGCGTGTTTGGACGCCGAATAAATCGGCTCCCATTGAATGGCCTGATGGCCGGAAATGGAACTGGTGACGACGATATCGCCGCTGCGTTGCGCCACCATGGATGGCAGCACGGCGCGGACCAGACGGAAGACGCTGTTGACGTTGACCTGCAGCAGTTCATCCCAGGCGTCGGCATCGCCTTCGACCACATCGCCCGGAATGTAGAGCCCGGCATTGGCGAGGAGAATATCGACGCGACCGAAATGGGCGAGCGTGTCGGCAGCGACGGCGTTGACGGAGGCGGGATCGGTGAGGTCGGCAGGGAGGACCAGCGCATTATTGCCGATCTGGTCAGCGATTTCCTGCAGGCGTTCCCTGGAGCGACCGACCAGAGCAACCTGGGCGCCTTGGGCGGCCATCGTCAGCGCCAGCGCGCGACCAATGCCGGAACTGGCGCCGGTGACCAACGCGACTTTGCCCGCAAGATTCTGCGTCATGATTTTCCTCCTGCCGGCACGTCTTTCGCGCTTCTTGGCAGTATCAGGCTAGGGTATGAAGCTTCTATTCGTCAATAAATAAGTTTCCTCGCGTAAACTTTTGTAGCGAGGCTAAAACACCATGGCCGCCGCGCCGATGAGCCCAGCATTTTCGCCCAGTCCGGCAACCACAATCGGCACCTTGCGGAAGGCGGTCATGGCGTTGCGCTGGATACGCGCGTCAATGCCGGGTTGAAGCAGATCAAAGCCATTGGAAATGCCGCCGCCGATGACGACACAATCGGGGCTGTAGAGATGGAGCAGGTTGGCGATGCCGATGCCGAGCCAGTCGGCTTCCTCGGCAACCAGTTTGAGGGCGGCAGCGTCTCCGGTGCGGGCGGCGGCGAAGATGGACTTTGGATTGCCGCCAACGCTTTGCGCGATGCGCTGGCCGAAGGCTGTGCCGGAGGCATAGGCCTCCCAGCAGCCGCGATTGCCGCAGGGGCAGGCTGTGCCGTCGGGGACGATGGTCATGTGGCCGACATGGCCGGCCATGCCCATGCGACCATGCAGCGGTTTGCCATCGAGCACGACGCCACCGCCAATGCCGGTGCTGACGGTGATATAGGCGAGGTGCTGCAAGCCGCGCCCGGCGCCGAATTTCCACTCGCCAATGGCGGCGGCGATGCCGTCATTTTCGAGCCGCACCGGCAGTCCGAGTGCAGCCTCGATCATGCGGGCGATGGGAATGTCGTTCCAGCCGGCGAGGGTCGGGATGCCCATTGCGCGACCGGTATCGGTATCGAGCGGTCCGGGACAAGCGACGCCAACGCCGGCGAGCGCGGTGCGTTCGGCTTTCGGGGCGATCTGGTCGACGAGATCAAAGACCTGCGCGATGACGGCTTCGGGGCCGGCCTGCGCCAGGGTGGTGGTTTCGCAGCGCGCCAGAATGGTGCCTGATGCGTCGATCAGCGCGGCACGCAGGCGGCTGCCGCCGATATCGATGCCGATGGCGCGCGTGGTGTTCATGGGTTTTACAACGCGTGTAGCCAGGCCATGCGGGCCGGCAGATCGGGCGCACCAAAAGCCAGCGAACCCATGACGACGGTTTCAGCGCCTGCCGCACGCAGCAGGGGCACGGTGGTGTCGCGGATGCCGCCATCGGCAGCGAGCACGATGGAGCGACCGCTTTTGGCGATCAGCGCTTGGGCTTCGCCCAGTCGGGTGGTCGCCGTGGGATCGAGCCCCTGCCCTTTGACGCCGATGGCCGTGCCCAGAAGGGTGAGGAATTCGATGCGGTCAAGGTAGGGCGCCAGTTGCGCGACCGGGGTTTCGATACGCGCGACCATGCCAGCGGCAATCCCGCGTTCTGCGAGCAGCTTGAGAGCGGCGTCGGCGACCTTGGCGTTTTCGACGTGGATGCTGATGAGGTCCGAACCGGCATCGGCGAACTGGCTGATCTGTTCGAGCAGCACCGTATCGGCAACCATCAGATGCACATGGATTGGCTTGTCGGTGGCGCTGCGAATGCGGGCGACGAGATCAGGGAAGAACAGCAGCGCTGGCGCGAAATGACCATCGGCGACGTCGATATGAAGGATATCGGCATGGGGCTCAATGCGGGCGAGATCATCGGCGAGGCGGATGAGGTCGGCGGACCACATCGAATATTCGGCAAGCAGACGATGGCGCGGCAGGTCGGCAATCCAGGTGGGGCTGGGCATGGATCAGATGTCCTCAAAGAAGGCGCCGAGCGCCGCGTGAAGGTCCGCGACGTAGCGGGGTTTGTCGATGGATTTGGGCGTCGCCTCAACCAGCTTTGCGGTCGGGATGGCGTCCGCAAGTTGCTGCGCCAGAGGCCAGGGATGGATGACGTCCTGCCGCGTGCCGATGACGAGCGTCGGCAGGGTAAGGGCCGCCAAATCGGCCTCGGTGATGCCGGGGCCATCGGTGGAAATGGATTGCAGAAGCGCGGCCGTCGTCTCGGCCGGAGCGCGGCTGAAAAAACCTAGCAGAGACGCGAGATTGTCGGGCGCGTTCACGGCGAGGCGGCGATAGGTCTGCGTGGTGATGAACGCGTCCTGCGCTTCGCCCGGAGGCAGGCTTGCCAGCAGGGCGCCGACCTCGGCATTGGGCGCCATATTGGGCGGCGCTGCTTTGGCGAGCCAGGCGGGGCGGACGAGGGCGAGCGCGCGGACCAGTTCGGGGCGGTGCGCGGCGAGGCGCGTTGAAATGGCGGCGCCCATAGAAATGCCGCCAAGTATAACAGGCGCCAGTTGCAACTGGGCGATCAGCGTTGCGAGGTCATCGGCGAAGGTGGCGATGGAGAGATCGGTCAGCGGGCCGGCTTCGGACGCGCCGTGGCCGCGGCATTCGAGCGTGATGAGGCGGAAGCGCGGATCCTTCGGAAAGGCTTCGATAGTCTGGCGGACATCGCCGCAAAGGCCGTGCTGGAAAACGACCGGAATGCCCTCGCCGCCCGTGTCGTACCAGGCAAGTGCCGTGTCGCCGCGCAGAAAGGTGTTGCGCTTTGGGGTCATTGCAGCATCCGCGAAAGGAAGGCGGCAACGGCGGGGGCTTCGTCAGCCGTGAGGCCATGGGTAATCATATCGCCATCAAAGCCGACGGCGCGCAGCCGGCCGAAATAATGGCGATAGTCGAGGACACCGGTTCCGGCAGTGACGAATTCGCCATCGGCCGTGCGGTCCTTGGCGTGGCCCATGATGATGCGGTCGCCCAGCACGTCGATGGCGTGGGAAATGATGTCGCGCTGCTCGGGCAATGGCGCATGCTCGAACAGATTTGCCGGATCGAGCACGATAGCGAGTGACGGGCTGCCTATCGCGTCGAGCAGGCTGCGGGCGCGGGCGGCCGAGTCAACAACGTTGGAGAGTTCGGGCTCAATGCCGAGTTTGATATTGTAGCGCTCCGCAATCGTCGCGGCTTTTGCCATTTCGGTGAGTAGATCGGCCCAAGCTTCTGGCGTGGTGTTATCGGGGTGATGGCGCCACTGATCGTCAGGGTCCCGTGTGCCGGTGCAAAGGGTGATGAGGCTGGTGCCGATGCCCGCGCTCGCAGCGGCGAGCATTTCGAGGCGGCGGAGGCCAGCTTCGCGGACAGCATTATCGGGATGGATCATGTTGTAGGTGCCAGAGACCGCAGCGATGGCGAGGTTCTGGCTCGTTGCGGCGTCGGCGATGCTGTGCACGACTGCATCGCTGATAGCGTCTGGCATGGAGGGCAGGCCCGAACAGGCCATATTGTATTGCACCGAGGCAAAGCCGGCCGCTTTGGCTTGGGCCAAAACCACCGTGGGGTCAGTGCCGAGGAAAGTCTTGGCGAAAATGCCGAGCCGCATCAGAGGGCTCCCGAAACATCGGCGAGCCGGACGGGCTGGCCGGATTTGACCGAATGGGCGATGGCGACCATGGCGCGAACCGAGGCGATGCCGTCTTCGACATCGGCGCCGGCCTGGGGCGCGCCGGTCAGAATGGTATCGGCAAAGCCTTCAAGCTGGCGGCGATAGAAATGGCCATCGGCACCGAGGACGCGGGAGCTGGCGCCGGTCGCTTCGTCGAAAATATCGACCTCGCTGCTTTTGTAATACCAGGGATTATAGGTCTTGCCGAGAATGGAGCCATTGGCCCCGTAGATCTGAAAACCTTCGTGCCAATCCATGCGGACGGCGACCGTCAGGTCGAGATGGCCAAGCGAGCCATTGGCAAATTCCACATCGACAAACCAGCAGCGCATGCCGCCGCGATTGGACAGACGCGCATCGACGGCGACGATTTCACCGGCGAAATAGCGGGCCGTGTCGACCAGGTGGCTGCCATGGGCCAGCATGTAGTAGCGGTCGAGATCGGCCTTGGGATTTTCGCTGGGTTTTTTGGCGGCGGCGCTGGCGATGATCAGCGGCTGCACCGCATCGGTCATGGGGTAGCGATGGGTGCTGTCGCAATACCAGGCTTTGAGCGCGACCATGTCGCCCATGCCGCCATCGATGAAAGCCTTGGCGGCCTGCAGGCCCGGATCGAAGCGCTTCATATGGCCGACCTGCACGCGCTTGCCACTTTTGGCGGTGGCGGCGCGCAGGCTTTCGGCTTCCTCGACACTCGTCGCGAGCGGCTTTTCGCAGAGGACATGCTTGCCGGCTTCTAGCGCGCGAATGGCGGCGGGGACGTGGAAGGCATCGGAAGTGGCGATGATGACGGCTTCTAGGTCTGGATCGGCCAGCATCACGTCGTAGTCGCTAAAGCTTTTTTGCGGCGCGTGGGTGGCGGCCATACGCTCACGCAAATCGTCGGCGACGTCGCAAATGGCGTAGAGATCGGCATTGGCGGCTTTGGTGCAGCTTTCAAAATGGGCAGCCTGTGCGATAGCCCCGCAACCGAGCACGCCGACCCGCAGACGCCGATCCTGTTTTTTGGGCATATCGCCCCTCCTGCCCAAGCTCGAACTCGCCAAGGCAGGCGGTTTCGATTAATTTGTTAACTTTGCAAACATAATAGCTAGCGCTGTTGTGCTGTCAACAGGTCTGCGCTAACTGGCTGAGCGAGGGTTGGGACAAAGCCATGGCGAACCAGTCGCTGGTGCGACACATCAATGAACGGCGGCTGCTGGCTATTTTGCGCGTGACCGGCCCGGTGCCGCGCGCCGAGCTGGCGCGGCGGCTGTCGCTGACGCGGGCCTCGGTGACCGGGATGATCGATGATCTGCTGGCACGCCGCATGGTGCGCGAAAGCCGGAGCAGCGATGATCCTGCGACGCGGCGCGATGTGGGGCGGCCGGGGGTCGATATCGCGATTGATCCGACGGGCGCCTATTTTCTCGGCGTCGAGATCGGCGTTGGCGTGCTGCGCTTTGCGCTGATGGATCTGGCGGCGGGCGTTGTCGAGACGGCGGCGCAGCCGATTGATCGCAAGAGTTCGCCGGAACAGGTGATCGACCTGATTGCCGCAAAGCTCGCCAGCCTGCGCGAGAACCGCCTCTACCGCGCCAGCATAAGGGCAATGGTGGTGACGGTGCCGGGGCTGGTGCGGCGCGACGGGCATGTGGTCAATCTGCCGATCCTGGGGTGGAAGGATGTTAACCTCACGCCGCTGATCGCCGACCGGATCGACCTGCCCTGCCATATCGAAAACAACGCCAATGCCACCGCGTTCGGGCACATCTATTCCGATCCACGGCCACATCATGGCGTCGTGGTTTATCTCAAGCTCGGCACCGGTTGTGGCGGCGCGGTGATCATCGACGACAAGCTGCTGCGCGGCGGCAATGGGCTAGGCACTGAGTTCGGGCATTTGCGCATTGCGACGGATGGACCACTGTGCAGTTGCGGGCAGCGCGGGTGCCTTGAAACCTTCGTCAATCTCAAGGCGCTGCAGCGCTACGCGACCAATAAGGATGTCGATGAAGGCGCGACCGATCCGGACCTGCCAGCGCAGGTTGCGGCAGCGCTGGTGACGGGCGATCCCGATGCCGAGCGGGCCGTTACGACGCTCTCCGGACACCTGACCGATGGGCTGGTCGACATCACCAGTATTTTTGATCCCGACGAGATCGTGCTGGGCGGGGCAATGTTGCCGATACTTGATGCCGTCGTGGCGCGGGTCGGACCACCGCTCAACCGGCGCATGGTGCCTGGCATGAGCATGCCGCGCCTCAGTGTGTCGCGGATCGGCGCGTTTGAATGCGCGATCGGAGCGGCGGCGCTGGCGCATCACGAAGAGTTCGACCTGTCCAATCTCGATTTGCGGACCTGATCAGCCGCAGGCTGATCGGTATTTGGTGACCACCGCACCGACTGCCTGCTGCATGAAGCGGGTCGGCAGGTCGGTGGTGTCATCGGTGTCGACCAGATTGAATCCGTATTGGGCGACGAGGCCGGGCTCGTGACGCACTGCGGCAAGATTTTCGGTCAGGCGTTGCAGGGCGGACTGGATGGCTGGGTTGGGCCAGTAATAGCGCACCCGATCGCTGAGGCCGTAGAGCAGCATGCGGCTTTCGCGGTCGTCGGGAGCGACATAGGCGCGCCAGTGTTTTGGATCGCGGTGCATCTCGTCGGTGATGGTCTGGACGAAGTTTGATGGCTTCGGGAGATCGAGCGCAGTTTCGAGCGCGGCAAGCGCGATTATTGCCTGACGATAGGCGAAGGTCAGCTCGGGGCCGACCTTGAGGATGGCGAAGTGATTGGCCACCAGACCCGCCAGCGCGTCGCTAGGTTGGTAGTCGGTGGAGTGGGCCTCAAACACAATGTTGGGCAGGTCGAGGATGGATTTCGACAAGACCGATGCTGCAGGGAGATCGAAGCGGAAGACCTGATCATTGCCGAAGTCGACGCCGGGCTGCACGACGACGCCGATGACGCGATCGAAGGCGGCGTTGAGGCCGGCTTTGGCGAACGCTGCACGGTGGAGATCGACGGTGGCACGGGCGGCGTCAGGTTTCGTCACGGCGAGTGCGGAGAGCGTTTCGGTTTCGCCACCGGGAACCGGGACCTCGGTGCCGATGATGTAGTGGAGCGGTCCTGAGGCGTTGGCTTCGGCGACGGCGCAGAGTTCGGCGGCACGGGCGGCCATGGTGGCTTCGGACAGCGTGCCATCGTCGGCGCAGGCCATGGAGGCGTCGAGGTGGATTTTGGTGAAGCCGGCGCGGACGTAGTCGGCGACCATGGTTTTGGCTTTGTCCATCGCCTCGGCGGCGGGTCGCGACTTCCATGGATTGGGGCCGAGATGGTCACCGCCCAAGGTGATGCGGGCCGGATCGACCCCGGCGCGATGCGCCAGATCTTCGACGAAGCGGCGGAAATTGGCGGGGGTCATGCCGGTATAGCCGCCGTCTTGATTGACCTGATTGCAGGTGGCTTCGATCAGGATCGGGTCGGCGCTATCGCGATAGGCGGTAAGGATAGCGGTGAGGGTTTGCGGATGCGCCGTGCAGTAGGACGGCTGGCCGATGGATTGGCCGGCGCGGTTGGCGGCGACGAGGGCGGCAAAGTCGATCATGGCTGCGCCTCGAGAAAACGCTTGATATCAGCGAGAGTGGAGTTGCCTTCCATGGGCCCGACCTTGCCGACGGCCAGGGCCCCGGCGGCATTGGCGAGGTGCAGGGCGCGGGCGAAATCGGCGCCGCTGACAATCGAGGCGACGAAGGTGGCGCAGAAGCAGTCGCCGGCGCCGGTCGGGTCGAGCACGTCTACCTTGTGCGCTGTCACGGAGAGGATAGTGCCATCTGCATTGCGGCCGGTGCTGCCAATCGCGCCGCGTTTGAGCACGACATATTTGACGCCACTGGCGATCAGTTTGGTCGAGAAGTCTTCAAAACTTTCGCCGGGAAACAGGACCGCCGCGTCATCGTCGCTGGGCAGGAAATAGGTGGCGATGCCGGTGAGCTGCCGGACGGCGGCGAGGTAAACCGGATCGCCAAGCAGTTCCTTGCGCACATTGGGGTCGAAGGAAATCTCAACATCTGCTGCGTGCAGTGCGGTGCAGATTTCGAGCGCGGCGGCGCACATGGCTGGATTGCCGAGCGTTGAGCCGGAGATGTGGAACACGGTGATGCCGGCGGCGAGCAGGGCGGCGATGGCCTCCTGCCCGGTGGGGAAATGGGCGGCGGCCGAGTGGGCGATGTTGAAGACGAAATCCCGACTGCCGTCCTTGTTGTAGCTGACAAAGGCCGACCCGGTGGGCACGCCTTTGATGGTTCGGATCAGCGTATTGGCGACGTCGACCGATTCCAGCCGGTTGCGCAGCACCTGGCCAAAAGCGTCGTCGCCCACTGCCCCGGAAAAGATCGTGGTTGCGCCCATGCGCGCGGCCTGATCAATGAAAATACCCGGAGCGCCGCTGGCAAAGGGCCCGACATAGGGCGCAGCGCGGACATTGTGACCGTCCTGCTCGAGGCAGACGAACTCCACCAGCAGTTCGCCCAGCGATCCGATCACTGGTGGTTTGGGTTCATTGGCGTTCATTGATAATTATTCCGCGTAAAAATTTTCATTAGCGCGCGTCAAATGATGTTTGACAGGGCGGGGGCGGAGTGCCAGCAAGAAGGCTGTGGCGCTGACCGTTGGGCGCTGGAGTTGACCGCCGATGACGACCAAGCAAATCCGCACCATGGAAGAGTTCGCCAAGGCCGTGGGCCTGTCGCGGCCGACCGTGTCGAAGTATTTTCAGGACGCGAGTTCGGTGCGGGTGAAGGTGCGCGAAAAGATCGAGGCCGGGCTGGCCGAAACCGGCTTTCGGCCCAATATTTTTGCGGTCAATCTCAACCGTCGGCGCTCCAAGATCATCGGCCTGATTTTTCCCAGTTCGCTGGATTCGTTCTATATGGGCCTGCGCCGACAGATCGAAGCCGAGGCCAGCGCGGCGGGTTATCTGACCTTTGTGTTCAGCTCTGACGGCAAGGCCGAGCTTGAGGCTGAGGCCATCGAGAGCCTCACCGCGCTCAATGTGGCCGGGGTCATCATGGCGCCTGTCGCCATCGGCAAGCAGAAGATCCACCACGACAAGATCAAGGCGCTGGCGCGCAACATTCCCATCGTTTTCATCGACGCGCCGTTCGACGAGGAAGAAGCGTTCATCGGCACCAACAATGCCCAGAGCATGGCGCTGATCACCGACTATCTGACACGGCTTGGCGATCGGCCGGCCTATTTCGACATGCCTTGGGTGACCACCAATGGCATCGAGCGGCGCACTGCCTATGCGGCGACCATGGAGCGGCGCGGGCTTGAGCCGCTGTTTATCGAGCTTGAACCGGCCGACACCTGGGATTTTGAGCGCACGGCGTTCGACCAGACCAACACGATCCTGTCGCGCGGCGGTTTTCCCAGCAAGATCATCCTCTGCGCCAATGACCGCGTGGCCTTTGGCGTCTTGGCGGCGGTCAATCAGGCAGGGCTCAAGGTGGGCATCGGCCCTGATTGCGACCTGCGGGTCGCGGGTCACGATAACCAGCCGTTCAGCGACTATATCTGGCCGCCGCTGACGACGGTGTCGCAGAACACGACGGAGATGGGTCGATTGGCGATTACCCTGCTGCTGTCCAAACTCGATAGCAGCAGGGTGTTTGAAGATCCGCGGATGCAGGGCCATCATATTCTGCTCAATGCCGAACTGGTGCTGCGCGCATCGGCCTAGATGGGCGGCCTAGCCGCCCACCATCAGCTTGACCACTTCGTCATGCGTCGTTTCGGAGATCTTGCGCTCGCCCGCCTGCACGCCGCGCCGCAGCACGACGATGCGGTCGGACACGGCAAAGATGTCCTGCAGATTGTGCGAGATAAAAATCACGCCACGACCCTGCGCCTTAAGCTGATGGATCAATGACACCACCTTGCGCTGTTCCGGCACGCCGAGCGCGGCCGTGGGTTCGTCCATGATCAGGATCTGGGCGTCCCAATAAACGGCACGACCGATGGCGACGGCCTGACGTTGGCCACCCGAGAAGTTGCTGACCGGGGCTTCCATGCGGTTCACATGGAAATCGAGCAGCGCCATGGTCGACTTGGCTGCGTCAGCCATCTTCTTGCGGTCGAGCACCGGCAGGAAGCCAAAGGCTTTGCGCATCGGTTCGCGGCCGAGGAAGATATTGGCGCCGATGGAGAGATTATCGGCCAGGGCCAGGTCCTGGTAGATGGTCTCGATGCCCTTGTCGCGCGCCTCTTGTGGCGTCGAAAAGCTCACCGGCTCACCCCGCAGACGAATTTCGCCGGAGGAGGGTTTGTAGACGCCCGAGATGGCCTTGATCAGCGTGGTCTTGCCCGCGCCATTATCACCGGCAAGCGCCACCACTTCACCGGGTCGCACGACCATGGAGAAATCGCGAAGCGCCTGCACTGCGGCAAAGTTCTTGGACAGATTGCGGATATCGAGCAGCGGCTCAGCAGTATTACTCATCGAGGCGACCTCCGCTGAACCGGCGTTGTGCCTGGTCGATCAGAACCGAAATGATGATGACGACGCCGACACTGATGAACTGCCAGAACGGCTCGACATTGACGAAAACCAGACCGTACTGGATGACCGCGATCACCAGCGCCCCGGCGAGCGTGCCGAAGATGGTGCCCGAGCCACCAAAGAGGCTGGCGCCACCGATGACCACCGCCGCAACGCTATCGAGCAGCAGGGGTTCGCCGGCCTGTGCGGCACCGGCACTGAAGCGGGCCGAATAGAGCACGCCGGCGAGACCGGCGCACATGGCGGAGAGGATATAGAGGCGCAGCAGATGCCACTTGATGTCGATACCGGCGCGGCGTGCCGCCTGGGCATTGGCGCCGATGGCGTAGTTGTGCTGGCCGAACCGGGTCTGGCTGAGTAGGTAATGCATCACCAGAACGAAGATCAGCGTGACGATGACGACGTAGGGAATGTTGAAGATACGGCCATTGCCCAGGGCCGCGAAGAACTCGTTCTTGACCGGAACAGTCGTGCCACCGGCGAGCAGGAAGGCCACGCCGCGCGCCACGCCGAACATGCCCAGCGTGCCGATAAACGGCGGCACACGCAGCCGGGACACCAGTAGGCCGTTGACCGTCCCGGGAATACCAGCGACCAGAATGGCGACCAGCGCGCCGAACAGCACGGCCATTGGTGCGCCCATCATCGGGGCGGCCCAGTTGATCACATGGGCAGCGACAACGGCGGCCAGCCCCATGATGAAGCCGAGCGACAGATCGATACCGCCGGAGATGATGACGAAGGTCTGGCCCGTTGCCAGCAACATGGGGGCGACCGCAAAGACGGCGATCGACTGCAGGTTGAACGGGTTGAGAATGAAGGTGCCACCAAAGCTCAGCCGGGCCCAGGCTTCAAAGCCCAGCACCAGAGCGGCCAGGAACAGCCAGGCCCGCAGATCGGCAATACGTTGCAAAGTGGATTTGGCGCGGTCAGCGTGGTCGGCCTGGGGCGCGACGTGACCTTGGGCAGGGGAACCCTGCGTGTCCGGAGCAGTCATTGAGTAGTACCTCGTTGGGCATTGCCACGCTCAAGGCCAAAGCCACGGGCGTAAGACGAGTCCAAGCCCAGCCCCTCCGAAGAGGAACCGGGCCGGGAGGGACGCGCTTTATTCGGTGTAGAGGTACTTGGCGATGTCAGGATCGGCGATGTTGGACTTGTCCATGATGGTAAAGCCCGTACCGATATTGACCGGGATCGACTGGCCGGTGAGGTGGGCATAAGCCGACACCACGCCGTAGTAACCGATTTCGGCTGGATGCTGGGCAATGGCCACGTCGACCAGACCCGTATTAATGTTGTCGACGATGCTGGTTGGTGCGTCGAAGGCAACAACCTTGATCGTGCCTGTCTGGCCGGCCTGCTGCACGCCATTGGCGGCACCGAGCGCAGAGAACAGATTGGCCCCGAACACGCCCTTGAGATCGGCGTTACGGGCGAACACGGCCTGCACCTGGCTGGCAGCGTTGTTGGCGTCGTTCTTGTTGAACTGGGTTTCGAGCACTTCCACCTTGGGGAAGTTCTCTTTCATTTCCAGCTTGAAGCCGGCTTCACGCTGGTCGGTGGTGGAAATGCCAGGGTTGACGTTGGACACGAAAACCTTGCCTTCGCCACCGATGGCATTGGCCAGAGCGCGGGCAGCGATACGGCCGCCGAGCACGTTGTCGGATGCGATGTAGGAGAGCGGGAAGTCCGCTTCGCCAGCGCCGGTCTGGTAGCTGCCGGTGCCGATAAAGGTATCAACGGTGATGACCGGAATACCGGCTTCGTTGGCCTTGCGCAGAGGTTCGATGAGCTGGGTGGTATCGGTCGGCGCGATCAGGATGGCATCGGGCTTGCGCGCGATAACGGCATCGAGCACGGGCACCTGAACCACCGGATTGAACTCTGGACCGCCCTGGAACACCAGCTCGACACCCAGCGCTTCGGCCGCAGCCTCGGCGCCACGGCGCATGGTGATGTAGAAGCCGTCAGTGGTCAGGCCCGGGATCAGGGCGATGGTGAACTTCTTGTCCTGCGCATGGGCTGGCAGAATGCCGACACCCATCGTGGTGACGAGTGCAGCAGCGGCTACCGCCTTGAGAATAGAACGACGCTCCATGGATTCCTCCCTCATTGAGCTGTTCGTTGACAGTCATTCGGCTGGACAAAAAATTTGTTTATCCAGTTAACATATCTCATCCCGACGCAACGAAATCGTCAAGTGAAATTTTCTTCTGCAATTTACTTCACATCGAGACACGTCATGTCAAGCCCGCGATAAAGCGGGTGGCACGGTCCGGTGATCGGCAAATCTCCTCAACGACACGACCTCGCGCCGCCATTCCTCTGTGGTCCCGGTTGCTCCGGTGATCCACCTGCATAGGACTCCACGGCGCGGCGTCACTGTCAACAGATTAGTGCGCGCAAATATCAAATTTTACGCGGTGAAAGATTCGGGTGTATTTGATGACGGGCACGACAAAGCCACCGCCGCCCTGTTGGGGGGGCGGTCGGTGCGGCCAATGGCAGGCGCGATGTTAGCCGGTGATCTGGAGGATTGCTTCGGCGGTGCGGGCGTCGGTGACCAGGGCGCTGATGAAGCCAGCCTTGGCGGCGCCGAAAATGGCACCGGCTTTGTTCTCGCCAGCCGCCACGCCGATGACCAGCGGCGCCTTGCGCAGCTGAGCGACGGAGGCAGCGATCATGCGGGCCTCGCCCTCCCACTCGATCAGCGTGCCATTGCGGTCGAAATAGTGGCGGATCACGTCGCCCGCCGCATCACTCAGCAATTGCTCGCTGGGCGTCGCGGCGCTGGCTTCGGGGGCATTGACGGCATGCGGCAGACCGACGCCGACGATGGCAGCATCGATGCGATCCCATAGGGCCACGCTATCGGCGATAGCCGGGTCGGCAAGGAAAGCGGCACGGGTTTCGGCCGATGGCAGATACGGCGCGTGAATGAAATGGGGCGTGCCGCCCATATGCTCGGCGGCAAGGCGGACGAATTCGTTGACCTGGAAATGGGGGGCGTGCTGCTGCATGCCGCCGGTTGCCGGCACGGTGATGACGCCCGGCAGGGAGGGCAATCCGGTCTGCATGACGGCACTGACCGCCCGGCCCCAGCCGATTGCCAAAACCGAGCCAACGCCCAATCCAGCATCGCGCAGCACGTCGCCCAAAGGCGCCGCCAAAGCTTCGAGCACACCGGCCGGTGGCGCGTCGATCACCGCTGCGCGCTTCAGCCCCAAAGCCGCCACCAGCCGATCGCGCAGCGCTTCAGGCGCGACGATATCGCGGATCTCGATGCGCACGATGCCTTCGGCCCGGGCGCGCTGCAGCAGACGTGAAATGGTCGCCGTCGACACGCCCATGCGGCGCGCGATCTCGACCTGGCTCATGTCGCTCTCGTAATGCAGCTTGGCGACCGCATGCATCATGGAGCGGGAAACCCCAGCATCCCCGGGTTGCAAAGACAGCTTGAAATTCCTTTCAGCAATGTGTTACACATCACTCAACGATAGAGCGTTATCGCCCAAACCCCATCGATAGGCAATTGCCGCGCAAAACCCATTTTGCGTGCCAGGCGCCTTGCTGCCCAAATTTTGAGGAGAATTTCATGGCGCGCATGACAACAGCCGAAAGACGTGGCTACCACCAGATCTGCGGGCGCGACGGCGCGATGATGGTCATTGCCTGTGACCAGCGCGGCGGCATGCGGACCCTTTTGGCCGCCGACCCGGAGGCGCAGGCCAAGATCGGCAATGACGTACTGGGCAATACGAAGGCCGACATTACCAGCTATCTGGCCAGCGAAGCCTCCTGCGTATTGGTTGATCCGATCTGCGCCGTGCCGCAAGTGGTCGATGAGGGCGTGCTGCGCCGTGACACCGCCCTACTGATCGGGCTCGATGCCTCCGGCTGGGACGTATCGCCCGAAGGCTACCGCATTTCCAAGATGGTCGATGGCATTACCGCCCGCACCGTGCGCCAGTTTGGCGGCACCGGCGGCAAGATCATGATCTATCTGCGCTCCGACACACCCGCTGCAAACACAGCCAATATGGCAACGCTAGAACGCGTCATCGCCGACTTCGCCAGCGAAGACCTGCTGCTGGTGGTCGAATTCCTGACCTATGCGCTCGAAGGCGAAAGCAAGGAAGCTTATGCAGCCAAGATCCCCGAACTGATCCAAGGCGGCACCCGCCTTTGCCTTGATGTCGGCTCGAAAGTTCTCAAGCTGCCCTATCCAGGGTCGCCAGAATCCTGCGCCGCAGTCACCAAGATGTGTGGTGACGTGCCATGGGCAATCCTGTCGGCTGGCGTGGACCACGCAACCTTCTTGCAACAGGTCGAGATCGCCATGCACAATGGCGCGTCTGGCGTTATCGCCGGACGGTCGCTGTGGAAGGACTGCATTTCGCTCGACCGGGCCGTGACCCGCGAGCGGTTGCAGACCATTGCGGTGCCGCGCCTGCGTGAAATTCAGGCGGTCATCGCGCGCTATAGCCGGGAAAACCGGCAGGTTGCCTGATCGATCGGGGAGGTCGTCATGGGCACAACGGCAATTGGCGTCGATATCGGCGGCACGCATGTGCGCGCCGCCAGGGTGAGCGACAAAGGCAGCATTCTGGCCAGCGCGCGCGCCCCAAGTTCTTCCGATCCCGCAGCCGTGCTGGCCACCACGGTTGCCTTGATCGGGCAGGTGATGGACAGCGGTGTCACCGGCATTGGCGTTGGCGTGCCCGGACGGGTGGACAGCACTAGTGCTGCTGTCTTGTCGGGCGGTTATGTCGATCTATCAAAACTCCCCTTCGCGCAGCTTTTGCGCGAAGCGACCGGTCTTGACGTCGTGCTGGAAAACGACTGCAGCATGGCTCTGCTGGGCGAAGCGGCCTTCGGCGCCGGGCGCGGCAAGCAGAATATCGTCATGCTAACCATCGGCACCGGCATTGGCGGCGCCGCACTCGAACACGGCCATCTGATGCGCGGCCGCAGCGCGGCCGGGCAGCTTGGCCATCTCGTCGTCGAACCCAATGGTCGGCTCTGTGCCTGCGGGCGGCATGGCTGCGTTGAAACCCTGAGTTCGGGCACGGCCTTTGGTCGCCATGTCATTGAGGCCGGGCTACCTGTTGGCACCAGCGCCGATAGCCTGCTCGCAGCGCGTGATGCGGGCGATGAAGTCGCCAGCGCCGTTCTACTGGCTTGGGCCGGCCCATTGCGCCGTGCCGTCGACAGTCTGGTCGCAACGCTTGATCCCGATCTCGTCATTCTCGGCGGCGGCATGGGCAAACAGGCGGTTGCAGCCTTGAGTGCCATTGCACCGGAAGCATGTTGGTATGACAGCCCCGTTGTGGCTGCAGAACTGGGCGATGATGCGGGCGTGATCGGCGCTGCGCAATGCGCGATGGACCGGCTTTCGGGCCCCAAGGGCAAGCGGGCCATTCTGGTCAATGGCGTGCCTGCCAGCGGCAAGAGCCGGGTGGCGCATGCTTTGTCGGAACGTACCGGCTGGCCGCTGCTGACGCTAGACACCATCAAGAACCCGTTTTTGGAAGTCATTGAGGGCGTCGATCGGCCGTTCAACCGCACCTTGGGCAAAGCCAGCTACAAGGCCATCTGGTCGCTAGTGGCCGATGCACCCGCCGGAACGACGGTTATCGTCGATGCCTGGTTCGGATTCCAGCCGCGCGAAGTACTGGACGATTATCTCGCCATGGCCGGCGTTACCGAAACGCTTGAACTCTGGTGCCACGCGCCGCCCAACACCATTGTCGACCGCTACGCCGCCCGGCTCGGCGACCGCCTGCCCGGCCACCCCGGCGCGGCCTACCTACCCGAGCTCGGCGACCTGGCCGCCCGCGCCACTCCTCTGGATCGCGGCCCAACGCGCCGCATCGACACCACCGAGCCTACAGACTTCGGCACCGTCAGCGCCTGGATCGCAGAAAACTGGGTGGGGTAAAACGGCCCAAAAAAGATGATCTGGCAACGCACGCGGCAACAACAGCCACGTGCGTTTTACCGTGCCGTTGCTGCCCGTTTGAACTGATGTTCAATCTAACAAAAAGAAGAAATGGCGCGCCGGTCCGAGTAAAGCACGAACACCTATTAAATTGAAGTCAAAAGGTAATCTGCCAGCACTCACTTAGAGCGCCCGTATTTCTGCATAGCTTTGGTCTGCAAGCGCTCTGAAATAGCGACCAAGGCAGATTGCGGTCTCGGTAGTGGGGTGCTTTGTGGTGCAATTCTGATGACTCTGGACGAACTGCCATTTCGTTGCCCAGCGGTATTCATGATGCAGAACTCCACAAATGCACGATCGACTATGCTACCCGATCAGTGCAGCTGGTCTTGAAGTTATGGGTGAGCCGCTCTGAACAGATGGAGGCGTGTCGCCCAGCCATTATCGATTTGACTGGGCTGCATTTTTGGATCGTCCAGCCGCCAGATCCTCACTATCCAGGTAATGATGCGTGCTTGGTTGTCGACGCTGGTGAGGTCTGCACTCTGGAGAGCCCGCCCGCAATCCACTTACCTGAAGTGCCGCAAACGGCATTTGTGAACTGAATTTATGTCCGTGAATGGAATGCGTTCATGTATGTGGCAGCCGAAATCCGCGGACCATCGCTCGACAGGACTTGAACAAGATCACACGGCGGCAATCGACTAGGATACAGTCGGTTAACAACTGCTTTTGGGATGAATGCCAGTTCCTTCATGGGACCCGCAATGGGGTCGGTTACCGACAGAGAGCTTTCGGCGATCAGGATGTCAATAGCGGACGGAGACGACAGCGGATCCGCAGCGTGACTCCGACAGCAGGAAGCGTCCCAGATGCCTAGCTTTATCGAACCTATGAGACCGCCGTCGCACCGTGCCCCTTGGCAGGGAGCTCCAGTGGCGCAGTTTCCCGCACACAACATTGTGGGCACCAATAGGTCGTTTCAGCTTCTCCTTCGAAAGGATAGCCATGCACTGACGACGCAGAGCCTTGAGGGCCGCCACGCGTAGTATGTATCGTTGGCCCAAGCAGCGGTTCGCTTGCGCCACGTTGCATGAATTCTGCATCACGCAACCCTTGCCCGTCGATGATCCGATGGCATATGCGGCGCTGCTCGGATGAGCCAGCGCCGGGCGTTCACCAGTAGCTCTGAAATCGAAGCCGGGTTCGCTTATGATCGATCTCCTAAAGGCCCTCAGGCGCCCAATCAGTGGTTAACGAATTAGATCGTCATTTGCGGTAGTGCTGACTAAGCACCGTGACCCGATCCCAATCGTAGGCAGTCGGTAGACCTCGTTCATTCGCCTTAATGCCGGAGGCGCCGACATGAAGAAAATAGCTGTGGTCGTGGGATCTCTTACCCTGGCGCTTGCGGCTCTGGTATTTGTATTGCCTCTGGCAATCAATTCCACCGCGCTGAGGACGGCGCTTGCCGACCAGTTGTCTCGCGCCTCTGGTGCAACGATTGCCCTCAATGGGCCGCTCCATTTTTCCGTGGTGCCCGACTTTGGCATCGTCGTCGAAGACTTCGCCTATACGGCTGAGGATGGCTCCCTCGCGATGACAGCCGCGCGATCAGTCGCATCGGTCGCCCCACTGGCGCTTTTCTCTGGCCAGATCCAGATTACCGGGATCGAGATACGGAGCCCCCGCATTGTTCTGTCCGCCGGCGCCGGCAACAGGGAGGCCAAACCACAAGAGGCCGGGACTGACGACATCTTCCGGGTGCTTGCCGGATATCTGGAGAAGGTCTCGATCGATCATATCGTGGTCACCGAGGGCGAGGTGTCGCAGGACCAAGCCGGGATAATCGCCGCCATTGCCAGTGACATTGACGTGCGGCTTTCCTTCCCCGGCATCAGCATGCCTGCCTCGATTGCCGTGTCCGGCGTCATGGACGGCAACCGAATGGAGGTCGGCGCCGAGATCGGCTCACTGCGCGACCTGCTGGTGCGGCAACCCGCCACGTTCTCCATTTCGGCCAAGGCGTCTCAGCCGGTGCATCCGGCGCTCGCCGACGTCAAGGCATCGGGCAATATTCAGCTGGCTGAAGACGGCAGCTATCGCGTAACCGGCGGCGAAATCGACAGCATGGGTCAAAAGATGCAGCTGGACGCCAGCTATGTCCCGGGCGAGCGACCCACTATCGTTGCCCGCGTCAAAGCCGGTATCCTCTCTTATGCGGATTTCCAACCCACACAGGCAGGTGAAGCGCCGGCGGCCACTGCCCCCGGCACTGCACCGTCCGGCGGCCCCGACCTCTCGGCGCTGAAAGCGCTGGATGCCGATCTGGAGCTACATGCCGAGGCACTGCAGGTGGGTGACGCTGTCGCGCACGATGTTGTCTTCGCCGCGCGGCTCCAGGAAGGCCGCCTCGTCTCGACCGTAGACTCAGCCAGCATTGCCGGCGGCAGCCTCGTCGCGAGCGTCGCCCTGGATGCCAATGCCACCCCCTCCGTCGCCAGCGGCTCACTCAATCTTTTATCCATCGACATCGAACAGCTCGCCGCGCTGCTGGGCCAGCAATCGCCTCTGACGGGTCAGCTGTCCTCCGAACTCCAGTATGCCTTCAAAGGCCTGGATGGGACGGCAATTCGAAATTCACTCAACCTGCGGGGATCGGTTTCGCTCGCCGACGGCAAAGTCGATGTGCCCCAGCTTGCCTCCATCGCCGGCCAGGGCGCGGGTGTAGTGGACGCGCTGCAGGCCAGCGTTCGGATCGAGGATATCCGCCAGCCACTCAGCGCCTCCGGATCGGCGCGCTGGAACGGCGAAGCCGTGACCTTTTCAACCTCGCTCACGCCGACCCAGCTCCTGTGGGAGCAACCGGGCGCCGTGGTATTCGACCTCAAGTCCCAACGGGTCACTGCCAGTTTCTCCGGCACGGTCACGCCTACCGGCCAGGTGAGTGGCAAAGCCGACATCGCAACGCCATCGCTGACCCGCGCGCTGGGCTGGCTGGGACAGTCGGTCGGAAGCCCACTGGGTCAGTTTGCTTTTTCTGGCGGCATCTCGGCAGGCAGTGACCAGTTCGCCATGACCGACGCAACAATCCGTCTCGATGACATTCGAGCCAATGGCTCCCTGTCCGTTGCGATGGCGGGCAAGCCGAGCATCACCGCATCCCTGTCGGTTGATACACTCGATCTTCGCACGCTGACCGGCGGCGGCAGGGCAGCTTCGGCCTCGTCGGCATCCGGCCCCGCAGCAATCGACTTGTCCGTGTTGCGGTTGTTCAATGCCGACATTCGCTTTTCAGCGAACCAGTTAGCCTATGGCGACGTGAAGGTGGGGCCGACCACGGCCACGCTGTCGGTCGCGGAGGGTGTTGCCAAGCTCAACATACCGCCGGCGGGCTTTTACGAAGGCATCATCACCGCCAACGTCACGGCCAATGGTGCCGGTAATGTTCCGTCCATCGATGTCGCCGCCGCCATGGAGAACGTGCAGGCGCTGCCGCTGTTGTCGGACGCCGCCGGTTTTGGGCAGATCGAGGGGCAACTCAAGGCGAGCATCCAGGTGAGCGGCGCCGGGGGCGATAGCCAGGCCTTCGCCCGCTCGCTCAATGGTCCGGTCAATGTCGTGGTGACGAATGGGGCACTGCGCGGTATCGACGTTGCAAGCCTGGTTCGAAATGTGCGCTCCCTGATCGGCTCCGGCTATTCCCAGGACGCCAGTACCAAGACCGAATTCTCCGAACTGTCCGTGGCGGTCAACATTGCTAATGGCGTCGCCAAGGCAGAAACCATCCGCGTGCTCGGTCCGTTTGTCCGAATGAGTGGCACAGGCAGCGTCGATCTGGCCGCCCAGACCATAGACATTCGCCTGGACCCACGCGTGGTGGGCTCCCTGGACGGACAAGGCGGTGACTTCGACGTCTCCGGTCTCGGGATGCCGATCATCATCAATGGACCGCTATCGGGTCCCAGCATCTATCCAGACCTTTCCGCTATTCTGGCCGATCCCAGCCGGGCACTGCAGGCCCTGTCACAGCTGGGCGTCGACGTCGGTGGCCTGACCGGCGGTGCGTCTGACGTAATCGAGGGCCTCGGCGGCGAGACGGGCGGACTAAGAGATGAAGGTCTGCGTGACACAATCGGCCAATTGATTGGCGGCCAGGGACTGTCTGGGGACGCTAACACGCCACCAACTGAACAGACGTTCTTAAACTCGGTTCTCGGCGGGATCCTGAGGCAGCAGGTTTCGGGCTCTGACGCGCCGAGCGAGATTGCGCCGCCTCCAATGGAGAGTACCGCCTTGCTAGCGCCGCAGTCCGTGAACATCATGCTTCCCAGGCCGGATCCAAGGGAGCCAGGACGTTTGGCCCCCCTTCCGCCAACGCCATTGGCGCCAGCGGGCGACGTAACAGACCTCATGGCACCGCAAGTCACGCCTCCCACGGATGACCTCGGGCAAGATTTGATCGAAGGCCTGATCAATCAGCTGAGTATGTAAGGAAATCGTCGCCACGCAGTTTGGGCTATTACCGTCTCGGCGTAGGGACGAGGTAGAGCTAGCTAGATAAGGCTTCGCTGAATATACCAGTGGCGCGAAGGAGCGCCCATAGACTGGGTATGCCCTCTAGGCCGTGCTGGCCGATACAATCCGAACCGCATGGAGGTCGCGTATTCATAACTAAGGCAGTAAGTCTGGATGCATCCGAGCTTCTTAAACAAGTCGGGGAACTCGTTCAGCCTCAGCACTTCCCAATGCCCTTGTCCGCTTAAGAAAGGACCACTATGCATGAAAATGTGCCTAGCTGCCTGCCGACTTCCGACGTCATCCCGGTCTTTACTACCTAAGCCAGAGATTCTAAGAGCTGCCATTCCTTCGCTGACAAGATCAACACCGCCCGCCATCTCGGACGTTCGGCTGTGCTTGAAAGCTGCAAATGCAGGTTGGATATTATTGTCTCATTAGACCGACTATTTTTGGGTGCGAGCCTCAAGCTTAAACCTTAGTGCTCAACCTGATCCGTGAATGCCAGCAGTGCGAAGCATTTGTCACATTGCTTGCTCTGCACGTTTCAACGCGTGGCGAAATAGGACAGGCTAATGCCCGATCACCTGCTTAAGGAACGTTTTGCTGCGTTCATGTTGGGGATTGGTGAAGAACTCATTGGGGGTGCTTGTTTCGACGATAGAACCACGGTCCATGAAGACTACCCGGTCGGCAACGTTGCGGGCAAAGCCCATTTCGTGGGTGACAATGGCCATCGTCATGCCGTCGCCGGCGAGCTCTTCCATCACGTCGAGGACCTCCTTGATCATCTCGGGATCAAGTGCCGATGTGGGTTCGTCGAACAGCACTATGTCGGGCTCCATGCAAAGCGCTCGGGCAATCGCCACGCGCTGCTGCTGACCGCCTGACATCTGGCCGGGATACTTTTGGGCTTGATCTGCGATGCGTACGCGCTCGAGATAGCGCATAGCCAGCTCTCGCGCGCGTTCCTCGGACACGCCGAGGTTGACGCGTGGAGAAATGGTCAGATTTTCTAGCACGGTCATGTGAGGGAAAAGACCGAAGTTCTGGAACACCATGCCGACCTTGCGACGAATTTGGCGGATCGTCCGAAGATTGTCGGTCAGCTCGACGCCATCGACAAGAATCTGCCCCGCATCATGGCATTCCAGCCGGTTGATGCAACGAACAAGCGTCGACTTACCCGAACCAGAGGGACCGCAGATAACAACACGCTCGCTGCGGGCAATTTTGAGGTCTACGCCTCGCAGGGCGTGAAAGTTGTTATAGACCTTCTCGACACCGATCATCTTTATGGCGGGTTCGCCGTGGCCCTGCGTGGTGGTTTTATCAGACATCGTGATTTCTCCTGTTGCGACCGCGCTCATGGGATTGGCCGAACATCGACACGCTGTAGCAAATCACCCAAAAGACGAGGCCGACGAAAAGATAGCCCTCGGTGAAGAAGCCGGCCCAATCTGGGTTCTGCGCCGCGTTCTGTACGATACCAAGTAGGTCAAAGACGCCCACGACCAGCACAATGGTACTGCTTTTGAACAAGGCAATGAAAATACCGACCATGGCCGGCAACACGTTTGATAAGGCCTGTGGAAGAATGATCGTCCGCATTTTGTTCCAATAGCCAAAGCCCAGCGCGTCAGCGGCTTCGAACTGCAGGCGACCGATACTGAGCAATCCGCCCCGTATCACCTCGGCAAGATAGGCAGCCGCATAGAGAATGATACCTGCCATGACGGCATAGAAAAGTGGCACCGTGCTCCCGGCCGGCAACATTAACGGCAGTAACAGCGTGGCCATGAACAGAACGCCAAGCAGCGGCACACCGCGCCAGACTTCGATGTAAATAGTGCTGAGAATACGAATAAGCGGCATGTTGGAACGACGCCCAAGCGCAAGCAACACACCAATTGGCAGCGACAGCAGAATGCCAAGTCCACCAACGACGAGCGTGACCAGCAAACCACCCCACTGATTAGCAGCCACGAAACGCAGACCAAAGAACCCGCCATGCAGCGCCGCCAGCGTAAAGAAGGGGCCCAGCACAATGAGAACCGAGCCAAACAGCTGCCGCCTAGGCATGGTCTTCCAGAGATAGACGACGATGGCGGCCAAGACCGGTAGCCCGAAACCAACCAAGACGCGCCACTGCTCGGCCAACGGATAGTTACCGAAGGTAAAGCGGTTGAGATGAACCTTGATGAAGACCCAACATGCCCCGCCGCTTGTACAATCGGCGGCGGTCTGACCAACGAAGTCCGCGTTGAAAACTAGCCAGCTAAGCGCTGGCGCAAAATAAAGCCAAGACAACCAAGCGAGCAGAACCAGTACGACGAGACTGGTCGGCGAGGTTAGCATGCGGCGCATACCGGGGCTAAGGCGCGGTGAGGTTAATTGCATCGCTCAGCGTCCAGGAATTGCAAATCTGCGGCTGTAAAGATTGATCAGCAAGGCGAAGACGAGACTGATCGTGAGGTAAGTGCCCAGTGTGATGACCACGACTTCGATGCCCTGACCGGTTTGAACGAGCACCGTGCTCCAGAACACCTGCATGAGTTCGGGATAGCCAATAGCGGCACCGAGCGAGGTGTCCTTAATGATGTTGAGCACCGAGCCCGTATAGGGCGGTAGGATCACACGTGCTGCCTGCGGGATAACCACGTAGCGGTACATCTTGCCCGACGTGAACGTCAGCGCTTCCGCCGCTTCGTACTGCACTTTCTCAACCGACTGGATACCCGACCGCACGATCTCAGCAATAAACGCACTTTGGTAGAGTGTCAGGCAGAACCAGAGCGCCACTAGTTCGGGCAGCATACGTAGCCCGCCGCGATAGGTCAGCCCCGATAGTGCGGGAGTTTCCCAAGTGAGTTGGGACATGCCGACCCAGAAACCTACGACAATTGAGACTGCGGTCACGGAAAGCAGCACCCTACCCGGAACACGACTGGCATTGCCACGTCTGAACCACGCGATAAAGGCGCCAACGCCGACAGCGAACAGCATTGCGACCAGCCCCAGAACCACGCCATTGGCAGAGGCATCCAGCGATGGGCGCGGCAGGTAAAGGCCACGTCGATTGAGCACAACATCGCCCAAGACCAAGCTTTCGCGCACGACGGGCAACATTGTCAGCGTGACATAGTACCAGAATAGCAAATGCAGCAGCAGCGGGATGTTCCGGTTGAACTCGACGAAAACCTTTCCCAGCAGCGCGAAGAGCGGATTTTTCGATACCCGCATTAAACCGATAACAAAGCCGAGGATCGTCGCCGTGACGATTGCGAGCCCTGCCACCAAAAGAGTGTTGAGCAACGCCACCTTGAACGCATCGAAATAGGTGGAGCTGTCGCTGTGCTCGATCAGCGCCTGCCCGATGCCGAAATGGCCTTCACGGCTTAGGAAATCAAAACCGGAACTGATACCCAAGCGAGAAAGATTGGCCGATACCGTCTGTACAGCGCTCCCGATCAGAAAAGCGAGTGCGGCCAGTACCAGGCCCTGGAAAACCAGGGCCCGGAATCGAGGACTATAGAGCAATCCGGTGATTGTCTTATCGGCCATTCTATAGGTCCTTGCTTAGCGTCAACGGACGGGTGGAGCCCATAGCAAACCACCATCATCCGTTAGTCTATTCTTGCCTCGGGTTAGGTTGATCGCCGTATCTGGGCCGAGGTTGGCGTTGTAGACTTCGCCATAATTTCCGACCTGCTTAATCACGTTGTAGGCCCA
Organism: Devosia sp. 2618; assembly: GCF_040546815.1. Taxonomy (NCBI): domain Bacteria; kingdom Pseudomonadati; phylum Pseudomonadota; class Alphaproteobacteria; order Hyphomicrobiales; family Devosiaceae; genus Devosia; species Devosia sp. 2618. Next base: position 3,549,793 of record NZ_JBEPOO010000001.1, read on the forward strand.
GTCGGCTTGCAGGCCGATGAGTTGGCCAATATCGCCGCCTTCGCCGAGCAACCGGCGAATATCGCCGTTCTGGCTACTGCGCATTTCATCGACATTCTCGCTGGTGATGCCAAGCTCTTCGGCCTGGATCATCGCGTTGATGGTCCAGAGCACCACGTTGTGCCACTGCGCATCGCGGTCTGAGATAAACGGACCGCTATAGACGGCTGTGTAGATCGGGTCAGCAACAATGTGGTCGTCTGGAATACGCAGGCCCAGACGGAAACCGGCCAGAGCGAACTGGTCCAGTGAGATCACATCACAGCGCCCATCCTGGTAGGCGTTGAGCATGGCGGGCGTATTGTCGAATGCGATGCTCTCGAACTCAAGCCCGCGCTCATTGAAGAACTGCGGTGTCTGGAGTTCGGATGATGTGCCGGATTGGATACAGGCGGTTACGCCATCGAGTTGCTCAGGATCGGTAATGCCGAGTTCCTTTGGGAACATGAAGCCCTGACCGGTAAAAAAGGTTTCGCGCACAAATCGCAATCCCATTCCAGCTTCACGAGACATCTGCGCGGAAAGCTGGACGGCGAGATCCAGTTCACCAACCTGAACCTTGGGCAAGCGCTCGCCGACCGTACCAGCTACATATTCCACCTTGGTGGCATCACCGAACATCGCTGCGGCCAGAGCCGCACAGATGTCGACGCTGAAGCCTTTCCAGCTGCCCGCTTCGTCGGTGTAGGAGAAGCCGGTCCAGGCTGCCTGAACGCCACAGCGTACAACGCCGCGGTCCTGTATTGCGTCGAATATTTCGCCCGCCTGAGTGGGCGCGATGCTCACTCCAACCCCCGCAAGAACGGTGGCCATAATCAGCCGCTTCGATGTCTTTGCCTTATAGAACATGGTAATCCCTCTCCTTGTTCAGCGTATTGCTGTTCCCTATGCTGTGGTTGGCAGTTCCCCTGCCGGTAGATCCGTCACCAACATGTGGCCGGGGAAATGCGTGATCGCGATCGGCGGGGCGGCCTTCGCCAGCGCATAGTGGCTGGTGACGCCACACGGCCAGAACATCGCAACCTCACCCTCACGCAGATCAGTTAGCCCGATCCCCTCGATCGGGTTCGACAGGTCAACTCCAATTGCGGCCGGATCGCCAACATGAACCGGGCCACCGTGGGTCTCGGGGTGCATGGCGGTTATTGCCGCCACGAGATCCACGTCTTCGCGGCGCACCGCCCGCATTGTTACGACCAGCGGCCCCCTAAACGGCCCGACTTCAACTGTTTCAATGGCGCTGACAAAAGCTGAACAGGTCTGACCCGGTGCATGGCAACGCAGCGCTGCCCCTGCTCCAATAACCACTGCCTCAAACCCCAGTGAGCACCCAAGGGCGAACGTGACCATGTCCGCCCGCCAGACATCGCCAACGTCAAACGGATCGTTAGTAACAACGCCGCCTTGCAAAACGCGATATCGAGGAAGGTCAAAGCGAATGTCGATATTGGATCCCAACGATGGGAGCGACGGATCTCCGGGCGCGCCAATCGCAAGCAATGGACAGGCGGCATGATTAGCCTCGACATAGGCTTGGAAATTCTCGGCCCACTGCATCGGCAGGATGGCAATGTTGGCCTGCTGGAAGCCAGCGGCAAGACTGCCAGTTCTGTCACGCATCACGCCTCTACGCATCAAGGTGCGAAGTTCATGGGGCGCGGTGTTAGAGGTCCACAGCGTCATGGACGACTCCGCGAGACCCACTGCGGACAGTGAGCCTGGATGATAAGAATTTCGAGCTCATGGCTACGGCGCAGACGCTCCCAGCGGGCATCGTCCATGTCCGCCCCGCGCTGCGCCAACAATGTCACAGTGACCTCATCGCCGACCTGAGAGACCCGCGCCTGAATACGTGGCTTGCGAACTTCTGCATTACCTAAGTGGTAGTGAACCACGTGCTGGATCCGATCGGCCTCGATGTGTAGCCACGAGCGCGAGCCGTCAAAAATGGAAGTTCCAGTGTAGACACCGTCCAGCCCGTCGCGCTGAAGGTCCATGCAACCCAACGCCCAACGGCCTAGCGCGTCAGGATCGATCATGAAGTCGAACGCGTCTTCTGGCGAGGCGTCAACCTTTACACTGACGCTGTGCGCGAGATCGCCTTCGATCATTAGCCACTCCAAAACCACTGCGGTATACGAGCGTTAGAAATTTGTATTCTTTTCTAAGCATCAACAGTTGCGGAAGGCAAGTGCCACAACGGTTATGATTAGCGCGAAATATCGCCAATCTTGCCATTCTTGCGTGCGATCGCTGATCTTTTGCGCTAGGAGAGGAGTGCCAATATGCGGATATCTGGCGACGATCAGGGCATTCTGGCCTTTAAAAGAATACAATTATTGCATTATGCAGCGTCGCCGTCGTCGGTGAGAGCTACATATGACTGCTCGGCGGCAAGGATGAAACGCAGCATCTCATCCGCCGCAGCAAAGGCGTCGCGCGCTCGGAACGCCGCAAGCATGCGTGCCTGCCCGTCCACAACGACACGCTGGACCGCAGGATCACGCATAGTGCCCATCCGCACACTCTGAACTTGGATGAGATAGCGACTAATGGCTTCGCGCAGCTCGTCACTAGGCACTGCGCCGAGCCAGCCGCTACGTACCAGTTCGCTGGTTCGATAGAGTGCCTGGATGTCCTGCTCCCGGATGGCAATCCGCGCGCCATCGACCGCAACTGCAATCGATTCAATCTGATCTGTCGTCATCGCGATGGTGGCTTGCCCTACCGCCCGTGGTTCGAGCAGGCGTCGAATTTCGAAAATCTCGCGGACGCGTCGCATGGACAGCGCAGGCAACATAAAGCCGCGCGTGGTGGCGACAAGATATCCTTCATGTGTTAGCCGCATCAGCGCATCGCGTACCGGCATGCGAGAAACACCAAGCTCCGCGCCAATGGCGTTATCGATCAGCCTGTCTTCTCGCCCGATTTCGCCTGCTCGAATGCGAGCCAGAAACATTTGATAGATACGCTCGCGGTGGCTCTTGGACGCCATTCAGTTACTCCGCAATCAATAGGTTTTGCAGTTTCGTATACGGAGCCAGTCCGATTTGTCACCCGAGTTGAGCCGTATTTCGCAAAAAACCAACTGGAACGCCGTGAAATCAAGCGATTGAATTCATGGCTTGACGAAAATAAGTATACTTTTTATCCAGTCATGATCGGCGGTGATGGGAAACCATATGCCGGACCTATGCTGGGGAACACGAGAAAAATGACGACGGGCGAGCAAGGCGGTTCGGGCTATTTCCTTTATCACTCCATAGGGCAGTACGCCAACAAAGGCGTAGATCTGGCCGCGGCGATGAGCCGTTATGCGGAAATCTGGGGGCGGCCTGATGATGCACAGTGGCCCTATCTGTTGGGTCAGCAGGCGCGCTTCATTGATTTATGGACAAACCTCATCGGCGCGGAGCCCGGAACGCTGACGGTTGCGCACAACGTGACCGGAGCGCTCTATTCGCTGATCGGTGCTTTGCCGGCCAACCACCTCAAAGGCAAGAAGCTGCTTGTCGCCGGCGATTGCTTTCCAAGCCTGCACTTCCTGCTCAACGGCCTTCAGGCCCGGTTCGGTTTTGACCTGATCACCGTGCCGCTTCGGCCCGGCGCCTATTGGGTCGAAAACGAGGATGTCATCGCGCATTGGGATGATAGTGTAGGTCTTGCCCTGTTGACGCACGCGAGTTCGACCTCTTCCCACCTTTGTGACCTCGAAACTTTGGTCGCACATGCGCGTGCCAAGGGCAGCCTTGTCGGCGTGGATGTCACTCAGTCGATTGGCCTTGTTCCGTACAATGTTTCCACTCCGTTGGTAGATTTTACGGTATCGTCCACGCTGAAATGGCTATGTGGCACATCGGGCGCCGGCGTCATCCAGGTGGCTCGCCCGCTGCTCGAAACTTGCACGCCGGAACTGCGCGGCTGGTTCAGCCAGGCCAATCCATTCTCGTGGGATTTCAATAGGTTTGAATATGCAGGCGATATACGCCGCTTTGACAACGGCACCCCGGCCGCTATCGCCGCACTGGGGAGCAGTCCGGCCCTGGAATGGCATGCACGGCAAGACGCAAAGAAACTGCAGGCGCAAAACCGCGCTATGACCAGCCTGCTCGTCGAAGCTGCCGATGAGTTCCGTATACCTCTAGCATCACCACGTAATCCGGAAGAGCGCGGCGGAAGTATAATGTTGACTCTGCCCGAAGAGATCGACCCACCGTCCCTAATATCGGCTTTGCGGAAAAAAGCGGTCTATGCTGATGTGAGGGGGCGCATTCTTAGGCTGTCCCCCGGCAATATTACGACACCTGATGGCGTGAGTCGGCTCGCAGATCAGTTGAAGGCAGTGTGCAAAGTCTGATTGATAATTGTGGGGTGGCGGCTACCGACGGACTGCCGACTTTCGGCAACTTCAGCTGCAGCGAAACGTTCATCCACAGGGACATGTTGTGACCGAGGCCGCCCTGAACAGGGCGTTCTGATTGAAGGCCCTATCCTACTCGACCGAAGGCGTCTTTTGCCTGGAAACCCAGGGTCAGTTGCGCAGGGCTACAATATTGAGGCTGCCGTCCAGCTGACAGCACTGAGATCGCGCGTCAACGGAGTCTATCTCATCGGGCGTATCTAGCCGTTCATCGAAGCCCGGATTGGTGATTCACGCGATCATGATGATGGTAAGCTGGTGACCATTCCAGAATGCCCTCGGCTTTAATCCACGTGACATGAGCCGCCGAAGAGCCACGCAGGCTCCATGACGCCGCGCCACCGTGAGGTAGCTGCTTGGGCTTGTTGAACACTTTGGCGTCATCAGGTGCCAGTCGAACCGTGGCGCCGGTCGCATTGTTGAAACTGCTTGTCGGTGCGCCGAAGTTTGAAACCGATACCCGCTTGGTATCGCTCACGCCATCGCCATTGGTATCGGCAAAATGGCGGACGTCGAAACTGCCGCCGCTCGCATTAATAAACGCATTCGTGCCGGCCCCATTAAAGTCGACAAAGCCCGTCACCTGGCCCCAGTTGGTCACTCCCACACTACCAGTGTTGGTGGCGAGATCGCCGATGGCACGGTCCGCCCCCGAACCGATAATGCCGCGGTTGAACAGCAGAGCGTTCCTCGCTGTATTAAACAGAACCTCGGCAGATGGAAGCAACACTCCAGGCGCCAGCGTCATGTCCGATTGCCAGCCCCCAGCGACGATAGCACTCGGATCAATGGTAATTTCGGCCCCGGCCGTCACTGATTGCGCAAAAATGCCAACACCGTATTTCCCGGCAGACGTGACTCGTCCGGCATTGGCTACCGTCACTTGCCCTCCGGCATCGAGGCGCGCGCCCACAGACTCTCGCCCAAAGGCAGTGACAGCCGCGTTCGCGGTCACGCCTAACGCAACTGCCCCCGTAGTCTTAGACAGGGCGTTAATGCCATGGGACTGCTCGCCCAGCGTGACGATGCTCGCACGATCCAGAATATCGAACGAAACGAGGCTGGCATGATCCATTTCAGCCGCCGCGCCGTGGCTGCGAAATCCGTCGGCAACGATGCTGCCATTGCCGTTAACTTGAACAGACTGCGTCGAAGTGTTGAGAACATTTCGTTGCCGCAACTCAGCGCCAGCCGAATCGCCAGGACTGGCCGCGCTATTGCCTAGCACTCTGACGCTGCCGGAAACCATTACATGGGTTTCGCCTTGCCCGTCATTCACCGCGCGGGCGCCTCTGTTAAAATCGCCTTGCAAGACAATGTTGGCGGTATCCAGGACGCTAACAGAAACGGCACCAGATGAGCTCGCGTTACCTGTCCACGCCATAATCCATCGTTTTCATTACCGTAAAGAGTTGAGACACCTGCGGCCTCAATTACCGTATCTCCTGCCCCCCGGTTATAGGCAAAGGCACCAGCAGATTCATTCGCGATGAAATCCACCAGTCCTGACCGTTCCTGGCGGACTAAAATATTGCCGCTTGATAAGGTACTATCAATTGCACCCTGCAATCCATAGGCGAGATCAGGCTCGTTCGAATAGATCGATCCGGCGCCTGAAACACGGATACCCCCCAAGCCGTAATGCAACCCATAGATGCAATTTATACTCAAAGGTCCGGCCAGAAAGAACGAGCTCCCCTGCTCCTGCCGGATATCAATGGTTCCAAGTCCGCCCGCAGCACTGACGAAACCAAAAATCGCTGAGGTCTGCTCCTGCCATGGGGAGGACGGATCCACCCGATTCACCCAAATGTCTGCGGCCGATCGGATAGTGGCGTCGCCATTGCCACTCATCGTCACTTTCAAAGCGTCAGATTGATGTCCGGCCGCCTGGCTCCAGGACCACTGACAATCCATCTGCGCTTGAGCCAGACAGGACGACACCCACTTCAACTGGGCCCGCTAACCGATCGACATGCGCCGTGCTATCGAGCGTCAGCAAAAACTGCTCGGTACCAGCGTCGTATGCTATGCCGGTGTCGTAAGAGGTCGGAGCGCCATGCCCATTGCGCCCAAGAAACCGGCAACTACCCAGGACCGGGATTCATGCCAAACCGCCATTTCCTGCCCCCTTCAAATCTAGAACATCAAACCACGACCATTAACAATACGAGAAACGTATCATCTAAACTATTCAAATCCAAGAATTCGCAAGGTTTATCTTCCCATCCAGGGTCGAGGACGATAAAAACCTCATAATTTAACACAAAAAGCCAGAGCGACACCGCTGTTTTGTCAGCTTGCGTGACCTAGGTCACCTCCAGATTTTGGCAACATGCGCCGCAAGAGTCAGATTGAGCAAGCCTGGGCACACAAGATGCAACGACAGCAGTGATAGCGGCAGCGGCCAAAAGAAGCAGTGTGTATCGGGCAATGCCCATGAGAGGCTCCCGTGAGCGATAGGCGGCGTACATAGATATTCCATGCATACAAGTCGGCAAAGACCTATGACTGCTTTCCGGTCAGCTCCTGACCCAATGAACGTCCGATTTGGGGTCGCAAGCCGCCGGGCGGAAACGCGCCCCATTTCAGCCATTGGCGCGGACTCGGCCGTATCCCCAAAGCGGTCGTTCCTGTGACAGACTGGCAATGGCGACAACGGGGGGGAGCGGACGGGCGAGTTCTGGATATGCCTGACACAAAAGCAGACATTGGTGACCGGTAGATTAGAGGCCGTGACCAGCCTGTCCGCTATTGGTGGAACGCCTCTGAAAAATGCACACCCGTAGTGGGATGTCTCCATATTAGGAACATGACGTGAGCCCCCGCCTTCATCCAACCTAGAGCAGAGTCCTTTGGGACTTAACGCGCGGTGTCAGAGCGGCAGTAACGGCGTACGTATATGACTGGCGGCGTCCGACTGCGATCGAGAGATTGGCCGCCCACTAGTACAGCCTCAAAAGCAGACTTTTGATTTCTAGGGGTATCTGCCGACCGAGAATAGAAAATGCATCATTGCCGCCAGGGCACAGATTGGCGCATAGAAACGTTATAGGCATGACTAGCCTGCAGCAGCCATTTCCTGATCTCTGCATTTGGGTCGGACGTCAGAGGTCGTTGCTCTGTGGTAGGATTACGAGGTCGCGGATGGTCACGTTACGAGGCCGTGTCAGCATGAATTTGACGGCAGCGGCAACTTCGCCCGGTTCCATCAGGTCACCAGCCGCCAGGGCGGCGTCGAGTTTGTCTTTGGGCCAGTCGTTGATCAACGCGGTTACCACGGGGCCGGGTGCTATGGCGCCGACACGGATGCCGAAGGGGGCCACCTGCCTGCGCACGGTGCGCACAAATGCCTGAATGGCATGTTTTGAGGCGATGTAGATGGGCTCCCAGACCACAGGCACCAATCCGGCAATCGAGCTGGTCATGATGATGTCGCCGGTCTTGCGTTCGACCATGTGGGGTAACACGGCACGGACCGACCGAAACGCGGCGTTGATATTGAGGTTGAGCATGCGATCCCACTGATCGGGATCACCCTCCACTATCGGCCCGCCGACATAGGAGCCTGCATTGGCATGAAAAATGTCGAGATGTCCGGTCTTGGCGAGGATCTGTGGCAGCATTTCATCGACTTCGGCATGATCGGTCAGGTCGACGACAATAGGAATGGCGCGGTCACCCAGTTCGACGCAGATTGCGCGCAGACGATCTACATCGCGATCTACCAGGGCAACGCGTGCGCCAGCGGTCAAAAGTGTTCTTGCACATTCAAGCCCGATGCCTGAGGCCGCTCCGGTGATGGCGGCGACGCGATTGGACAAGTCTTGGTCCATGGGGTGACTTTCGGTGTGTTTGATGGACAGGCGCCGCCATGCGCCCGCATGCATTAGAGCGGGTCAGGCGCGGCCGTGTGTGACGCGGGATCGTCGGGCGAGAGAGTCTACGATGACGGCAATTGCTAGCACACCGCCGGTGATCATGTAGCGAAGCGAAGAGGAAAGATCGAGCAGGGTCAATCCGCTTGCAATAGACTGGATGACAATGACACCCAGCAGCGCCGAATAAGCGCTGCCGCGGCCGCCAAACAGACTGGTTCCGCCAATGACCGCCGCAGCGATGGCATTGAGATTGACGTCGCCTGTGCCGGCCTGCTGGCTGGCAGAGGCCAGCCGGGAGGCCGCGAGCATGCCGCCAATGGTGGCTAACATGGCGCAGAACACAAAGGCACTGGTGTAGATGGCCTTGACGTTGATGCCGGCGCGACGAGCGGCTTCACGATTGCCGCCAACGGCAGTCATCGACCGCCCCCATTTGGTACGGGTGAGGGCGTAGTTCATGCCGATGACGAACAACACGAACAGGCCGAACATTCATGGCACACCGCGCGAGGTATTGAGGTAAGCGACCGCGAGTTCAAGGGCAACAGTAACGATTGCTGCTGTAAAGAGAACACCGCCGAGAGACTTGGAGGACAGTCCGGCCTCCCGGCGGCGAGTTGCATTGCGATATCCAGAAATAAACATCGCAATGCCAGGGAGAGCAGCAAGGATATGAGCCACTAGCGGTGGCATGGTTGTGGTCTGGCCGAAATTGACCAGTGGCGAACCGTAGGGAAGATTGATCGATCCGGTGCCACCAAGGATGTAAAGCTGGAGGCCAAGTACGGCCAACAGTCCTGCTAGAGTCGCCACAAAGCTTGGCATGCCGAAACGATTGTAGAGCTGAGCATAGAGATAACCTATCAGGGCACCTACAGCGATTGCGGCGACGATGGCGAGCGCCACTGGCCAGCCCTGATTGACCCACAACACGCCGAGCATGGCTGAAGCCAGCCCACTGACCGAGCCAACGGACAGGTCTATTTCGCCGACCATAAGCACTAGCACTATTCCGATCGCGATCACGCCCACTGTTGAGGAATCGAACAGCAGGTTGACGAGGTTTGCGCTCGACAAAAAAGTAGGGTTGAGCGAGGCAAATACCGTCCAGATGACGATAAGCCCGATAACCACCGGCAGAGCGCCAAGATCGCCGGTTCTGATCCGATCAAAGAAGGCGCGGATCGCTCCACCAATGCCGGCCTCATGCTTCAAACGGGTATCGGCGCGATCCAGGAGTTCGCGCTGTTTGTCGACATTGTTGGTCATGGCTGCACTTCTTGGTTTTGGTGGGCCTCGGCCTTTCGGCCGGCACGGCGGGAGACCGAATTGTCCGAGGCGCCGGTAATGGCGCCGACCAGTTCCGCGTTGGTGCATCGGGCGGGAAAGTGCCGTTGTTCTTGCCCAGCCGCAGCACGACCACACGGTCGGCCACGGCGCGAACGTCTTCCATGTTGTGGCTGATCATGACGACGCCCAGACGGCGATCCCGCACCCGCTCGATCAGATTGAGCACCTCGGCAGTCTGGGCGACCCCCAGAGCGGCTGTCGGCTCGTCGAGCAGGATGATCTTAGGGTCGAGCAGCAGCGAACGCGCGATCGCGACTGTCTGGCGCTGTCCCCCCGAAAGCGAGGCCACGGCTTCGCGCACGCTGGGAATGCGGGCGGATAATTCATTCAGCAATTTCCAGGAGCGGAGCTCCATTTCAACCTCGTCAAGCTGCAGTGGTCGCAGTTCTTTACCGAGGAAGATATTGGCGACCACATCGAGATTTTCGCACAGCGCCAGATCCTGAAAGACCGTCGCAATGCCAATGCCCAACGCGTCGCTGGGCGTCGCCAGAGTCACATCCTGACCGTGCACGTTGATGGTGCCGGATGTTGGGCGGTGCACGCCGGACAAAATCTTGACCAGGGTCGATTTACCGGCACCGTTGTCACCGACAAGAGCAACCACTTCGCCAGCATGAACATCAAGGTCGATATTCGTCAGCGCAGATACGGCGCCAAAATTTTTGCAGATGCCGCGCAAGCTGAGGATCAGCTCTCCAGGCTTGGCGATGTCGCGCGCAGTATCGGTCATGGTGTACAACCTTCATATCAGAGGGGTGCCCGGCTCCACCGGAGCCGGGCCGTGGCGGTTACTGCGTGATGCCAAGCGTCTTGCAGCCATCGGCATAGCGATCAACGCACAGGACGTCGGCGCTCACGATGCCCTTGTCGATAATCTCTGCCTTGAGGTTGTCGGCAGTCACAACTGCTGGGACAAAGAGCTGGCTAGGCGTGTTGTAGAGAGTGGTCTGTGCGACAGGGGGCTCGCCTTTGAGCAGTTGTACGGCAACATCGGCGGCCGCCGCTGCCACGATCTCGCTTGGCTTGGAGATGGTGTTGTACTGGTCACCCGCAATGATCAATTGCAGCGCCGCAATTGTCGCGTCATTGCCGCTCACCGGAGGAACCGGATCGACACCTGCGGCCTTGAACGCTGCAATCGCGCCACCTCCGGTGCCGTCATTGGCTGCCACCACACCGATGATCTGGGCGCCGAAACGCGAGATCTGGCCGCTGGCCCACTGCTGGGCGAGAGGTGGCGCCCAATCTGGCAAGACTCTGATCAGTTACCGCGTCGAGTCGTTGCTCATCACCGGCGCCACGGACCCCGACGCAGTCGGAGCCGTATGCCGCGCGGCCCGCGTTCGGCATATCAATGTCGATTTGCCCGGCAATGTCGCGCCGTCAGTTATCAGCGACAACCGTTGGGGCGCGACAGAGCTCACGCTTACCGTGTTGGATGACCTTGCCGCAAAGCACATCGAGCACCCACTCGTTCACTTCATTGGCGGCGTGGCCAGTGACAATTCAACCGCCATGCGTATCAGCGGGTTCCGTCAGGCGATGGTATCACGAGGCCAAGCGGTCAATGACGAACAGATCGACGCCTCTGGTTATGCCCCTGAACTGGCCGAGGCATCTATCCGCTCGCTCTACCAGCGCCTGGGCAAGTTGCCCGACGGACTGATAGTCAACTCCACTATTGCGTTTGAAGGCATAGTGCGGTTTTTCCGCACCCTTCCCCGCGAGATGCTGCATTCGATCGTGGTTGGCTGCTACGACTGGGACCCGTTCGCTGCACTGGTCGAATTTCCGCTGACCATGGTGCGCCAAGACGTCGATGCCATGGTGGCGAAAGCGTTCGAAATGCTCGATGGCGAAAAAATGGTCGCTGGCAAGATCGAGCTCATAAGACCGAAATTGGTCAGGTCGGTTGGCGCGGGGCATTCTGGCTGAGATGATCGCGCTAAGCTGACCGTTTGGAAAGACGTCGCGCTCGCGCTTCGCCAAGTAACTCGTTGCATCAACAGGAACTGGGGCAGTCAAATGTTGTGGGCACTGTCATCGTCCACCGAACGAACATCCCAGACCGGAGTGGAATATGGGCCTGATCGGGCAGTGGATGCGCGTCAGAATATCAGCGCGCAACCAACACCGAGCCGGCCTCCCAAGCCGGATAAAATACAAGATCCGTACCAGAACGCAGTCCAACGGCAATCCCAACGACGCAGAAATTCTATATCGAAGCCACGCACCAGCAACACGTGTTATTGACGTTATCCAATGCGGCTTTCGGCGCGGCACTGTCCAAAATAACATCTTCATGGCCTGCTGCCGATGTCAGCACGACTCCTGCGTGGACGTAAAGCGACCCATCCGTTTCCACCCCAATCTGGTGTTGCTCTTGCAGGACAACGATGATCACATTTGGGAAATCGAAGACGTTTATCGAACGGCGGGAATGGGGCGCGTTGCGGCTGTTGCCCAGCCGCGAAGGAATGGCAGCTTTTGGCATTTCGAGCGGAGGGCTGGAATGACCGAGATGGGGTCGACTGCTGCCGCTCGTGACGTTGCCATAATCGTTTCACTGTCGGCCGTTTTGGCCAATGGAGAAATATTATGGATCACAGTATGATCCTGCTGCAGCAGGAAAGCCCGCCTGGAATGCCGGCAGACAGGTTGGCGCTAAACGCGCTTTCAAGGTTCGCCAGATTTGGTCCATCCGCTTCTTTCTTGATCGTGAAGGACGGATGCGAGATCGAGCGCTCTTCGACCTTGCGATCGACAGCAAGTTGCGCAGATGAGATCTCGTGAAGATCAAGATTCGGACCCTTGTCTCCAGTCCAATGATCCGTACGAGGTCCATGGTGGTTCAGCAGAAGACGGGACGACCAGCTCAGTTTGAAATTACGGCAGACGCACGAGGCAGTCTGCTTGCTTGGCTGGAACGGCGAGGCGGCACCGTCGAAGACTTTGCTTTTCCCAGCCGCGCAAATCCTGACGCACATTTGAGCACCCGCCAGTTTGCGCGCTTGGTCGATGAGTGGGTAACTGCCATAGGACTGCCTTCAGAAGAATACGCTACCCACTCGCTTCGACGCACCAAGGCTTCCCTGATCTACAAGGCCACAGGCAATCTTAGAGCGATCCAGATTCTGCTCGGCCACAGCAAAATCGAGAACACGGTAAGGTACCTGGGCGTGGACGTGGACGTGGACGTGGACGTGGACGTGGACGTGGACGTGGATGATGCCCTTTCTCTGTCGGAAGCTACCGAAATCTGAAGGATGCGACTTCGCCGGCGATCGCAGAGGGTCGCCGGCGAAGCGCCCCATTCCAGCCGTTCAGTCCACCTTCCAGTTTTCCTGAGAGCGGACATCATCGTGAGACGACATGTACGACAATCAGTTAGTTCTCGGACTGTCCGCGTCCACGGAGTACGTCGGGGACCGGAATTCCTTAGCGTCGACACCCGTCACTGCCGTTCGTCCACGCCGAATTTCAGACCGCCTGCGCGACCCTTTTCCAGGGCCGCGAATCGCGTTTGGCTTGGCATTGCGTTTCGCAAAACCCCGTCAGTTTACCGCTAACTGGCGACGGAGACTGTCTTGATGCCGGCAGCCGAGAGAGCACGAAAGCCGCCGGCGACATCGTGCACGTCGCCTTCTCCGGCCGCTTCCAGCGCGGCAAGGGCGCCGGCCGAGCCGCGTTCGCTCATGCAGAACAGAACCACCTTGCGCTGCTGCCCCTCGGCGGCACGCACCGATTGCACATAGTCGACCACTTTGGTCCTGTCGAGCGGAACGGCACCGGGCACGAGGCCGAATTCCTCGCGGCGCTGATCGCTGCGCACGTCGATCGCCAGCGCGCCTTCGTCAAAAAGCTTGATCGCGCCTTCGGCATCGATGCGCAGGTGCTTGGTCTGCAAGATCAGTTCGTCGGCATCAGGATTGTGCATATTCGTTTTCCTTGGTGTTAGCTGGCGACAGCCAGGGTTTCCTTGCGCTCGGCCTCGGCCCGGAGGCGCGGCACGACGTGCTGGCCGAAGGCGATCGAGTCGTTGAGGGTGTCGAACCCGCGCACGTGAAATATCCGGACGCCGATGTCGTAGTAGTCGAGCAGCGCGGCGGTGATGGTTTCGGGCGAACCGACAAGGGCAATGGCATTGCCGCCACCGCTGGCCTCGGTGGTGTTGTGCACAAGCCCTGCCCGGTCATGCCGCGTGCCCCGGTCACCGATCCGCTGTAGGCGCTTGGATCCCTCGTTTTCGGGGGATGACGGGCGGGCGCGGCTGTCGGCCGGCGCTGCGCTGCGCAGGGTGTCTGCGCGGGCGATCAGCTGCTCGGCGCGTTCCCAGGCCAGATCATCGGTGTCGGCGATGACGAAGCGGAAGAAGGCCTGGATGCGCGGCAGATCGCCACTGCTGCGTCCGGCATTGCGGGCCGCGGCATGAACGGCTTTTATCTGTTCAACGGTGCCGGCCAGATGCTCGGCCCAGAGCGCGTAAATGTCGGCTTCCGCACCGCCTACCGCATAGGCTTCGGGCGACGAACCGCCAAAGGAGATCAACGGGCGCGGACGCCGCGACGAGTGCACCTTGGCGAGGAAATCGTCGATCTGGTAAAACTGGCCGCGATGACTGAAGGGCTCGGTACTGGTCCAGACGCGTTTCAGGATCTGGATATATTCCTGCGTCCTGACATAGCGATCCGCCTTGGAAAAGGTGTCGCCTTCGCGGATCTGGTCCTGGTCATTGCCGCCGGTGATGAAGTGAATACACAGCCTGCCGTCGCTGACCTGGTCGAGCGTCGCGAATTGCTGGGCCGCATAGGTGGGGGCGGACACGTTGGGCCGGTGGGCGAGCAGTATGCCGAGGCGGTCGAACTTGGCGGCGAACCATGCGGCAGAAGCGACGGGATCGCGCCCGCCCGAGCCATACGCGAAGAGCACCCGGTCGAAACCGGCATCCTCGTGAACGCGGGCAAGCCGGAGGAAATGTTCCTTGTCAAAGGCATCCCCGGCATTGTGATTGGTTTCGTCGCCGCTATTGGGGCGCGCCATTCCCACGAATTCAATTGGCATGGTGGAGGTTCTCCGTCGAAGGGGTGAAATGGGGTTGGACACGGCTAGCGAGACCGTCGAGAACCGCCCTTGCGGCGCGATCGGTCATCCGCAGGAAACGGCTATTGGTGCCGGCCAGAGGCGCGATCACCGGCACCCATTCCTGCGGCGCGATCACCTGACCGAGGGCATAGCACCTGCCAACGGGACGCTGATCGGGGCCGAGGACATCGAAACTGACCGGATCGATGGCCAGGGCAGGACCGCCGACGAGCGTGCTGTGCAGAGAGAAAATCTTCCGCCCTGCCTGGCGCGCGATCAGCCCGTCCGCATCCGGCGTGGCGGAGGCCGGAAGCCAGGCATCGATCAGCACACCGGCATTCCATATGCGTGCGGGCAAACGGGGTGAGGAAACGGCAAAGCCGTCGTCTTCTACCGTGACCGACATTTCGGGGCCGGCGAAGTCGACAATGCCGGCGTGGTGCAAGGCCAGAAGCTGGGCGATGCGATGGGCGGGGGGGCCCGAGATGGAAAAATCCAGCAGTTCCCGCACCTGGGCAAGCGCCGGTCCATGGGTCCGCGCGCTGACCCGCCGCAGTGAGAGCTGTTCGCGAATGGTGGAGCGGGCGAGACGCATGGCGCTTTGCAGCCGGCGGAAGGTCGACGACAGATCCAATGCATCGGCAAGGTCGGCGCGCAGATGCTGCTCGACGGCCTCGTTCAGCGCGGCTTGATCGACAAAGGCCTCGTCGCCAAGCGGGTTCGAACATGCCTCCAGCAAAGCCATGGCGTCAGTGGTGTCGTTGCGGCCGGAGGCTGCCAGAAGTTCTGCAGCGATGAGCGGCCAGAGATCGGTTTCGAAGTCGATCCTGTCCAACCCGGCCAGCGCCTCGACCACGGTGCTGGTGAGCACGGAAGGCTGGTAACGTTCATCCGGTTGCGGGCCACGGCCCCGATACGGCAGGCCCCGGCGCGACCCGAGGAGCAGGTGCGGCTCGTTTCCGGAGCACAGGTAGTTGAGTTCGCCCCTCGCGTCGGTCGCGAAACGGCCGCCGCGTCCTTCGGTGAGGAGGGCAATATAGTCGAAGGCGCAAAGCCCCATGCCGCGAATGACGACCGTCTCGTGTGGAGCAATTTCGCCAAGCTCGGCATCGCTGGCATTGCGCGAGGGGATGTGAAGGGGTTGGCCGGGCACGCGCATGGGCCGCCGCCGTGGCAGCGGATGGCCGAGCGCCAGGATGACGCTAGTGACGTTGTCGAGCGCGGAGCCATCCGACAATGCAACGCTCCAGCCGTTGCCGTCGGGCTCCATGTCCACCGCCTCGGCGCGGGCATGGCGGACCGTGATATCAGGCGGGAGCGAGCGGATCAGTTCGTCATAGGCCCCGTGGAGGTAGTGCCCGTAGAGCACGCGAGGCGCGAAGGACTGGTCCTCGATAGCCTGCGCCAGCCGCCTGACATCCTCCGGAAGATGGTCAAGGCCTGGCGCAATGGTTCGCGACCATTGCGCCAGACTTGGTCCGGGCAGGATCGGCCCATGGATCTTCACCGAGGGGTCGGTATAGATCGTGCACGACCCTGCCGGGGTGTTCATCAGCACAAACGGGCTCTGGTCGCGCCGCCAGACCTGGCCGGGGCCGGGCCATTGCGGATCGACGACGACGATCTCCACACCGGCAAGCCGCGTCGCCTCATGGGGCGCAGTCTGCAGGTTGGCCACCAGCCGCTCGAGAACCGAGAAGCCGCGTGGTCCGGCGCCGATGATCACGACCAGAGCCATCTGTTACTGAGCCGCCTTGGGGGTCGCCCACCAGCGCGAATCCTGGCCGCCATTGATCTGCGGATTGGCCTCGTAGAGCGGCTGGAATTCCCACTTTTCGATCAGCTCGTCATAATAGCCGATCTCGTGCAGGTGCTTGACCGCGCCGAGCACGGCGTCCTGGACATCGGTGCGGTCGTTCTTGGCGATGAGGCCCATGCCGACCCAGCCGATTTCCGGCGCGACAATGGCGTGGATAGGCTCGTCGACCACTTCCTGGAAGTACTTCTGCTGGCCATAGCTCTGGAAGTAGACGTCGATCTGTCCGGACTTGAGTGCGAGCAGGCCATTGACGCCCTCGGCGACCTGCACCCGCTCGGCGAGCGGCAGGCCCTTTTCTTCGCAGATGGCGTTGAGCGCACCGGCATAGTCAAAATTGCCGCCGGTCTGGATGGTCTTGAGGCCGCAGGCGTCCGAGACCTCTTCGACGCCATGCGGGTTTTCCGCCGGCACGATGATGCCGAAGATGTTGCGCAGGTAGGTGATGTTGGTCACCGTTTCCTGGCGCGCTTCGAGATTAGCGAAGAAACCAACGCCGATATCGTAGCGGTTGGCGTTGACGCCGAGGACGGTCTGTTCGTTGGTGATCGGCTCGAGCACGATGTCGAGGCCGAGGACGGTGGCAATGCCGCGCACCAGGTCTGCCTCGAAGCCGGTCCAGTCCTTGGTGCCTTCGGGGAAGAAGGCATAGGGCGGTGCATCCCAGCGCCCGCCAACCAGCAGCGTGCCGCGATCGCGGATTTCGGCCGGCAGCAGCGCGCGCAGCTCTTCGGATGGCTCGGCATCGGGGGTGCTCAATTCATATTTGAGCACTTCATAGCTCTGGGCGAGCGCACTGCCCGCCGTCAAGGCGAGGGTCGTGCAGACCGCTGCCGCACGGAGGGGCGCGCGGGGAGAAGAGGAGCGACGCATTTGCAGATGTCCTTGGATCAAGTGGAGGTTGAATGGGCGACGAAAGCCGCGGTGCGCGGGTTTCGAGGAGAGCGGAAAATTTGTTCGGCCGTGCCGGCTTCGACCACCCTGCCCCTTTCGAGCAGGACGACCATGTCGGCGACGTCGCGGGCGAAATCGAGCTCGTGGGTGACCACGACCATGGTCGTGCCGTCGGCGGACAGGTCTCGCACGACCTTGCCCACTTCGAGCGCCAGTTCGGGATCGAGCGCGCTGGTCACTTCGTCGAAGAGGATGACCGACGGATCCATGGCGAGGGCCCGGGCGATGGCAACGCGCTGCTGCTGGCCACCCGACAATTCGCCGGGAAAAGCCTGGGCGCGATCGGCGAGTTCGACCCGCCGCAGATGGCCCATCGCCTTTTCCACCGCCTCGTCACGGCTGCGCCCGAGCACCAGCTGCTGGGCCTCGGTAACATTGTCGAGCACGGTGCGGTGCGGGAAGAGGTTGAACTGCTGGAAGACGATGCCGATATGCCGCCGCAATTGCGACGCCTCGCGCTCGGTCCAGGGCCGCGCCCCGCCCGCCGACCCGACCTCACCGACAGCAATGTCACCGACCTTGACCCTGCCACCCTCGAAATCGACGAGACCGTTGATGCAGCGCAGCAGCGTGCTCTTGCCCGAGCCGGACGGTCCGATCAGGGCGCAGACGGAACCAGCCTCGATGCTGACCGAAACGTCGTCGAGCACCAGCGTGTTGTTGTAGACCTTGGACACCCGCGAGATGTCGATGGGCCAGGCAGTGGGCTGCGAAAGGGATAGTACCGGAGCGCTCATCTTATGCCCCCCGCTCGACGGTGCCACGCGACGTGCGGCGCAGCGGTCTCAGCAGCAGATCGAGCAGGCGCGCCCGCTCGTTTCTGGCCGCCGAGCTGCGTCCAAACTTGGCTTCGATGGCATAGAAGAGCACGGTCGCGCCGATGGTGAGCACGAGGTACCAGCCCGAGGCCACGAGCAGCAGCGGCACGATGCGATAATTGAGCTGGTAGATGTGCTGCGCCGTCGTCAGCAGGTCGCCACCGCCGATGACGGCGACGAGGCTGGTGGACTTGATTTGCCCGACAAAGGCATTGCCGGTAGGCGGCAGCATGACCGGCACCGCCTGCGGCAGCACGACCCGCAATTGCGCTTGGCGCGATGTCATCCCAAGGCCACGCGCCGCTGCCACCTGTTCGTCCGGCACCGAAACCAGCCCGGCCCGCACGATCTCGGACATATAGGCCGCTTCCTGGAGGCCAAGGGCGAGGATCGCGGCGCTGACGCCATTGATGACATTGTTGGCCGGAATGCCCCAGCCGATATCGGTAAAAGGAATCCAGAAGCCGAGGACCGGCCAGAAGGCGCCGATATTGTACCAGAGCAAGAGCTGGACGAGCATGGGCACGGAGCGGAACAGCGCCACATAGCCGCGCGAAAAAGTCTGAAGGCCGGGGCTCCTGCTGCGCTCCATGAGCGCCAGTATCACGCCGATGACCACGGCAACGGCCATGCTGACGATAGCCAGCCAGATGGTGAGCCAGACGCCCTGCAGGATGGAGGGATGGAAGAAGTAGGCGCGGAAATGTTCCCAGCCGAAATTCTGGTTGGTGAGCACCTGCCAGATCGCCCAGAACAGCACGGACAGAGCCAGAGCGCGCAACAGCCAGACACGGACCTGGCGTTGTGCGGGCTGACGCAGCACGCGTGGCGCAGCGATCACCCCTAGCTTTGGCTGAACATTTTCGGTCGAAGCCGAGATGAACATAGATGCGTTCCCCGCTATCCCGCCCGATCACGAGCTCGATGGCAAAAACTCCGAAACCCTCAGCGAGAGCTCAGCAAGAAAGCCCAAATCTTGCGTGACAAGGGCTGATTGACGGAGGCTAAACTGTGGCCTACAGCTTGTTTGGTCAACGCGACTAGACTGAACATAAATGACCATATATCCCGCAAGTGTGGTTTTTGGTCCAACGTAGCTGACGCAAGGCCGCCTTTAGACTACACATTCTGTAGGCTTACTATTTTTTGGATGATTTTTTCTGTGAGGCGCAGGCGACATGCAGCAAAACGGTGGCGACGTCCCGGATGTGGTGGCGGCAGACTGGCTGACGCAGCGCTGGTCCAGCCGGGGCAAGCAGGGCATTGCCGAAAGCATGGTGGCGCTGATCCGCCAGGGCACGCTGCGC
Source organism: Devosia sp. 2618 (assembly GCF_040546815.1). Classification (NCBI taxonomy): domain Bacteria; kingdom Pseudomonadati; phylum Pseudomonadota; class Alphaproteobacteria; order Hyphomicrobiales; family Devosiaceae; genus Devosia; species Devosia sp. 2618. The sequence goes on from NZ_JBEPOO010000001.1 coordinate 3,569,463, forward strand.
GTCGGCACCCGCCTGCCCACCGTCCGCGACATTGCCGAAGTTGGCGGCATCAGCCAGGGCACAGTGGCCGCTGCCTGGAACAGTCTTCGCCTCCAGGGTTATGTCGAAACCCATCGCCGGGGCGGTACTTTCGTGCGGCTGCCGAGCCAGGGCGATTCCGCGCCGCAACCGGCAGAGCGGGGGTGGAATTTTGCCTCCACAGAGTCCGACACCTCCTTCCAGCCGGCGCTGGAAGGGGCGCTGATGCAGGGCCTCGCCGTGCAGTCGCTGCATAGCCCGCGGGCCGAGCATATCATCGAGCCGCTGGTTGCCGCCGTCGGCCCCACATGGCCCTTCAAGCCGGAGGCATGGACCACGGCAGGCGGCGTTTCGGAAGGCATCCTGCTGGCCATCCTCGCTGCCTGCGACGCGGGCCAGACCATAGCCGTGGAATCACCCACAAGCCCCCGGATCATCCGCATGCTGTCGCTGGCCGGCGCGCGGACGGTTGCCGTGGGCTGGGACCGAGATGGCCCGCGCATCGACGACATGCACCGCGCCATCAGCCAGGGCGCGAAGGTGTTCCTCTACCAGCCCCGCTGCCACTTTCCGCTGGCCCGCACGGTCACTCATACGCGCCTCGGCGAACTCGCCGACCTGCTGGGACGGCATGACCATGTGCTGGTGATCGAGGACGATGGTTTTGGTCCCCTGGCCGGGCCGGAGCAGACCAGTCTCGGCCCTTTGCTGGCTGGGCGGGTGATCCTCAGCCGGGCCTATTGCAAGGCCTATGGCATCGACCTCAGGGTCAGCATCCTGGGTGGGCCAGCCACCCTCATCAAAAAGATCCGCCTGAACCGCTCCTTCGGAACAGCCATGACCAGCCGTATCCTGCAAGGGACGGTGGCCGCGCTGCTCGAGAGCCGCCCAGTGGGCAATCTCATCCAGCGGGCGCGGACCGAGTATGCCAGGCGCCGGCAGATGTTTGCCGACGCCCTCTCCCGCCGCGGCTTTGCCATCGAGGGCAATTCCGGATTTTCGATCTGGTTGCCCGTGGCTGCGGGCGACGCCTTGGTGCTGCGGCTCAATGCCCGGGGCATCATGGTGACGCCGGGCAGCAGTTGCACCCTGGATGGGCGGTTAACCCATATCTGCCTCGCCACCAACCGGCTGTCGCTGGGCAGGCCCGAGATCGAGCGGCTCGCCGACGCCATCCAGGAAGCCGCTTTCGACCGCAGCATCGAGGGATATGCCTGATGCGCGCATCCTGTTTTCCGACCACAAGGAAGTAGCCGTGCCCCACGTCATCATCGAACTCAGCCGCAATGTCGCCGACCGCGTGGATCTCGCGGCGACAGTCCAAAGCGTCCACGACGCCCTGTGCGAAACCGGCAAACTGCCGGTCAGTGCCATCAAGTCGCGCCTCGTCATCCATGATCATTTCGCGGTCGGGCGCGACATGTCCGGAGGTTTCGCCACTGCCCTGGTCCGAATCCAGCCAGGACGCCCGCTGGAGATAGAACAGGAGATCGGGAAAGCCGCTTTCGATGCACTTGCCGGCGCCTTCGCAGTCGTTGAAGACTTTCCCGTCAGTGTTTCGGTCGATGTCCAACTCATCAACCGCGAAGCTTCTTTCAGTAAGGCTGGATAACCCCGAGGTCGCTCTCCGAGACCAAGGTGCATGTCTGATTTATATCAATCAGGCGGAGCATATCTGCCAAATGACTATAGCGCCCATTTCATTCTTTCAAAACCTTCTAAGATAATCCTGAAAGCTGCCGTTCGCTGCCGCGAATCGTCGTCGACCCTGCGGCTGTATCTTGGCAGTTGCGTCGCCGGATATAATCCGCCTAGGGGCATCATTGGAGTGAACAACCGGTTACCCAACGTGCCTTGGCCAGTGATCTATTTCATCGCCAAAGATGAGCCCCGCGTTAGCCGTTGAGGCCGCCGATGCTCAAGTATTTTGTTTCAAGATACTCAGCGATGCCGTATTTGCTGCCTTCACGGCCGACGCCGGACTGCTTGAGGCCGCCAAAAGGCGCCACTTCTGTGGTCACGAGGCCTTCGTTGACGCCGATAATGCCGTATTCGAGCCGGCGCGAGACGCGGAAGGTGCGGCCAAGATCCGCGGTGTAGAAGTAGCAAGCGAGACCATATTCGGTAGCGTTGGCCTGCTCGATCACTTCTGCTTCCGTGTCAAAACGGAAGATAGGCGCCACAGGTCCGAAAATCTCGTCACTGGCAAAGGGCATGTCGGGTGTGGCGCCTGTGACAATAGTAGGCTGGAAGAACGTGCCGCCCAACGCATGGCGCTTGCCTCCAAGGGCGATCTCACCGCCTTTGGCGACCGCATCGGCGAGCATGGCCTCGACGGTCTCGACAGCCTTGCTGTCGATCAGCGGCCCCTGAGCCACGCCGTCCTCAAAGCCAGACCCGACGCGCAGGGCACGCGTGGCCTCTACAAATTTTGCGACGAACTGGTCGTGAATCCCGGACTGGACATAGAAGCGGTTGGTGCAAACGCAGGTCTGGCCTGAATTGCGGTATTTAGAGGCAATGGCGCCCTCGACTGCACGATCAAGGTTGGCGTCGTCGAAGACGATGAAGGGCGCATTGCCGCCCAATTCCATCGAGACCTTTTTGACGGTAGCTGCCGCCTGGGTCATCAGCAGCTTGCCCACATCGGTCGAGCCGGTGAAGGTGATCTTGCGGACGAGGGGATGGCTGGTGAGCACGCCGCCGATGGCTGACGCAGAACCGGTGAGGATATTGACGGAGCCGTTGGGGAAGCCGGCGTCCTCACACAATTGCGCCCAGGCCAGACCCGAATAGGGGGTTTGGGTTGCCGGCTTGATGACCAGTGTGCAACCGGCGGCGAGAGCCGGGCCAATCTTGCGGGCCAGCATGGAAGAGGGAAAGTTCCAGGGCGTGATCGCTGCGACCACTCCCACTGGATCATGGGTCACCAGTATCTGCCGACCCCGCCACGGGGAGGGAATGATGTCACCATAGGTGCGGCGCGCCTCCTCGGCGAACCAGAGGATATATTTGGCGCTCATGTCGATTTCGCCCCGCGCCTCGGCGAGGGGCTTGCCCTGTTCGAGCGTCAGCAGCTGGGCCAGGGGTTCACGGCGTTCAACGATGAGCGCGTGAAGCTTGCGCATCATGGCGGCACGATCTTCGCTGGTGGTATAGCCGAAACTGCGGAAGGCGGCATGAGCTGCCTCGATCGCGCGGGTGGTTTCAATGGCACCGGCATTGGCGATGGTGCCGATCACCTTGCCACTGGCCGGATCGGTCACGTCCAGCGTCGAACCAGAGTCTGCGTCACACCATTCGCCATCGATATAGAGTTTCTGGCGCAAAAGCTGGGTGCTCAAGTCTGACATGGTCGTTCAATCCAATTGGTCGGTGGTGGAGAGGTCGCGGGCCAAAAGGGCAAAGGCGAGCATGCCGGGATCGTCGACCCCGATCGTTGCGTCGCCGAACATGCGGGCCCGGCCGATGCGGTTCGGCTTGTCACGGAACTGTTCTAGTGCCGCTTGGGCCGCTTGAGCCACTGCTTCACGTGGATTGGCGGCGCCCGACAGGGCTCGGGCGGCGGCGTCGACGGCGTCGAGCACAGTCTTGTCGCCGAGGTTGGCACCGCCGCGGATCATCATGGCGTCGCGCGCCTTGCCGACGAGGTCCGATAGCGCCGACTGGTCGATCTCGGGTCGCCCCTTGGTTTCGCGGCTGATGGTCAGGAGCGCCGTTGCCAGTAGGGTACCAAGGCTTGAACCGGTGGCCGAGGCGGCTGCACGGGCCAGCTGGCCGAGCGCTGCACCGGGATCGGCGGCGGTGGAGAGATCCTGCTCGGCCATCTTGCCGATCACGCGGGCCAGCATGCCGCCCGTGTCGCCATCGCCCAGGCGAGAATCGGCGGCATTGAGAGCCTGTTCATGCTGCTTGATAGAGATTGCCGCGTCGGCCATGACCCGACTGATGCTCTCTACGGTAATAGACATCAGCGCACCTTCCAGAACGGACAATCGGCGGGCGCGGCAAGCAGCTGGCGCAAGTCTTCGTCGAGAAAGCAGAGGCTGATCGAGGCGCCGGCCATTTCCATCGAGGTCGCGAAGTGGCCCACAAGCGGCTGAACGATGGTCAGTCCGGTTGTCGAAAGGCGCGACGCCGCACGACGATAGAGGATGAACAGTTCCTCGAGCGGGGTAGCGCCCAAGCTATTGACCAGCACTGTAACCGTGTTGCCCGATCCCTCGGGACGGTCGGCCAGCAGGCGCTCGATCATTTCATCGACAATGGTATCGGCCGGTTTGAGCGTGTCACGCCAGATGCCAGGCTCGCCGTGAATGCCCATCCCCATTTCGATTTCGTCTTCGCCCAAGATAAACGACGGCTGAGCCGAACCAGGTACCTGGCACGGCGCCAGGGCCACGCCGATGGTGCGGGTGGCTTCGACTGTCCGACGTGCGGTAGCGGTTACCTCGGCCAGAGAACCGCCTGCCTCCGCGTGGGCGCCGGCGGTCTTGTAGGCGTAGATGAGGCCGGCAACGCCGCGGCGCTTGCTGCGCTCGGCCGGGCTTGCGCTGGCGATGTCGTCATTGCCCAGTACGGTGGTGGATTGGATGTCGTCTTCGAGGAACTCGCCAGCCATGTCGAAATTCATCCTGTCGCCACCGTAATTGCCATAGAGGCGCAGAATGCCCGCGCCGCCGTTGGCGGCGTGCATCGCCTCCATGCAGGAGTCGACTGTCGGGCCCTCGAACACATTGCCGATCGAGCAACTGTCGAGCAGGCCCTGTCCGACATAGCCGGTAAAGAGCGGCAAATGGCCCGAACCGCCGCCAGAGACGACGCCGACCTTGCCGGAGCGAGGAGGCGCGGCGCGGCGGATGACGCGACCATTCGAACACTCGCGCACCAGCTCCGGATTTGCCAGGACAAGTCCGTCGAGCATCTCGTCGACGAAATTGGCCGGGTCGTTCATCAATTTCTTCATCGTTCGCGTCCTCCCGGCTGCGGCTTAGTAGGTCAGCGCCGTATGGTCGTTGAAGCTGGTGATAGGCGGATAGGCCAGCTCGTCAGTGATGACATCGAGCACAGTCGCGCGGCCCGAGGCGAGCGCCGCCTTGAGGGCGGGCAGGAAGTCCTCGGCCTTTTCGACTCGCACGCCATCGCAGCCGGCGCCGCGGGCGATTGCGGCATGATCAACCGGGGTAAAGTCGCAGGCATCGCTATATTCGCCGAACAGCACCTTTTCGGCATGCTTTTCGTAGCCCAGGATAGAATTGTTGAGCACGGCGACGACCACGGGAAGCCCCATGCGGCGGGCGGTTTCAAGTTCGGACCAGACATGAGCGAAACCACCGTCGCCAACGAGGGCAAACACCGGAGCATCGGGGCGGGCAGCTTTGGCGCCGATGGCGAAGGGTAGGCCCCAGCCAAGCCCGGCGAGGCCGCGTGGCGCAATGAATCGCGTGCCGGCCTTGCGGCAGGTCAGGAAATTGCCGATCCAGATCGAGGAATAACTGGCGTCGGAAACGACTATCGTATCGGGCGTGAGGACACTGTCGAGATCGGCCATCATGCGCTCCGGGCGCATCGGGCTGGCCGACGACGCCTCAAAGCTTTCAGCGTCCTTGCGGGCACGGGTCAGGCCCTGGGCAATCGCCTGTTCAACCCCGGCTCGGGCAGCATTGCGCTTGGAGAGGTCGAGCTTTTGGAGCTGCTCGGTGAGAGCGGATAGACCCAGCTTGGCATCACCAACCAGGCGTATGGCCTCGTAGTTGCGACCCACTTCCTGGCTATCGACATCGAGATGAATATAGGTGGCCGCCTTGGGGTAGAGCGACCAGGAATCGGTACCGTTTTGGTTGGTGCGATTGCCAACCAGCAGGATGACGTCGGCCTTTTCGACTTGGTCGCGCAGGTGTGCGGTGCGGCTGCGATTGGCCATGAAGTAGCCCACGATGCCGACCGAAAGGGGGTGCGTCTCGTCGATGGCACCCTTGCCCATGACTGTGGTGGCGACGGGAATACCTGCGATTTCCTGCAGCTCGACCAACTCAGCCACGGCGTCGGACACATGCACGCCACCGCCGGCAATGATCAGCGGACGCTGCGCATTGGCGAGTAGTTCGGCGGCTTCCACCACGCGGCGTGGATCGGGGCCTGAGCGGTCGAGCGGGAACGTCCCGAGCGATGCAAATCGCGTATTCGCATCTGGCTTTGGCGTATCGAGGAACATGTCGATTGGCGCGATCAGCACCGCTGGGCCGGGGCGGCCGGATGCGGCGGCGGTGAAGGCCATGTCGATATAGTCGTCGATGCGGTTCACATCGGCGACGCGCTTGATCCACTTGGCGCTGCCCTTGAACAGCTCGAGGTGGTCGAGTTCCTGGAAGGCATTCCTGTCAGCAAAGGGGCGGGCCACGTCCTGGACGATGGCAACGATGGGGATCGAGGCCTTGAGCGCTTCGGCAAGGCCAGGCACCAGCAGCGTTGCAGCAGGGCCATTCTGCGCTGTTACCACGGCAACCTTGTGGGTGATGCGGGCATAAGCGTCGGCCATGACGGCGCCGGCGTTCTCGGTGCGATAGCCGATCTGGCGGATGCCATAATGCGGGGTGGCGAGGAACAGCGCGGCTGGAATGGACTGGCCGAAGATGACTTCGACGCCATGGCGTTTGAGGGCGGCGGCCATCACATGCGCGCCGTTGATATTGGTCCGTTGGATGGGGGCGTTCATTGTATCTTTCCTCGAAAGGGTTGTGGCCAGCGCGCTAGACCTTGAGCAGCACGCGATTGGGATCGATAACCGAGCGGATGTCGGCAAGTTCGCTGTCGGTGGGTTCTGCGGTGGTCGGTATGGTCGATGGCACGATGGGGCTAAGCGACATGAGATCGCGCACCTCCTCGATCGTCACGCCCGAATGCAGGGAGACAAGGCGCATCGCCTTGCTGATCGGCTCGAAGTCAAAGATGGCCTTGTCGGTGACGACCAGTTGCGGTCCGCCGGCGTCCAGTCCCGCTTGAAGGCGCGTGTTGCCACCATCGAGGTAGCCAACGCTGGTGATGAAATCGACCTTCTCGACGAAGGTGCGGCTATCGAGGTCGCAGACCAGGTACGGACGGCGGACAAAAGCCAGGTGCTCGGGTTGCGCAAGGCTGCCCACGAGCCGGACGTCGGGCTGCCGATAGTCGCCGATGGCCGTGATGTTGAGATTGCCGAAGCGATCGATCTGGGCGGCCGAATTGAAGCTGACATCAAAGCTCGAGCGCATCAGCATATCGCATTTGGCGCCGGTGTCGGCCGGACAGCACGCTGCCTGCCAGCGGGTGAAGGCATCCTGGGTGAAAGTCTCTGGGATCACCGACAGGTCGGGTTCAAGCAAATTGCCCCAATAGACCGCGGCGCCCGGCGCGTGACGCATCTGGGCCAGGCGAACGGCAGCAAGTGGGATGCCCACGGCCAGGGTAAAGGCGCGGCCATTAGTACCGACACCGACAAAGCAAAGGTCGTCGTCGCGGATCTGGCGGGACAGGAAGGCGGTGATCAGTTCGTTGTTTGAATAGGTCATGCTGTCCCCTCAGCTGCGGTCGAGCTTGGCAAGGGCGGAAACGCCGCCAAACAGGTCGAGATAGGCCGCATGATCGGCCGGGGCGCGGGCGAAGTCGTCGAGCCAGGCTTTGGCGCCATCGGCGGTCTTGCCGGCGGCCAGATAGGCCAGCATAGCCGCGTCGTCCTCGTCATAGATCGTGTCACAGGCCGCCGGATGGGATCCGTAGGGCACCTCAACGATGGCCTCGACCCAATTGCCCGGGATGTAAGTCAGCGATGGCTGCTTCTTGATGTCTTCGTGCGGAATGATCTTTTCGACCGTCACGATCAAACGCTTGGCCGCTGCGGCCATGGGTTGGTCAACGTCGTCGGTGTCGCGCACGATCGGCCATTGCACGTTGCCGTATTTGTCGCCCGCATATCCGTGGATGATGGTGAATTCAGTATCAGCCGCGGCTATGCCCTGCATCTTGCGCCCGGTGAAGGGGCAGTAGAACACCTTGATCTGTTCGGGATTGTTCGCGGCAAGGTCGGAACCGAACAGCGTCCTGATCGGGAGGAAAGGCAGGCCCTGCCCCGCCGCACGCAACCGGGCGACGAAAGCAGTTTCGGAAAAGTCGCGGACTTCGATCTTGCCGCTCTGCACGCCGCGGCGGAAATTTGGGGCAAGGCCATAGTTGAACATGCCGACATAAATGCCTTCCCAGCGACGCACGGCTTCGGCTGCTGCCAGCATGTCGATGGCCGTGGTTCCTGCCCAGGTCAGGACAGTCAGGTCGGTCACGCCGCGCTGGATCAGGTGGCGCACTGCGGCATTGGGCTGGCGCCGCAACAGGCTGCCTCCCAAGGCAATGGACGTACCAGACTGGATCGGCGCCAACGCCGTCTCCAGTGAAACGAGTTTTTCTTTCACTTGCTTGTCTCCTGGAATCGGCGCGCTAGAGCACGCCATCCGTCTTGAGTGCTTCGACGTCGCTGTCCGCCATGCCGAGCCAGTCGGAGAGGACGTCTGAATTGTGCTCGCCCAGCATCGGGGGCGGACGACGTATGGAAAGCGGGGTGTCGGACAGGCGCATGGTTACGCCCGATACGGCCACTTCACCGGCCTTGGGGTGGTTGATTTTGATGATCTGGTTGCGATGCAGCAACTGGGGGTTCTGCACGACATCCTGAGGCGTCGCGACCTTAGCCACCGGAATGCCAGCCTCACCGAAGGTGGCGACGATGCCTTCGGTGGTCTGCGACAGGCACCAGTGTTGAATGATTTCTTCGATCGCAGGAGCGTTTTCGAGGCGGGTCGAGACGTTTTCGAAGCGTGCATCGTCCACCAGTTCCGGGCGACCGATGGCTGTGGCTACACGGCGGAACAGCGGTTGGGTCCCTGCCAGCAGCAGCACATAGTCGCCGCTGCCCGTGGCAAACACATTTGCTGGCGCAGAATAGCGGTCGCGATTGCCGATGCGCGACAGGGTCGTGCCCTGGTTCAGCTGTGAGGAGATCGCGGTGGTCAGGACCGAGACGGCACTGTCGAGCAGCGACACGTCGATCATTTGGCCCTTGCCCGTGGTATCGCGGGCAAACAAAGCCGCCAGCGTGGCATTGGCGCCATACATGCCGGTCATGTAGTCAATATAGAAGGCGCCGGCCAACATCGGCGGGCCTTCGGGATTGCCGGCCAGTGACATGAGGCCACTCATGGCCTGGGCGATGCCATCAAAGCCAGGCAACTGGGCATAGGGTCCGTCCTGGCCAAACCCGGACAGACGGGTCATCACCAGCCGTGGATTGATCTCGCGCAGCACGTCCCAGCCGCATCCCATGTCTTCCATGGTGCCGGGGCGGAAATTTTCCACCAATACGTCGGCACCCTTGACCAGCTCACGCAGCATGTCCTGCGATTTGGGATTGCGGAAGTTGAGCGTCATCGACCGCTTGTTGCGGTTGAGCGCCATGCCGTAGAGGCTTTCTCCGTTCTGGAAGGGCGGGAAATGGCGGCTGTCGTCACCGTAGCCCGCCTTTTCCACCTTCACAACATCGGCGCCCATATCGGCCAGGATCATGGTGCAATGCGGCCCGGCGATGAAGCGGGAGAGGTCGAGTACCTTGATGCCGTTGAGTGGGCCAGTCATGTCAGTCTTTCTCTTGAATTCAGTTATGCGGCGACGCGGGAGGGCATTTTCCCGCCCACGATCATGGAAACCAGCTCGTCGTGATCGATATCGGCCCGACGCACGGCGCCCACCATCCGGCCGTTCTTGAGCACGGCGATGCGGTCGGCGACCTGGAACACGTGGTCCAGGTTGTGGCTGATGATCAGGACGCTGTAGCCCTTCTCCTTGAGACGCATGATCAGTTCGACCACGAGGCGCGATTCCTCGACGCCGAGGGCGGCCATCGGCTCGTCCATGATCAGCAGCTTTAGATCGCTTTCGAGCAGCAGGCGGGCGATGCCCACGGCCTGGCGCTGACCGCCCGAGAGCGCGCGGACCATCTTGTTCAGATCCGGTGTCTTGAGGCCCAGCTCTTCGAACAGGGCAATAGTCCGGCGGCGCATTTCAGCGTGATCGAGGGAGGGGATCACACCGCCGATGCGCCGCTGGAGCTCGCGGCCCATGAAGATGTTTTCCTGTACATTGAAAACATCGACCAGGGCCAGGTTCTGGTGCAGTGTCTCGATGCCCTGCTTGGTGGCGTCGCTGGGGCTGCTCATTTCCACGGGCTGGCCGTTGATGGTGATTGTGCCCAACGTCGGGCGCAGCACGCCCGAGATCATCTTGATGAAGGTGGACTTGCCCGCACCGTTGTCGCCGACCAGCGCTACGATTTCATTGGGGAAGACATCAAAGTCGATGGCGTTGTTGGCGATGTGGCCGCCATAGGTTTTGGTCAGGCCACGAATGGCGATCATCGGGTCGCGCGTCTCGGCGCCGAGTGCTGCGGGGGCGGGCATGGGAGGCTCCTGGCAGGATAGCTGGTGAAAGCCGGGATGCGAACACCCCGGCCATTGGATCAGGCCGAAAGGGCGTCGAGATTGACGGCCGGCACGCGGCGGGTCTGCGCCTCGGCATCGTAGAATTCGTCTACGTTCTCGGCCGTGATCATGGGCGAGGAGAAGACGATCTCCTTTGGCACTTCCATGCCCTGGAGGATGCGCGAGGTGACTTCCACGGCTTCACCACCAAAGGTCGGGTAGACGAACGTGCCGCGGAGCAAGCCGTCCTTGATCATCTGCAGCGTCTCTGGCGCGCTGCCGTCAAAGCCTGTGATGAACATCTCTTCGGCGCGACCGGCTTCCTGGATAGCCTGGAGGGCGCCCTTGGCCATGTTGTCGTTGTGGCAATAGACGGCGTCGATCTCGCGCTGGGCCTGCAGGAAATCCTGCATCAGCGTGAGGGCCTCGGCGCGGCTATAGTTGGCAATGCCCTGGGCGACAACTTCGATGCCGGGGGTGGCATCAATGATTTCGCGGAAGCCGTTGCCGCGCGCTTGGTTAACAAGCGAACCTGGACGGCCCTCGATCTGGACGACCTTGCCCGAACCGCCCAGGGTATCGACATAATATTGGCCTGCCATGCGAGCGGTGCCAAACGTATCAGCGGCCAGGTGGGCGTTGAACTGCACGTCGCCGGCGAGAGCTGAGCTCATGACGATCACGGGGATGCCGGCGGCATTGAGTGCCTGCACTCCCGGCTGCACAGCTTCGGCGTAGTAGGTGATCATGATCACCGCATCGACGCCGCGGACCGCAAGATCCTCTAGATTGCGGATCTCTTGCGCCGGGTTTTCACGCGCATCGGTGGTCAGCACTTCCATGCCAAGTCTCTGGGCATAGCTGATCACGTCCTGACGCTGCAGCTTGAGCCATTCGTCCGTCGCATAGGACTGCGAGAAGCCGATGGTCTTGCCGGCAACTGGTGACTGCGCGCGCGCGCTGGTGATTACGAATGGAAAGCCGGTGATGGCCAGTGCGCCGGCGCCGAGGCCGCTTTTGAGCAGGCTGCGGCGGCTGATCGAGGACGTCTGTCCCTTTTTCATGATTGTCATTGTCGTTCCTCCTGCGGGGTTTGCCCCGTTGTCATTTAGCGTTGGCGATTGCGTAGATTGCTGATCACGACGGCCACGACGATGATCAGACCCATTGCGAGCATCTGCACGAATGGCGAGACGCCCATCAGGTTCAGCATGTTGGTGATGATGGCGAGGATCAGCACGCCCAGGATGGTGCCAACCACACCGCCGACGCCGCCGTCGAACGAGGTGCCGCCTATAAGGGTGGCCGCGATCGCGTCCAGTTCGAAGAGGGTGCCGGCATTGGGTTCAGCGACGCTGACGCGGCTGACGAGGATCAGCCCGGCTACACCGGCCAGGAAGCCAGCCAGCGCATAGACCTGAATCTTGATCGCATCCACCTTGATCCCGTAGACGCGTGCGGCGTCCTGGTTGGCACCGACGGCATAGACGTGGCGGCCCCAGCGAGTGTGCTTCATCACATAGGCAGCGATCAGCCAGAGGCCCAGGAACACGACAACCGGGATCGGAATGATCCACAGGTAGCCCGAGCCAAGGGCGCGGAACATAGCGTCGGCGCCTTGCGCATATGTGTCACCACCGTCTGAATAGAGATAGATGCAGCCGCGGGCGAAGATCATCATGGCAAGTGTCGCAATGAACGGCTCGAGCTTGAGCTTGGTGATCATCAGGCCGTTGATTGCGCCCAGTGCCGTGCAAAGGGCCAGCGCTGCAATCCAGGCGACAGGCGATCCGTTCGAGGCCAGCGCTGCCGCCGTGATTGCGGCGACGCCGACAAGCGAGCCTGCCGAAAGGTCAATGCCTTTGGCCAGGATCACGATGGTCATGCCAATACTGACCACACCCACCATGCTGGCGCCGCGCAACACGTTGAGGATGTTGGTGGAGTTCAGAAAATAGGGCGACGCAAGAGTGGCCGCGACCACCAGGATCAGGAAGGTGATGACGTGGCTGTACTGCAGCAGGAACATCAGCACCGCCCGGCTATTGAGCTTGCCGGCTTGCTTAGTTTGCTTGGCTGCGATGGGGGCATCGGACATGGACTGGTTCCCTGCTCGGTGTAATCAGGCCGCGGGGTGCGGAATGAGGAAGTTTTTGGGATCGACGTGCTGGCGCAGGATCATCAGATCCTGAGCCGACGGCTCGGGGGTGAAATCGGGACTGTCATTGCCAAGGGCAAACCCGGTGCTTGCACGGACGTCTTCAAGCGAAACGCCCGGGTGGATGCTCTGGAGGCGCGCCGTGCCGGCCTGCTTGTCGAAGGCAAAGATTGCCTTGGGCGTCACGATCCATTGCGGACCGCCATGGTCGAGGCCGAGCGCAGCGCGCCCTGCCATGCCACCGGGGTAGCCGACGCCCGAGATATAGTCGACGCGTTCAACGAAACTGCGCAGTTGATGATGCGGCATCATCAGATACTCGCGACCAAAGCAGGTCATGTGCTCGGGCAGAAGGATGGAGCCCACTAACCGCACCTTGGGGCTGTCGAAGTCGCCAACGCAGGTACTGTTGATATTGCCTTGGACATCCACCTGCACGCCCGAGCCGAAACCGAAGTCGACATCACCCCGGCGCACCGCATAGTGGCCAGGATAGGTCTGCATCTGGGCTTCGCAAGCCAGGTTCTGGAGCGTTGCGGCAAATTCGGCATCGGGCATGGCCGACAATTCCCTGAGGTCGGGATTGATCGACCAGCCGGCGAGCAGGATCGTCAAATCCGGGGCATGGGTCAGCCGGGCAAACTGCATGGCGGCCAGCGGTATGCCCGTAGCGTAGAGCGCAGCCGGGCCGCCAGTAGCAAGGCCGGTAAAGCCCACCTCGCCGTTGGCAAAGTTGCGCGCCAGGTTGATCGCCAAGAGTTCTTCGATCGTATAGGGCAAAGTGTTCATCGGGGCAGCTCCACCGCGCGCAGCGCCAGCAGGCGTTCAACGCCGATCAGCTCGAGATACGCCGCGTGGTCGGCAACGCCGTGCACATAGCGATCGAGATAGCCCTGAGCACCCTCGGTGGTGGCGCTTGCCTCGGCATAAGCCTCGATATGGGCCTTGTCAGTCTCGTAGAGCCCCAGCACCGGCGTCGGATGCGCGCCATAAGGCGCCTCGACAATATGGGCGGTCCGGAAGGCCGGGATTTCGGTCAGTTCGGGATGGCGGCGGATTTCATCGGTGCCCACAATGCGGTCGACGACGACGATCACAGTGTCGCAGGAGCGGGTGTGGGTGACGTCCACACTCTGCGGCAGCAGGCGCCGGGCGGGGAAAGCCACATTGCCATATTCATCACCCATGATGGCGTGAACCACCACGACATCAGGCCTGGCCGGCGGCACCGCCCACATCTGGCGACCCGTGATCGGGCACTTGAATGGCACGATATCGGCATTGCGGTTCACGATATCGCTGCCGCCCAGAAACGTCGCCGGCCAGAATGGCAGGTTTTCCTGATCCGCACGGAACCGGTCCCAGGCGATCAGTTCCGGGTAGTCCACCGTCTTGATCGCCCCGGCCTCGGCGGCGCGGCGGAAATTGCGGGCCAGGCCGAAATTCTCCAGCCCTACATAGGATGTCTCGATGCGGCTGACGGCGCCGGCTGCGATCAGCAGGTCTGACTCGATGCTGTTGACGACGCCGACGATCGTCAGATCTCGCCGGTTCTGTCGGACGAGCTCGCGCACGAAAGCCATTGGCCTTTGATAGGTCGCGAAGCCGCCAAATGCGATGCGCATGCCGTCAGTGACTATTGCGGCAGCGTCGCTCAGCGAACACAGTTTGGATCGACGTTTCACCGGCAAGGTTCTCCCCAGGAAACCGATCGGTCATCCATTGTCGGCCTTTGATCGGCTCTCTTGAGACAATGTGATATCGATTTCACATGACATCGATCTCATATTGGGCTTGGCTCGTCAAGTGAGGCGCTATAGATTCTGTTATGTTTTGAAGACAACCGCGGCGAAAAGGCCGGAAAGGGAGGCCTACCATCAACCAAGATCGAAAGAAGCGACCGTCTCTCGAAGACGTCGCAGAGGCCGCCGGCGTGTCCCGAGCCACCGTGGCGCGCGCCCTTTCGGGCAAGGGCTATGTCGACAAACAGAAGCGCGAGGTGATCGAGAACGCAGCCAAGCAGCTGGGCTATCGCACGTCCGCAATTGCCCGGGCGCTGCGCACCCAGCGTTCACGCTCCATCGGCGTCCTGGTCGCCGATATCACAAACCCGATCTTTCCGCAGATCGTCAAAGGTATCGACGATGTGCTGAGCGCCGAGGGGCACATCATCTTTTTGTGCAACACCGACGAAAACACCGCCAAGCAGTTCAAGCTCGCCAGTTCACTGATCGACCGCAATGTCGACGGACTGATCTTAGTTTCGCAGAATCTTGAAAGCGAAGGGTTTCGCAACCTTCTAGCCGGCGGCCCGCCCTGCATCTACGTCAACCGCCGACCGCTTGAAGGCGAGTACGACTATGTTGGTTCGGATAACGAGCAAGCCATCGAATTCCTGGTCGAGCATCTGGTTGGCCTCGGTCACCGGCAAATCGGCTTTATCGCCGGTTCTGCCAATTCCTCGACAGCGCGCGAACGCCGCGAGTTCTACCACCGTGCCCTTGAGCGCCGTGGCATCACCATGGAGGATAATTTTGTGTTCCAAGGTGACTATACGATTGAAGGCGGACGACGGGCCTTTGTCGAGATGATGCAGCGGGGACCTGCGTTGACGGCGGTAATGGCGTCGAATGACTTCTCAGCACTGGGTTTCATCGATGCCGCCCAGGCTTTCGGCCTCACTGTGCCAGGCGACATTTCGGTCACCGGCTTCGACGACACGGCCGGCGTGAACAGCTTTATGAAGTATCCTCTGCCTATAAAGGGCCTGACCACAATCTACCAATCCAAACGCGAGATCGGCATTCACGCAGCAAATATGATGCTGCGCCGTCTAGATGGCAGCGCGGGTACTGCGCCTCAGGTCGCCATCGTGCCGACGAACCTGCGGGCACGGGACACAACTGGCGAGGTTCGGTTGGTGCGCAAAAAATCGGCGGTTCAGCGACAAAATTAGCAAGCCAGGGAAGGCTATACGGTTCTGCATGACCATGCCGACGGCAGTCGCCGGTTTCACGGCACAGCACTTTTCCAGTCAGACGAGGCCTGACGACCTCCTTCACGTCGGGCAAGCTTGGCCTTTCGTGAAACCGGATATTGCTGCTGATGACACTGAACCTCTGTGGAACGGCTTATTAGACGGAAGCAGAGAAAGAATAGGACGGTCTCTCCTGCAACCGCTTTTCGAAGTGTTCGATGCTTTATCGCCCCTCCACTCTCGGACGATGGCTTCGCCGAAGTTCTTGCGACTGAAGGTATCAAGCTTGTCTTGGACGCCTGCGTTTAGAAGACGGGCGGTTTCGACCCGCGATTTTTCTGGCATCCCGGACTTTGACCACAAAGCTGCGCGCGGTCTGCCCGATAGTTGGCGGGTGCCGCTCTGTGCGCTTCTCAACATCGCAGAAATTGCATTTGATCACGGTGGTGCAACCACATCGTTCGACAGCAGGGCCAACGCCCACATCCGGAGGTCTCGCTTGGTCTTCTAGCCTCTGACGGCACCCCTAAGCGACTCGCATTCGTCCATAATGTCGGCAAGTGCGATCGGTGCGGCGTTTTTCATGTGTTCTGCGCGACCTGCCGTCAAATTCTCTGCGTTCCTGAATTGCGGCGCGACACGGCCATCGAGTTGCGACCAAGGCAGATCTGCTTTGTCCGTGGCATGGAAGCCGGGCGCATAGTGTCCAGTGGCGAGCGAGTGCCAAAGTCGCAGATAAGCTGCAATGGCGTAGGGACAGGATTGAGGGCGTATCGCATAGGGCCGTGGATTTAGCGCTGGAGGCCGGAACAGCGCGTCAGTCAGACCGAGGCCGTGCTGAAGGCTGGTCCAACGCCGGCTGAGTTCGTCTCCCAAGCTTGGGTCGTGGCGCCTGTACCGAAGTTGGTCTAGCAGGTCCGCCACCTCAAGGAGCCCGAGTGGTTCGCGACGGATTTTTCCGACGTTCCGAGAGGAATCGATCTCGTCCCAGCACCCATGCTTCAGTGCGCTGGTCAAAAGGTTGGCGTTGTGGCGGGCAAAATCAGGATCGGCTCGCTCGATCAGCCGAATTTGGGGGCTGGGTCCCGGGCTAAGAGGAACTTTGCGTGTCTCAACCTTGCTTGTGGCAACGAACTCTAGCCCCTCTAGGATGAGTGTTCCGGCGGCGGTCTCGTTCTCAGGCAAGGCCATGCGACGCAGCACCAGAGATTTGAGGGCTTTGTCTCGGACATTGTATTGCCGAAACAGTTCAAGTTGGTCCTCCAGTAGAAAGACACGGCAAAAGGGCAAATGTCCTCCGCGATTGCCGAACCAACGTTGCATTTGCATCTGCGTATCGGCAGCGGGCTCCGCACTGCTGCGGAGGAAAAGGCTTGTCGCAAGCCCTTCAACTGTGAGACCTCGCGATAGGATGTTGCCCGCAACGAAGATAGTGAGGAGATCGGCTGGTGCATGCCATCCATCCGCATCTTCGATAGCGTCGAAACGCGGACGGTCATCCGCAGCAGGGTCGCTGTTTAGAACGCGAAGTATCACATTGGGGAAAATCTCAGTCAGAAGAAGGGTGTAAACTTCCTGCCACCGAGAAGGGTCGAGCCGAGGGTAGGCCGCGCGCGGAAAGCTTGAAAGAGCTAAGCGAGAATTCTCGTAGCTTAAATAGCAGGCTCGCCACGCTTCTTCCTCGGCTTGGAGACGGAGCGCCAAACCAGCCGTATCGACTGCTACGATGGGCTCTCCGTCTTCTCCCTCTGGCAAATCAACCTCGCGCTCGTGTCCGGGCAGCGAGCGAGACCATCGCGCAATATCCTCGGCCGCCGCGAAATGAGCGTCTTTCCGAGCAGAAGGATGGAACATCATTGTATGCGGGCGAGGTATGGCCGCGATGAGTGCATCCTTAGTAGGAAATGCCCGACCCATAGCATTGGTGAAACGTCTGCCGTCGATAAGCAGACGCACCGCAGCTCCGACCATATAGCTACGCAGCGCTGCGGATATCGCCTCCCATCGCAGGGCTTCCCGGCGATCAGCAAGTTCCGCTTCGGTCTCCCCGGGCTGCAGTTCAGGATAGGGCCACGACACCGTTAGCGGTCCCGATAGAAAATTTGTGGCGTCGTAATAAATGTCGCCTCCGCAGTAGTAGCCGCGGATACCGTCTGGTTCACGATAAGTGAGCGAGCGAGGCGTGATCTCACCCTCATAGCCAGCTACGCGCAGCGCAGCGCTAAACTGTCGCGGTGCGAGCGGATTGTGTGACTCTTGAAGGTAGTTCGCCTGGGGCGTCGCGGTATAAGCAACATAGGTCGCCCGCAACTGCGCATTTCTGGAAGCGGAATGGTGGTGGTCACCGCTACAAAGAGCTGCGATGGAACGGGGGGTAACCTTCTCCGAAGTGGCACTATCAAGTACCGAAGCGTCATCGGCTTCGTCATCAAGTACCAGCATTGTGGTTGCTCGATCGCGATTGGCAAGAACTGGCTCGGTCAACACATTCCGCAGCATACGTGAGAGATGGAGGAGATGTTCATCGAGCTTGGGGACCACGATAATCATGGGTATCCCCTGTCGTATCGCGAGTGTCGCCCGAGATGACTTGAGATAGCTCGTCGGGCCCATGCGGTCGGGACTCAATACGTCTTCAGGCTGTGGTAATATTAACCTGACGTTTGCCCGTGCATACGCAGTATCACGGGTGCTTCCATCCAGTTGACTGAGCATTCGCTCATAGGTCTGAAGCCACAAACCGACGCGTGTACCCGCAAGCAACACCACGACATCGACGCCTTGGTCCAGTGCGAGACTTGCGACCGCGAGCATGCTAGCGGCTTTTCCAGATTGAACAGAGCCGATCACCATTCCAGTACGCAGCCCGTCTTCCGGCCAAGCCGCAGCGTCGATCTTACCGTCTATTGTCGGCAACGCTTCTCAACGATATACCGTGCGTCAGCATGCAGTACCTCCAGCGCCGTTGAGGAGAGTTGCTGAGCCGCATTAGCTCTATACCTTTCCCACCATCCCGACAGCTGCTCACCACTCTTGGATTCGGCAGGCCGAGCCGGAACAACCGTGATTATGCTGGAATCAGGCTCAGGCATCCGCGGCTAACACGCGCAGTTCAATCAACCCGTCCACGGCCGAAGTTCCGTACCGCTCTTCGACCGAATCCTTTGCCAAGGTGCTGTCGGCCGGGAACCGCGAGTTGCTCCGCGTCATCGCCGAGAAAGCCCCGGCGTCGCTGGAGGAACTGGCGGAAATCACCGGCCGGGCCGGCTCCAATCTCTCACGCACCCTCAAAACGATGGAGAGCTACGGCCTTGTGCGGCTTGAGTCGGGCCACGGCCGCAAGCTCGCGCCCAAGGTGGTGCATGACCGCGTGGAACTGGCGTTGCCCCTGATCGACCGTCCGAAGCCGAGGAAGGCCATAGGAGATCGGCCATGAACATGCACAGCCCAACCATAACCGCTCGCGCTGCCCTCTATCTGCGCGTTTCGACCGCCCGGCAGGCCGAGCATGACATTTCCATTCCCGATCAGAAGCGGCAGGGCGAAGCTTATTGCGAGCAACGCGGCTTCCAGCTCGTTGAGACTTACGTTGAACCGGGTGCGACCCCACCAACGACAAACGCCCCGAGTGCCAGCGCATGATCGAGGCGGGCACGTCCAAGCCTGCGCCCTTCGATATAGTCGTGGTGCATAGCTTCTCGCGCTTCTTCCGCGATCACTTCGAGATGGAGTTCTACGTCAGGAGGCTGGCGAAGAACGGCGTCAAGCTGGTGTCCATCACGCAGGAGATAGGCGACGATCCCATGCACCAGATGATGCGACAGATCATGGCGCTGTTCGACGAGCACCAGTCGAAGGAGAACGCCAAGCACGTCCTGCGCGTTATGAAAGAGAACGCCCGGCAAGGCTTCTGGAACGGCGCGCGACCGCCCATCGGCTATCGCATTGTCGTGGCCGAGCAGCGCGGATCGAAGACGAAGAAGAAGCTGGAGATCGACCCGCTGCACGCCGACACTGTGCGGACGATCTATCGCCTGTTCCTTGAAGGCGACGGCACGCGAGGCGCGATGGGCGTCAAGGCCATCGCCACCTATCTCAACGAGCGCCGTTTCTTCACCCGCGACGGCGGACGATGGGGGCTGGCGCAAATCCAAGGCATCCTGACCCGCACCACCTATATCGGCGAGCACAGGTTCAACACGCGCTCGCACAAGAACCGGGAGAAGAAGCCGGAGAGCGAGGTCGCCATCATGGCGGTGCCGCCCCTGATCGAGCGGGAGATTTACGATGCAGTGCAAGCCCGCCTCAAATCCCGCAATCCCATGGTGACGCCCGCGCGTGTCTCCAGTGGCCCCACGCTGCTGACAGGCATTTGCTTCTGCGCCAAGTGCGGGGGTGCGGTGACGTTGCGCACCGGCCAAGGCAGCACGGGAGCGACATAACGCTATTACACCTGTTCGACCAAGGCGCGGCAGGGCAAGACCGGCTGCAAGGGCCGCACGATCCCAATGGACAAGCTGGACCATCTGGTCGCCGATCATATCGGAGATCGGCTGCTCCAGCCCAAGCGACTGGAAACTGTCCTCGCCAGCGTCATCGACCGGCGGCAGGAGCGTGCCGAGCGCCGCCGCGAGCATCTTGCCGAGCTTCACAGGCGAATCACGGAAGCCGACCAGCGGCTCGGCCGTCTCTTTGACGCCATCGAAGCGGGCATGGTGGACAAGGACGACGCCATGGCAAAAGAGCGCATGGTGGGCCTAAAGGCGTTGCGGGATCAGGCCGCCGCCGACGCCGAGCGCACCCAGCTCGCGCTCGACAGTTCAGGCAATCAGGGCGTCAGCCCCGACATGCTCAAGCGCTTCGCCCGCAAAGCCCGCGAACGGATACGACACGACGATGGCGGCTACCGACGCGACCATCTGCGCGCTCTGGCGCAGCGCGTCGAGGTCGCCGACGACGAGGTTCGCATCATGGGATCGAAGTCGGAATTGCTGCGAACGCTGGTCCCCGCTTCCAGCGTGGAAACGGCGGCGTTCATAGTTCTGTTCTGTTCTGTTCTGTTCTGTTCTGTTCTGTTCTGTTCTGTTCTGTTCTGTTCTGTTCTGTTCTGTTCTGAAATGGCGCACCCGCTGCTACATAGATGGGCACTGTAATTTTTGGGAAATTTCAGTTTCTACGGCGGACTAATGGCGGCTTAGCGCCCCATTCCGACCGTTCAACGGACCGTCGCTATATCCTAAAAGTAGACGCGTCGTCGCGCATCAACCTGCAACCTGACATTATTTACCTTGAGGCAAGCTAAGTCGCCTCAAGGCAGTATGCGTCAGGACTCTACGGTGTGCTCCTCGCCAACTGTAAATTTTGCAATTCTTGACCAGTCCCATTCGATCCCCAGACCTGGCGCGCTGGGGGGTACGGCATAGCCGTCAGCGTCTATTGTCATTGGCTCGCTCAGAATGTCATCCAGTTGCGGAATGTGCTCGACCCACTTTGCGTTGGGTACGGCTGCAGCGAGGGAGACGTGCAGTTCCATGAGATAGTGTGGCGCGATGGTCAGATTGAAGGCCTGCGCCATGTGCGCGACCTTGAGCCAGGGCGTAATACCGCCAATGCGGGCAGCGTCGACCTGGATAACGGAGGCTGCGGCCGACGCGATATACTCGCGAAACTGGGCGATGCTGAACACGGTCTCGCCGATAGCGATCGGCAGCGCCGTGGATTTGGCCAGAAGCCGGTGCGATGAGATATCGTCGGCGATCATCGGCTCTTCGAACCATGTCAGGCCAAGATCCTGATATTGGGCAGCGCGGCGCACGGACTCGTCGAGTGTCAATATCTGGTTGGCATCAGTCATCAGCGCGAAATCCATCGGCAATGCGGCTTTGACTTCCTTGAGACGGGCCATGTCCTCGTCGATCGAGCGTCCGACCTTGACCTTGAAGCCACCGAATTTCCGGTCGATTGCCGATTGCGCGTTTTTGAGCAGCTCGTCGGTCGACAGGTTCAGCCAGCCCCCCTCGGTATCGTAGATCGGCAGGCGCCGTTGCGCGCCGCCGGCGAGCAGATGCAATGGCTGCCCGGCCATCTGGCAGCGGATGTCCCAGAGCGCCATGTCGATGGGGGCCAGGGCGAGGCTCGAAACCATACCGGGATTGATGGAATTGATGGAGCGGTAGAGCTGCAACCACAATTCTTCGACATAGCGCGCGTCCTTGCCGATCAGGCGCGGCGCCAGGGTATCGGCGATCAGGCTCAGAATTGCCGAACCGCCGGTGCCCAGAGTGTAGGTATAGCCAGTTCCGACGGCCCCGCCCGCCGTATGAATGCGGACCATCGGAGTTTCCTGCATTTCGAACGGCTGGATAGCGTCCTTACGAGGAAATTTGGCGGGTATGTTGACCATGCGAACGTCGATACGTGTGATGGTGGTGGCAGATCTAGACGGCATTGAGTGTCCCTTTATTCGACTGGAAATGGATGTGATCACCAGTTGGTGGCAATGTATTTGGCTTCGAGGAATTCCATGAGTCCATGGTGTCCTCCCTCGCGTCCGAGGCCGCTCTGCTTGACGCCACCAAAGGGAGCCGCCGGATCGGAAACGAGACCACGATTGAGGCCGATCATTCCGCTATCGAGCTTCTCCGAGACGCGGAGTCCACGCGCAAGATCGCCCGTATAGACGTAGGCGCTGAGGCCATATTCGGTGTCATTGGCGAGGCGGATGGCTTCCTCCTCGGTGTCAAAGGCGATGACGGGCGCGACCGGTCCGAAGATTTCCTCGGCATTGACGCGCGCGTCTCGCGACACATCGACCAGAACGGTCGCTGGGTAGAAAAATCCGGTGCCTTGCGGAACGGCGCCCCCGGCAAGGACCGAAGCGCCCTTATCGATGGCGTCCTGAACCAGTTCGTGAACCTTGTCCCGGCTCTTGGCATTGACAAGCGGCCCGAGCTGGACGCCGTCACCCAGACCCGCGCCCGTCTTCATCGCGGCCATGCGGGTAGCGAGCTTTCCGGCAAAGGTTTCAGCGATGGAGCGCTCAACATAGAAGCGGTTGGCGGCCGTGCATGCCTCGCCGCCATTGCGCATCTTGGCGACCATGGCGCCTTCGACAGCGGCATCGAGATCGGCATCGGCAAAAACCAGGAAAGGCGCGTTGCCGCCCAGTTCCATGGAGCAGTTGATCACCTGATCGGCCGCTTCCTTGAGCAGTATCCGCCCCACTTCGGTCGAACCGGTGAAGGAGAGCTTGCGGACGCGCTTATCATGCAGCATGGCGCTAACCACCGGGCCGGAGCGGGCGGCGACCAGAACATTGACGACGCCATCGGGTACACCGGCCTCCTGCAGCACCCCGGCCAAAGCCAGGGCAGTCAGCGGTGTTTCGGTGGCCGGCTTGAGAATGCAGGTATTACCGGCGGCCAGGGCCGGGCCAATCTTGCGGGTGCCCATGGCTGCGGGAAAGTTCCATGGCGTCACCAGCAGAGAAATACCGATGGGCTGGTATTGCACGAGAATGCGATTGCCGCCGCTGGGCGACAGGCCCAGATGACCGTCAATGCGGACGGCTTCTTCGGCATACCAGCGGAAAAATTCGGCGGCATAGGCCGCTTCGCCCTTGGCGTCAGGCAGCGCCTTACCGTTTTCCAGCGTGATCAGCTCGGCAAAGAAATCGAGACGTTCTGTCATGATCTCGTAGGCGCGGCGGAGGATTTCAGCGCGTTGGCGTGGCGGCGTGGCGGCCCAGCCTGCGGCGGCAGCATCGGCGGCATCGATGGCTGCCCGGGCGTCTTCCAGATCGCCGCTGGCCACTTCGGCGATGACGGTTTCGGTTGCAGGGTCATAGACAGGCACGGTCTTGCCGGAGACGGCTGGAACATACTTGCCGTTGATGAACAGGCCGGTGTTCAGCGACCCTGGTTCGACATGGCGCGGGGAATGACTCATGATGTGGTCCTTACAAAGTATAGAGTGCGTCGCGATTGCCGGCATAGGCAGCGGCAACGAGGGCCTTCATGGCCGTGAGATCAAGTGTGCGGGGATTGTTGTTGACCAGGCGCTTGGCTTCCAGCGACTGCTCGGCCACCCAGTCGAGCCTGTCAGCGTCAAGCCCCAGATCCTGCAAGGTGGAAGGAATGCCGATGGTCGCGAACAATTGCGCGATAGCGTCTATTGCGGCCCTGGCCCTGCTGGCGTCGTCCTCACCTGCGCCTACCGCGATGAGATCGGCAATGGTGGCAAAACGGGCTGGATCCTGTGCGCTGTTGAAGGCCATGACATAGGGAAGCAGGCACGCCACGCCCACGCCATGCGCCGTATGGGTCAGGGCCCCGACGGGATATTGAATGGCATGGGCCGCGGCCGTGCCCGCAACGCCGAAGGCCTGGCCAGCCAGCGTCGCGCCCAGCATGACATTTTCGCGGGCGGCAATATCGGAGCCGTCGTTGACCGCCCGCGCCAGATTGGCAAAGAGCAGTTCGATCGCGGCGCGGGCCTGGACATCGCTGAAGCCATTGCGGCCGACAAAAACCTGCCGCCGCGTGATGCCCGCATCAGCCGGACGGGCGATGGCGGTAAAAGCCTCGATGGCATGGCAGAGCGCGTCGGCACCCGAGCTGGCCGTCAAGCCGGGCGGGCAGGTCAGGGTCAGTTCCGGGTCGCAGATGGCCACCTGCGGAATGAGATATGGGCTGGAAATACCGACTTTGACGCTGCGTTCAGGATCGCCAACCACCGCTACGGGAGTCACTTCGGAGCCGGTTCCAGCAGTCGTGGGCAGAGCGATGATCGGCAGGACAGGACCGGGGACTTTGAACTCGCCGTAAAAACCGGGCACGGGGCCGTCGTGAGCAAGGCGCAAAGCCACAACCTTGGCGAGGTCGACACAGCTGCCTCCGCCGATTGCGATCACCATGTCCGGGCCGAATGTCCGGGCCGAAGCCGTTGCCTCGTCGATGCATTGCATTGGCAGTTCGGCGACCGTGCCGTCATAGACGAAGGATTCGATGCCGGCGTTGCGCAGGTCATCGGCCAGCCGGGACAGCTTTTCGTCGACGTGAAAGCGATTGTCGGTGCAGATGAAGGCGCGACGGCCAAAGGAGACCGCGATGGAGGGCAGAGCCGCGCGCTGCCCATTTCCGACGATGACCTGTGCCGGCGATCTAATAGCAGCAAACAAGCTCAACTTTTCATTCCTTCCTTGGAGAGGTCCAGAATCCGCGCCCAAAGGGCGTCTGGCAGCTCGACGCCATTGGCCAGGGAGCGCTCCCTAACGGCCAAGGCGCGGTCACCGGGGACAAGCACCGGGCTATCCGCGCTTCCTGAGGCCCTGATATCGTTGAGATAGGTGCTGATGATATGGGCCGTTCCCGGCTGCAGCGCGGGATCGATGACGATGACGACGTCGCCCTTGTTGCAAAGAGCCGTGCTGTCGAGTGTGCCGACCACGTTCCTGCCGATGGCCGAGGCGGTCAAGGCGACGACGAGCACTTCAAAGGCCAGGCCGAGCGCATAGCCCTTTGCCTCGCCAAATGGTGCGATGGCGCCGCTTTTGGCGGCGGCGGCATCCGTAGTGGGATTGCCATCCGCATCCACGGCCCAACCCGGCGGCAGCGCTTGGCCGCGATTGGCGTAGTGGTGAATTTGGCCCATGGATACGAGGCTCGTCGCCATGTCGAGGACGAAAGGCAATCCAGCAGTCGGCACGCCAATGGCGATCGGATTGGTGCCCAGCATCGCCTTGCGGCCGCGATAGGGGTGGACCAGAGCTTCGCTGGTCGAGAGAACGATAGCGACCAACCCAGCGCTGGCGATCTGCTCGGCATAGAAGGCCAGCATGCCGATATGATTGCTGTTGGCAATCGCACCAACGGCTATTCCTGTTTCCCGCACCTTGTCGCGCAGCGCTCCAATGGCGCTGTGGGCGACAACGGGCCCCAATCCGGCCTCACCATCAACCGACAGGAACGCGCCGCGCCAGTCATGCGCACCGCTCGTCACCGGATTGATGACGCGGTTATCGATCCGCTCGCATATGCGGCTGAGGCGCAGCAGACCATGCGAAGCCCGGCCACGTAATTCCGCTTCAACCAGCAACTCGACCTGAAGCTTCGCAAACGCCTCGGGCACGCCATGTGCCCGGAGTGCCGACACAGCTGCAGCCTCCACCTTCTTTGTGGGCAACAACACCAAAGTCAAAATCCGATCTGATATCCGATTTGCAATTCGATATTCATGATGCTATTCCTTCGGTGCTGTCAAGGTCACCACATGTGAGAAGGATGGACTTGCCGATGGGAAAAACAGGCCCCCGCCCGCCAGTTGCCGAGGACGACACGGCCCCTATGCCCATGCTCAGCCGACCTAGCGGACTGGGGGACGAGGTCTATGAGGTGCTCCTGTCGCAACTGGTCTCATTGCGCATTCCGCCCGGCTCGCGCATCACAGTCGACGCACTGGCCCGAAGCCTGGGCGTGTCGCAGACCCCTATCCGCCAAGCCCTGCACCAGTTGGAGTCCGAGGGGCTTGTGGTCAAAGCGCACCTCATTGGCTACTCGGCAACGCCCCAGCTGTCCTTCGCCCAGTTCAACGAACTGTTCGAATTGCGTCTCCTGCTCGAGCCGGCTCTCGCCGGCATGGCGGCGCGCAATATGAGCGATGATGCGATCGAAGACCTGGCAGGCATGGTTTCGGGCATGGCCGGCAAAAATGCCGCGGAAAGCCGAATCGGATATTCGCGCTTCGCCAAGAAGGACGAGGAATTCCACGAGCGCATCGCGGCTGGCAGCGGCAACAATCTCATCAAGGACGTGCTGTCACGCCTGCATGTCCACATTCACCTCTTCCGCCTGAAATTCCATTCCCAGGTGACCGAAGAAGCCGTGGACGAACATGCCACGATTATCGAGGCAATCCGCAGGCGCGATGCCAACGCGGCGGAGGCGGCCATGCGCACCCATATCGGAACGTCGCGCAATCGCCTGAAGGACTTCTTCGAAGATCAATAGGGAAGATGTCGGGCACTACCCGGCCCAATATCACATTTCAAATTCAACAAACGTCATCATGGAGGAGAACTGAATGACATTCTTGAACAGCATGAACCGGCGGCAGATGCTGCTGGGGTCGAGTGCCCTGTTCGGCGGCCTGGCCATGCCGGCCATCGTTCGCGGACAAGGCGTAACCAATATCCGCCTCGCTCATCATCTGGCGCTCGAGTCCGAACAGGATATCGCAGCAAACTTCTTCGCCCAGCGGGTGAGCGAGCTCAGCGGTGGCGCCGTCGCGGCGCAGGTCCTGCCCGCCGGCCAGATGGGCGGCCAGCGCGAGATCGTAGAATCGGTGGCGCTCGGTACGCTGGAAATGGGATATGGCGAGTCCGGCCTCTATGCCAGCTACCTGCCGCGCTTCAGCGTCGTCGCCCTGCCCTATATCTATCGCGATTTCGAGCATTGGCAATCGGTGGTGACCGGCGATCTCGGCAAAACGCTGGCCGGTGAGCTCGAGCAGGCTTCGGGCATGCGCGTGATGAACTGGATGACGTCGGGCCGCCGCAGCACCTATCTGCGCAACCGCGCCATCAACGAGCCGTCCGATTTCCGCGGCGTCAAGGTTCGCCTGCCGGAAGCCCCGGTGTTTGTCCGCACATTCTCGCAACTGGGCGCCATTCCGACGCCAATTCCGGCGACCGAAATGTATTCGGCCCTGCAGTCCGGGGTCGTGGATGCGATGGAAGGTTCACCCGAAGTCGCCTACACTTTCCGCATCCATGAAGTGACCCAATATTGCTCGATGACCCGTCACATTTTCCTGGACGGCTCGTTCGTGGCCAATAATTCGTTCCTGGCCGGCCTGTCCGACGCGAACCGGGAAGCGGTGGAACAGGCGGCAGCCGAGGCCGGCGACAAGCTGCGCAGCGAGCACCTTGCACGCGAAGAAGGCTGGCTCGAAAAGCTGGCCGAAGCCGGGCTGACCATCAACGAGCCCAACCTCGAGGCGTTCACCAGCCAGCTCGGATCGCTTCAGGACAGCTTTGCTCAGGAATCGGGCTCGATGGATCTGCTCACCGCCATCCGCGAACAGGCCTGAGGTTCTCATGATCACACGCCTCACGGGGTGGATCATGGATGCGGCGAAGGTCACCATGTCGGTGGCCTTCGCTGTCATGATCTTCACGACGCTGCTCCAGATCGTCAATCGATATGCGTTCAACTTCAGCATCTTCTGGACCGAGGAGCTGATCGTCATGCTGTTGGTCTGGGCAACTTTGCTGGGCCTGCCGGTACAGTTGTGGCGGCATGAGGAAATCCTCGTGGACATAATTGAGTTGCCCGCCGGCTGGATGCGCACGCTCAAGGCCAAGACGGCAATCGTCTCGTCCATCGTTTTCTGCGCGGCGCTAGCCTGGACCGGAATGGACTTTGCCATGCGCGGCCTACCGGTCGTGTCCCCGGCGCTGGGCATTTCGCGATTCTGGTTCTTTTTGCCCATTCCGCTTTCGGCTGCCCTCGCCATTCTGGCGCTCTTGGTGCGTCCGCCGGGACCAAGCATCGGAGGATATGATTGATGCTGATCTCGCTTACCCTTCTCCTGCTTCTGTTCATCGCCTTGGGCATGCCCATCGCCTTTTCCATGGGGCTGGCGGCCTTTGGCGCGCTGGCGCTGGATGGATCGATCCCGCTTCTGGTCATGCCCCAGAAAATGTACAGCTCGCTCGACAGCTTTCCACTACTGGCCATTCCCCTGTTTATTCTGGCAGGCGCGGTGATGAATATCAGTGGCATTACCGGCCGGCTCATCGACCTGTCGCGTATATTGGTCGGTCGGCTGCGCGGTGGCATGGGCCATGTCACGATCATGACCAGCTTCCTGTTCGCCACCATTTCCGGCTCTGCTGCCGCATCGGCCGCAGCAGTTGGCTCTATGATGGTCCCGGCCATGGTCGAGGACGGTTTCCGCAAGGAAGACGCTGCGGTGGTCAATGCCTCCGCCGCTATTCTGGGCCCGATCCTGCCGCCCAGCGTCGTCATGGTGATCTACGCTTCCATGACCGGATTGTCGGTAGGCACGCTGTTCCTTGCCGGTATTTTTCCAGGTGTGCTGATTGCCTTGGTGCTGATGGGTGCAGTCTTTGTTCTTGCGCATCGAGACGGCATCAAGAAGTCGGTGACCGCAGTCAGTGCCCGTGAAATCTTCGATGCGATCCGGCGCTCGATCGTTGCGCTCCTGATGCCAGCAATCATTGTGGGTGGCATTATATCGGGCGTGGTGACGGCCACCGAAGCCGGCGTGATCGCCGTGCTCTATGGCGCGGCCTTTGCCTTGCTGACACGTCGCAGCACACTGGGCCAGCTAGCCTCAAATATGACCCAGGCGGCGATCACCTCGTCCTCGATCATGATCATCATGGGCGGCGCATCGGTGTTCGGCTGGATCATCGCCCGCGAAGGCGTGCCGGTGATGATCGTGACCGCAATGCAGGCCTTTACAGCAGATCCCCTGATCGCCATGGCTGCCATTCTGGTGATCCTTCTCGTCATCGGCATCTTCATCGAGCCGATCCCGGCACTGATCATGCTGGTTCCGGTGCTTCAGCCACTGGGCATGTCCTATGGGTTCGACCCCTATCAGTTTGCCATGGTGATCATCTTTGGCGTGCTGATGGGATCGCTGACGCCGCCCGTTGCAGTCCTGCTGCTGATCACCTGCAAGATTGCGGGCGTTGACCAGAACAAGGCTAACCGCCCGTTGTTACCGGTCTTCGGGGCGCTGATCGGGGCGCTAGTGATCATCGCCTTTGTTCCGGGTGTATCGACGCTGATTCCCGCGCTGTTCAGCCCCTCATAAAGGGGATTGGACGGTCGTGGTGGCTGGCCAACGGTGCGTGCCCTGCGCCGTTGGCCAGCGACTTATAGGCAAGCTGGGGCCGATGCTTGCCGGGGACAGGATTAAGTGGCCGCCATGTATGCCAGCGGCTATCTGTCGGCAGCCTCGGCCTGGACAGCACGGCCGGGCGAGGACTGCCGGCTGCGCAGGATAAGCTGAGCCCCGCGGCTCTCGTTCAGGACGATATCCGCATTGACCAAGTCGTTGCTGTCGACCTTCGCTCGCGCGGCGTCACCACTGTAGCCATGAGACAACCATCGCTGCAGCAGGCGCCGCTCAAGCAGTTGACGATCCTCGCGCACCATGGTCACCAGATTAAAGAATGGCATCAGATCGGACCACGGCTTCGTTCCGATCAACAGATAATTGCACTCCACGATGATGTGGCGCGCGGAGCGTCCAGATGCAGATCCTGTCCGTTGTTGACGCGACAAAATCGGCGACATCATAGCCGAGTTGCGGGGTACATTGATCCCGTCGGCGCCATTTTCGCGCTAATCGTGTCCGGCGTCACGGCGGAGCTGAAGACCTGCGTCATCGACTCTGACCCCATGGTCTCCCGCGACGATAGCACTGACTATGAGGATATTGTCGCGGTCCCCTCGATCCTTCCAACACGTACCTGTCGTCCACCATCGCTTCGATCACAGCTTCCAACCCCGGCGTCTTGTCGCTCGAAATCACTCATCGGCCGAATGGCAGGCACAGGACGAAGTGGTCGTCGAATTTGTTGATGCTGACGGCGACGTCGCCGGTGGCCGCTCGGCATATCTGAACCTAAACACCGTCGCTTATGATAGCGGGGGGAGAAATCACCTTCGCAGCCAACTATGACCGAGGCGAGCCCGACGCCTCGCTGCCCCAGTCTTACCACTGTATCGGCATGGGCCATCGTGATGCCGACCGCACAATGTGCTATGAATTGGCCGATGATGGTATGGTTTACGAAAACCCAAAGGAAAGCAGTTGGCGCTGAGAACCGTCGGTGCTCTCAATAGGCGCAAAGACACACCCGATTCGACCTACCGGTGTAGTACGTGCAGTGCAGCGGTGATTTTTCAGAAGTTGCCCGACCTTAGAGGGGTCTAGAAGTCGGCTCGAATGCCTGGCTACGGTTGCATTCGACTGCCGTCGCCCAAAAGCTGCCTGACCGCTACCGGCCCCCTACCCTGGCGGGTGCGGGGCACCAGGATATTCATGGCGTTGAAATCACTTGGCACGCTGGCGCCAGGCGTTTCGCGCGTCGAGCCAGTTTCGAAGTCTCCGCGCCCGTGTACCGGCGCAAAATCGACGGTTACCATGAACATGGTGATCGTCACCGACTTCACCTTGGGCCTTGCAGTGTCCAAGGCTGAAGCCGATCTGTACCTGCACTGGGCCGACGACCTGCTGGCCCCGGCAAAGGATGATGTTGACGATAGCAATGGCTGAACAGATCGGATCGCGGACGCAAGCGCGTCGTCTTCGGGCTCTCGGCTATTGCCGCGTCAGCACTAGACGCCAGGCCGACCACCAGGTCTCCCTCGATGACCAACAGAGGAAAATCGACGCCACCTGCGTGCTCCGCGATGCCGATCTCGTCGAGGTGTTCGTTGAACCGGGGGTGTCGGCTCGATCCGATCAGCGGCCTGAGTTCAAGCGGATGCTCGCCTTCGCCTGCGATCCCGCCAATCACGTGGACGTGGTCATTGTTTATGCCTTCAGCCGCTTCTTCCGCAATCCCACCCAGTATCTGCACTACAAGGAACTTCTCTAACAGGCCGGCGTACGCCTGGTCTCGGCGACCCAGGATATTCCGGAAGGGGCCCATGGCGAGTTGATGGAAACCATCCTCGCCGCCTTCGACGGTCACCAGAGCGAGGTCAATGCCGGTATTGTCCGCGACATGATGATGGCCAACGCCGAAGAGGGCTACTGGAACGGTTCGGCGCCGCCCTTCGGCTAACGCACCAAGATCGCTCTGGTGCTGCGCCGCAAGGAGAAGAAGGTTCTCGAGGTCAACGAGGCGGAGGCCGCCATCGTCAACACGGTGTTCAGGCTCTACATGAACGGCCACGAGGGCGGCAGCCCCATGGGCATCAAGGCCATCACTACCCACCTCAACACCCGGGGCTACCGGTATCGGGGCAAGGCCTTCTATACCGCCTCGGTCGAGCGCATCCTCAAGAACGAAGCCTATATCGGCATCCATTACTACAATCGCATCGACAGCCGCACCCGCAAGGAATGCCCGCCATCCGAATGGATCAGGATGGCGGTGCCGGTCATCGTCGACCAGGAAACCTTCGATGCCGTACAGAGCACCTTGCAGGCGCGCAATCCCAGGAAGACGGCGCCGCGGGTCGTCACCGGCCCGACCCTTCTGACTGGTATTGCCGCCTGCGATCAGTGCGGGCGCGGCATGATGTTGCGCACCGGCAAGGGTGGCCGGTACAAGTATTTGACTTGCGCCAAGAGTGCCACCGAGGGCACCGGCTGTGGCCATTCGGTCAGGATGGACAAGATCGACGAGCTGGTGATCAGCGCCGTTGAGGAGCAGATCTTCGCTCCCCAGCGTCTCGCAGCCATCCTCGAGGCCATGACCGACCGAACCGATGCGACCCGCCAGCAACTCGATGCCGAGATCGGGCGACAGCGTGCCGCCATCGCTGACGCCCAATCGCGCCTCGACCGGCTCTACGACGCCATCGAGGCCGGTGTTGCCGAGCTACACTATACCCGCTTCAGGGAACGCGTCGATTTGTCCAAGCTGCAGGTTCGCGAGGGCACCGCAGCGCTCGAATCGTTGCGCCGGCGCAGCACGGTCCGGACTGAACTTTCACCGGTCATGGTGCGACGCTTCTCCTCCGGGATCCGCCGCCGCCTTCGCGATGCCGATCCGGCATTTCGTCGTACCTGGTTGCATACCTTTGTCAGCAAGGTGACCATCGGCAAGGATCGCATCCGCATCTGCGGACCCAAGGGTCAGCTTTTGAAAGCCGTTTCGGATGGGGAGGATTCTGCGCGAGCAATGGTGCCCAATTTTGCAGGAGAATGGCGCGCCGGTCAGAATAAAACTGCGAACTCATATCGTATTGAAATTAATAGATAATCCAAGATGGCCCTTGACCGTGCGCTTGGCTTTGCGACAACTCGCCTGCTTGGCGAAATTGCCTTCACATTGAGTGATGCGGAGTGATCGCCCTCTTCGAACGACGAGTGCTCAAGGTTCACGGAGGTGTTGCCGACAAGAGAGGTGCCTGTCGACGGAACAGCTCGTTGCTGCTGTCCTCATTGCGCAGTCCACCAAGCCAGTCACCGCAATTCTTTTACGTCATCTGTCGAACGGCCGGCTTTGACTGCTCGCGAACCGGCCGATGATTGACGCGCTGGAAGTGACCTATCGTTACTTGGAGACTACTTCATGGTCGGCATCTGGAATTCGGCGCCATCCTTGATACCGCTGGGCCAGCGTGCCGTTACGGTCTTTGTCCGAGTCCAGAATTTGATGGAATCGGTGCCGTGCTGGTTGAGATCGCCGAAGGCGCTCGCCTTCCAGCCGCCAAAGCTGTGATAGGCCAGCGGCACGGGAACCGGCACATTGATGCCGACCATGCCGACATTGATGCGCGCGGCAAAATCGCGGGCGGCGTCGCCGTCACGGGTGAAGACCGCGGTGCCATTGCCATAGGCATTGTCCATGATCAGGGTCACGGCATCCTCATAAGTCTGGCTACGCACGACACTCAGGACCGGGCCGAAGATTTCTTCCTTGTAGATGTCCATTTCCGGGGTCACGCGATCGAACAGGGTCGGGCCCACGAAATAGCCGTTTTCATAACCCTGCAGGGTAAAGTCGCGCCCGTCGATAACCAGTTCGGCGCCCTGGCTCTCTCCACTCGAAATCAGTGACTTGATGCGCTCCTGACTGGCCTTGGTGACGACCGGCCCCATTTCAGAGCCGGCATCGGAGGCCGGGCCGACCTTGAGCTTTTCGATCCGCGGCTTGAGCGCAGCAACGATGCGGTCCGCCGTGCCATCGCCGACCGGTACGGCCACCGAAACAGCCATGCAGCGTTCGCCCGCCGAGCCATAGCCGGCGCCCATCAGGGCATCGGCGGCCTTTTCCATGTCGGCATCCGGCATGATGACCATATGGTTCTTGGCGCCACCGAACGCCTGCACGCGCTTGCCATTGGCGGCTGCCGTTCCATAGACATAGCGGGCGATGGGCGTGGAGCCTACAAAGCTGATGGCTTCGATCTTCTCGTGTGCGAGAATGGCATCGACGACCGATTTGCCGCCATGCACCACGTTCAGGATGCCCTTGGGCAGACCGGCCTCAATGGCCAGCTGCGCCAGCCGCATCGGCACGGAGGGATCACGCTCGGAGGGCTTGAGAATGAAGGCATTTCCGGCAGCAATGGCGGGCGAGAGCATCCAGAGCGGGATCATGGCCGGGAAGTTGAAGGGCGTGATGCCCGCGCCGATGCCGACCGGCTGGCGCATGGAATACATGTCGATGCCCGGTCCGGCGCCGTCGGTGAATTCGCCCTTGAGCAGGTGGGGCGCGCCGGCGACGAATTCGGACACTTCGAGCCCTCGCAGGATGTCTCCCTTGGAATCCTCGACGGTCTTGCCATGCTCGGCGCTAAGCAGTTCGGCCAGTTCCTGCATGTTCTGGTTGATCAGGGCGACGAAATTGAAGAAGACGCGCGCCCGCCGCTGCGGATTGGTCGCTGCCCATTTGGGCTGCGCAGCGGCGGCCGAAGCGACGGCGACGTCCAGATCAGCCTGGCTTGCCAGCGCCACGCGCGCCTGAACCTCGCCGGTGGCCGGGTTGAAGACGTCCTGAAACTCGATCGAGTTGCCGCTGGTTTCGACGCCATCAATGAAATGTCCGATTGTGCGCATGATAATCCTCCTTGGCTGGAGGGGATAATCGCCCTATATAAATCGCACATCAACGCAATCATTTGCGTATCCGTTGTGCAGAAAATAAAGCACATGAACTGGGACGACGTTCGCATCTTTCTCGCCGTGGCGCGCAACGGGCAAATTCTCGGGGCGGCGAAAGCTCTCAATCTCAACCACGCCACGGTGTCGCGCCGACTGGCTGCGCTGGAACAGGCCATCGGCAGCACGCTGATCATGCGGCGCACCAACGGGACCGAACTCACCGCCCAGGGCGAGCAATTCCTCGCCCATGCCGAGGCCATGGAAAGCGCCAGCCTAGCGGCAGCGGAGGCCGTGGACAACAATAGCGACATCGAGGGCATTGTGCGCATCGGCGCTCCCGATGGGTTTGGCGTGGCCTTCCTCGCGCCCCGGCTGCATGAACTGGTCGAGCGCCACCCTATGCTGCGGATCGAACTGGTGCCGGTACCGAGAGCCTTCTCGCTCTCGCGGCGCGAAGCCGACATTGCGGTGACACTGGAACGCCCCCGCGAGGGCCGATTGGTGGCCCGCAAGTTGACCGATTATTCGCTGGGGCTTTATGCCTCGCGCGCTTACCTTGACGCTCACGGAACGCCGTCCAGTCTCGACGACCTGCGCGCGCACCGGCTGGTGGGATACGTGGAGGACCTCCTCTACACCGCTTCGCTCGACTATACCTCAGCGTTCAGCGCTGAATGGCGCTCACAGATTGCCGTTTCCTCGGCCATGGGGCAGACCGAGGCCGTACGCTGGGGCGCAGGCATCGGCATTCTGCATGCCTTCATGGCCAGCCGGGACAAGGAACTGGTTCGCCTCCTACCCGAACACTCCCTCAAACGCGCCTATTGGACCGTGCTGCACGAGGATTTCCGGAACATGAAGCGGTTCACCCTTGTCTCCGACTTCCTCACCGAGATCGTGTCGAGAGAGAGTCTTCTTTTTAGCGGATACAGGGAACAGGTTGCGTCCTAGGCCTGTCGATTGAAGAATCGCTTGCAAGCTGTCAGTTCGCGCGCTGATGCTACTGGTTAAAAACTACGATTAGCACTCTCTAGGACGAAATGACCTTCGCCGACTTGCGTACAGACAGGCCGGTCTTGAACCCAATCTAGCGGCTTTATGGTTGAACGGATTTCGTCACCCTCGGTTACTCGCCGTACAGAGCGACGACTGGGATCCGGGATTGGGACGGCGTCGAGGAGACGACGCGTATAAGGATGAGCGGGAGAGGAGAAAACGCTGTCCTGCGGACCAATCTCGACGATCTCTCCCAAATACATCACCGCAACGCGATGACTAAAGCGTTCGACCACCGCCATGTCATGGGAAATGAACAGATAGGACAGACCCCTTTCCCTCTGGAGTTCTGCCAGGAGTTCCATGACTTGCGCCTTGACGGACACATCCAGCGCTGAGACGGCCTCATCGGCCACGATCAGCTTCGGCTCCAGCATAAGGGCCCGGGCTATGCAGATGCGCTGGCGCTGGCCGCCAGAGAACTCGTGCGGAAAACGGTGAAACATCTCTGATTTAAGCCCGACCCGTTCCAACGTGGCGACCGCTTTGTCTTCGGCATCCTGCCGTGACCCCATACCATGCGTCAGAAATGGTTCAGTCAGGGCGGCGCCGATGGTCATGCGGGGATTGAGGCTAGACACAGGATCCTGAAAGATTATCTGGACCTTGCGGCGATAGTCCTTCATTTCACGTTGGCTGAGCGATGAGATGTCCCGCCCGTCCACTTTGATGCTTCCGGCAGTCGGTTCGAGGAGGCGCATGACCAGCCGCCCCGTGGTAGACTTCCCACTTCCCGACTCTCCCACCAGACTCAATGTTTCACCCGGTGCAAGGTGAAATGACACTCCCTCCACGGCATGCACGCGACCACCCAGGCGCCTGAGCGGTCCTCCACGAACTTCGAAGCGCTTGGTCAGATCGCGGACCTCCAGCAATGGCACAGCCGACTTGTTCGGCTCTGGTACTTGAGGCAAGCTTGTTATCGGTTCGCTCCATTCGTCATCGTTTCCGGCAATCTCGCTTTTGCCAAGTCTGGGAACAGCAGAGAGCAGGGCACGTGTATAGGGATGCTCGGCATCTCGAAATATTTCGGCCGTCGCTCCTTTCTCGACGCAGGCGCCGTGATACATCACCATTGTCTGATCGGCGACTTCTGCGACCACACCCATGTCGTGCGTGATGAACATCACGGACATGTCGTACTCGGCCTGGATTTCCTTGATGAGCTCCAGAATCTGCGCCTGTATAGTCACGTCAAGCGCTGTCGTAGGCTCATCGGCAATCAGCAACCGAGGATTTGTCGCCAGCGCCAACGCAATCATGACCCGCTGGCGCATACCACCGGAGAACTGGTGCGGATAATCATCAAGGCGATGCGACGCGGCAGGTATCCGGACGCGCTCGAGCAGTTCAACCGCCAACTTCCTCGCCTCTTGCCGTCCCAGCTCAAGATGCTGCCGGATTGTCTCGACCATGTGAAAACCAACGGTGTAAACCGGGTTGAGACTGGTCTCCTGAAAGATCATTGCGATGTCGCGTCCGCGTATCCGCCGCATCTCTTGATCTGGAAGCGTCAGCAGATTTCGCCCGTCAAAAGTGACCGTGCCCGACGTGCGGCTTTTGCCTCGCGGCAATAGGCCCATCACTGATAGCGCGGTAATACTCTTGCCTGATCCGGATTCGCCGACAACGGCCAGCGTTTCGCCCCGCGCGATAGAAAACGAGATATCGCTGACGATCGGCCTCCAGCGCCCGGAGACAAAAAGCGAAGTGCTCAGGCGGTCAACGACAAGCGTGGGCGTTTTCTGTTGCGACATCACTCATCTTCTCCACGTGGATTGACAATATCCCGAATTCGGTCGCCGACGAGATTGATGGACAACACCGTCAACGCCAGGGCGATGCCCGGATAAAGTGTGACCCAGTACTGGCCCGACAGCATGTACTGGTAGCCATTGGCGATCAGCATGCCCAAGCTGGGTTCGTTGACCGGCACGCCCAGGCCAAGGAAGGACAGGGTCGCCTCAAGGGAAATCGCGCGCGCCACCTGCATCGTGGCGACAACGATGAGTGGTGGCATGCAGTTGGGCATCAGGTGCCGCGTGATGATTTTCCACCATGGCAGCGCAAGGCAGTGCGCCGCCTCGATATATTCGCGTTTCATCTCGACCAGTGCCGTGGCACGGGCCGTGCGCGCATAGGTTGCCCATTCAACGATGATAAGAGCCAGGACGACGTTGGTGATGCCCTTGCCCAGCACCGCGAGGATGATAAATGCCACCAGGATTGTGGGGAATGAAAGTTGCAGGTCGACCAGCCGCATGATCAGGGAATCAGTGCGTCCCCCCGCAAATGCCGCAAGCAGTCCCAGCAGCGTTCCTATCAGCGCCGCGATCAGCGCCGAACCGATGCCCACTATCAGCGATATTCGCAATCCGTAGAGGATCGCCGACCACATATCGCGGCCCTGTCCGTCGCTCCCGAGGATCAGCATCGTGCCAGCAGCGGACTGAGATCCAGGAGGCCGCATGCCGTCACGGAAGTCGATTTGCATCAGGTCGTATGGGTTTTGCAGCGACAAAAAGTTGGCAAATACCGCGCAGAGAACGATGATGCCGAACATTATGAGCGCCAGAACAGCAATCCTGGAACGGCGATAGTTCCGCCAGTGGCGCTGCCAGGTCGTCTCTGGTGTGGAGGGAAACGCTTCAAACAGTGTCGATGGATCGGCTGACATCACGCCTTCCCTCCCGCCACCCGCACGCGCGGATCAAGCAAAGTATAAATTAGGTCTACAATCAAATTGATTGTGACAAAAAGCACAACAATTACAACCAGATAAGCAACTATTATCGGCCTATCAAGTATATTTATGCTATCCACGATCAATTTTCCCATACCCGGCCAATTGAAGATGCTTTCGGTGACTACGGAAAATGCGATGACTGACCCGAACTCCAGCCCCACCACAGTCACGATGGGGATCATGATGTTCTTGAGGACATGGACGCCCACAACCCTCCTTTCTGTAAGGCCGCGGGCCCTGGCATAGCGCACGTGGTCGAGCGGCAAGGTTTCCCTTACGCCTGCCCGCGTCATTCTGATCAACAGAGCAATCTTGAACAAAGCCATCGTCGTCGCAGGCAGGATCATGTATCGCCAGCCATCGACACTGAGGAAAGACCACTGCATTCCCAGAACGGAGACCGTGCTGCCACGCCCACTTGACGGCAACCAACCTAGGGCCACCGCGAAAACCATGATCATGAGCAGGCCGATCCAGAAGGTCGGCAGCGAGAAGCCGATTATGCTTCCGGCCATCAGCGTCTTGGACAAAGCCGATTTCGGACGCAGCCCGGCATAGAGACCCAGTGGAATTCCGACCAGGATTGCCAGGGTCATTGCCGCAATCGCCAGTTCCAGGGTAGCCGGCAGACGTTCCAAAATGACCTGTAGCGCAGGCCGGTTGTACACGTAGCTATTGCCGAGGTCGCCGCGCAGCAGCCCCTTAAGGAACTCGACGTACTGAACCCACAGAGGCTGATCCAGGCCAAGCTCTCTGACGATCCGGGCGCGCTCGATTTGGTCAGCGTCGGGAGAGATCAGGATGTCTACGGGATTGCCAATAACATTGATGCCGAGGAATACGATAACCGTCATCACCAGCACGACTAGCATCGCCTGCAATATGCGTTGCCCGAACCAGATTAGCATTTCACGTCTCCAGTTTGACTGACCACCTCTTCACGAACGCCGGCAACCTCCGGCCGCAATTGTTCCAGCAATTTGATGAGATCGGCCATTAGATCATCTTCGCGTTCGAGCCCGATGCTGACACGGAGATATGGACCTTCGGATGTGTCGGTCTGGACCGTTCTCAGACCGGCCAGAGACATCGGAGCAAGGATGCTGTGCACGCCTCCCCAGGACGCCCCGATCGAAAATATGCGAACCGCGTCCAGCGCTTGGGCAAGACTGGCTCGGAACTCACGTCGAACAACCACGGTGAAGACGCTGCCGGCACCGTTATAGTCACGCTGCCAGAGATCGTGGCCGTTGAATTCTGGCAGGGCGGGATGGAGTATCGCCTCAATTTCCGGTCTCTCCCGCAATTTAGTGGCAATACGAAGCGCCACCGCGCTGGAGTGGGCAAGGCGGACTGCCATGGTCTTGATTCCACGCAGCACGAGAAGCGCGTCGTCAGGCGATACGCCCAAACCGAACAGCTTAAACGTCCTCTTCAACTGCTCGAAGAGCGCATAGTCCCGAACGGCCACCGATCCCATCAAAAGGTCAGAGTGCCCTCCAGCATATTTTGTCAGAGCCTCGACAGAAAAATCCGCTCCGAGCGCCAGCGGCTTGAGATAAAGCGGCGATGCCCAGGTATTGTCACAGCAAACCAGGGCACCTTGCTGATGCACGCTGGCGACGATGGCCGGGATGTCCTGCATCTCCATCGTCGTCGAGCCGGGCGATTCTACCAATACCAGCCGGGTGATCGGCGATAGCCATTCCGTGATTTTGCTGCCGACACAGGGCGGATAATACGTCACCGCAATCCCCATACGAGCAAGATGAAAGTCGGCAAACTCACGCACGGGAGGATATATCGTATCCGGGATCAGCACCTCATCGCCTGCATTCAGCACCGTCTGCATGACGAGCACCAGAGCCGAGAGGCCTGATGGCGTGACCACTGCCCGCACGCCACCCTCCAAGACAGCGATCTGTGCTTCGAGCATACGCACGGTCGGCGTGCCATGCAGCCCATAGCTGTAGGCATCCGGCCCTTTGTCATTCCGGCGTGCATAGGCTTCACCGCTCTCGAATGCGATGGTTGAGCCACGATACAATGGGGGACTGAGGCTTTTGAAGCCGCCCATATCCGGTTTTGGCGGATGGACGCATAGTGTTTCGTCTGCGGACCAAGCATCGTCCGTCATCTCGGTTCCTCTCATTGGCACTCTGCCATGCCCGAAGTCGCGTGCAGATCGAGCGGCCCAGCGCTCAACGGCAGTAAACCCTCTATGGTAACAGCCACCATGTCTTCTGCCATCATGCCGCCCCACCCCTCCCGATACAGAGGTGTCTCGATGCACAGCACCATGCCTGGCTCGATCGGCACATGGGAATTCGGTCCTATCAATGGATATTCATTGATCGTCACGCCAATTCCGTGGCCACAATGATGACGCTGGTAATCGGCTATACCGCTGTCTCGAACACGTGCCATCATGGCCTGGAAGACGGCACTTGCGGTCACTTGCCCTCGCAGAACTTCGCGTCCTGCATCCAATCCTTCCAGCAGCGCGCCGAAAAGCATCTCCTGCTCTTGGTCGGACTCGCCGACCACCACGGTTCGCGCCATATCGGCCCAGTAGCCGTGATAGCTGGCGCTGAGATCCATGCGAACCAGATCGCCCTGTTCGAAAGCGCGTGGCGTCGCGAACGCGTCGACATTGCCCGAACGAAGACCTGACGTTATCGCCAGCGACCGAGCAACACCGCCACGGCTGGAAACAAGTCGGGCGATTTCGCCGGAAATATCGAGTTCCGTAGCCCCTTCCCGCACCAATCCTCTCGCGAGAGTGAGGCCCGCATCCAGCATGGCAGCTGCCTGGCCGAGCAAATGGATTTCCTCGGGAAATTTAAGCCGGCGTGCTCGTGGAACGGCGTCGGTTGGCGCGATCACCTGACCAGGCCGGAGCATGCCGTCCAAATTCAAGGCGAGGGCCTTGGTTCCCGTCGAGTCGATGGCAAGGCGGGGGGCAGGAGCAAAGTCGGCCAGCACCGAGCGCAGTGCCGCATCGAATTCGGCGTGAGCGCCCACCGAACGCATGCCCTCTTGCTCGCTCCAAAGATAGAACTCTCCGTAAGTTACGATGTCGCAAGTGCTGCCCAGCACTTCCCGAGCTGCCGCGAGATCACCCGCAGACGTGACGAGAACAACCCGATCGCGGCTCGCGACCACTCCCACCCGATAATGTGGGGACATGTCTGCCATCATGGATCGATAGCCGGAAATATACCGGCAATTATCCGGATCCAAGGATAGCAGGACATCGAAGGAGTCTTCTGCAAAAAGCCGATCCAGAATCTTGCTGCGCAGACCCGACCAATCCTTTATCGGACCTTCTCCGACCTGCCCCTTTTCCCCTATAATCATCTATTGGGCGACCACCGCTTCAATTGCTTGCTCGACCAACGTCAGGTGCGCCGTGACATCGGCCTCTTCGAGCAGCGGGCAAAACAGCGACGTGCAGTCC
This sequence comes from Devosia sp. 2618, assembly GCF_040546815.1. Lineage (NCBI taxonomy): Bacteria > Pseudomonadati > Pseudomonadota > Alphaproteobacteria > Hyphomicrobiales > Devosiaceae > Devosia > Devosia sp. 2618. The sequence continues at coordinate 3,611,199 of NZ_JBEPOO010000001.1, forward strand.
CAGCCGCTCATCAGCACGCCGCGATTGGCCAGGAAAAACCAAAAAGCCTCATGCACCTTGGCGCGCGCCTCAGCCTGTGCATCGGACACGGAAATCGTGCCGGATGCCGGAGGGGCCGGATCGAACCAGAACGCGACGCGGGCACCCAGGCGCGCGACATGCCACGGTAGATCAAGGCGCGATATGACCGCTTGCACGCCATCGGCATATCGGCTCGCCGCCGATGTCATGAGCGCATAACTATCCTCGGTAATGATCTCGCTCAGCGCTGTCTTCATGACATGCGTGCTGAGCGCGCCGCCCGCCAGGGTGCTCCCCATGACACGGCCATCATAACCCGCCACAGCCTGTGCTACCGCGTCGGTCATGCCATACATTCCGATAGGAAGGCCGCCGGCCGCCCATTTACCCATGGTGAGAATATCGGGTTCGAGACCAAATTCCTGCGTGAAACCGCCAGGACCGGCAACAATGGTCTGTGTCTCGTCCACGATCAGCAGCGTATTGGTGGCACGGGTTATTTCACGCAGCCGCCGATGGAAATCTGGGCTCGGCATGACAATGCTGCGCCGCGTTGTAATCGCGGGCTCAACGATGACGGCCGCAACCTCACGGGACCGAAGCAACCTTTCCGTCGCCTCGATATCGTTAAACTCGGCCACGACCGTGGTCGAAGACACGTCGAACCCATTGCGTGACACCCCATCGGGAGCAACGACCTGACCTCCATCAAGCACCGCATGGGTCTCGTCGAGCGATCCGTGATAAGTGTTGTTGAAGACGAGAATCTTCTGGCGGCCGGTTGCAATCCGTGCAAAGCGCAAGGCGAACCTATTGGCATCCGCCGCAGAAAGGCTGAACTGCCAGATTGGCAGTCCGAACTTCTGTTGCATGAGTTCGGTAACCTGGACATGGTCCTCGGTCGGCCAGTCGCTCATTAGGGCCCGATCCAACTGCTCGCGCATTGCCGCAACTGCCTTGGGATGCCGGTGCCCGAACAGGGCCGCTGAACCAGAAAGCGAAAAATCGGCATAGGAGTGACCGTCCACATCGGTCAGGCGCGCCCCGTTGGCCTCGGTGATGAAAATCGGAACCGCAGAGGGGAAATGATTGACGCGATAAGTGGGCGTACCATGCAGTTGGGTCTTCTTGGCGCGGTCATGCAAGCGACGGCACTCCTGATGCCCGGCATACCAATGGGACTGCTCGGCTTGGAGCATGGCGTCGAGCCGCCCCTCGTCCACTGAAATGCTTGCATATTCTTGACGGTCTGACACGGCCCATTACCTCCTGGAAAGCCGGGACGCATCGAACCCGGCATTACATTATGTTCCTATAAATGGAACAATGTTCCTCAAAACAATATTTGAGCTATTTGTGAGCGTCAAGCAGGCCTGGCTCGTTATTTTGAAGAAGCCGTCAATACCATCGCATTGACTCGTCGGTCGCTAAGGATACAATAGGAACATTGTTCCATTTATAGGAACATTGTAGGGGAACTCACGAGGAGAAGAAATATGAGGGTAAGATTCTTGCGGCGTACCATTGCCCGCGCCCTGCTGGCCGCAACAATAGGCACCGCTGCGATTGGCATCGGTTATGCGGACGATCTGTCGATAGCTGTGAAAGGGCCCATTACCAGCTTCGATCCGCACTACCATCTCACCGTCTATAACAACGCGATGGTCATGCACGTCTACGAGGGCTTGGTGGGGCTGGATAACGACAACCGGCCAATTCCTCGCTTGGCTGAGAGCTGGTCGATCATTGACGAAAATACTTGGGAATTCAAACTGCGCGAGGCGACGTTTCACAACGGAGCGCCATTCACGGCGGACGATGTAAAGTTCACGTTTGATCGGATCAATTCGATCACAAACAGTCCCGGTTCCTATATTCCCTACATTCGGCAGGTCTCAGAACTCGAGATTGTCGATCAGCATACGATCCGCTTTCACACGACAGAGCCGTTTCCGATGATGATCGACTACCTCACGCAAGTACCCATCGTCAGCCATACACTGGGAGAAAACCTGGATTCTCCGTCCTTCCGCAACGGCGATGTCGTGGTCGGCACTGGGCCCTATCGCTTGGTCTCCTATGCCGAGAACGATCGCGTCACCCTGGTGCGCAACGAGGAATACTGGGGATCGTCCCCTGCCTACGAGAATGTCAGCTATCGCATTATGCCCAATGATGCCGGTCGCGTTGCCGCCTTGCTGGCCGGAGATGTCCAACTCGTGGATGCCGTGCCCTCCGCCGATTTGGATCAGCTCTCCAGCAACCCGGATATCCACGTCACGTCAAAGCCCGCCAAGCGCATCATTTTTATCGGCCTCAACCAGTTGCCCACGGGCAAAGCTCCTCAGATCGTCGGGCCGAATGGAGAAGCGCTGGACACCAATCCCTTACTGGACGTCCGAGTGCGCAAGGCACTTTCGATCGCCATCGACCGCCGGGCCATCGTCGAATTCATTATGAAGGGTGAAGCCGTCGCCAACGGGCAGGTACTGCCGCCGGACAGTTTCGGCTATAATGAGGACCTGCCTCCTCCCGCTGCGAATCCCGAAACCGCCCGGGCGCTGCTCGCCGAAGCCGGCTATCCACATGGTTTCCGCATCACCCTTCATGCCCCTACGGACCGCTTCGTCAATGGGCCAGAAATTGTCCAGGCCGTGGCGCAGATGTGGGCACGTATTGGCGTGCAGACCTCTGTGGAGACCTTGCCTTATGCAAACTACATTCCCCAGATCAATAACGCTGCCTACCCCACATTTCTAATGGGCTGGTCAAGTGTCAGCAATGAAAACTCGCTCAACGCGATGCTTGCCACCTGGAATCCGGAAGAGGGTCGCGGCTCGACCAATCGCGGCCAATATTCCAACCCCGAAGTGGACGATTTGATCACCAGGATACTTTCCACGGTGGATGAGGGCGCTCGCGAAGAGCTGATGCATAAGGTGCAGGCAATCGCAGCCGAGGACGTAGCTTTTATTCCGCTTCACATTCAGACCTCGGCCTGGGCCTCCTCCGCCGATGTCCACTATGACGCCCGCCGCGATGAAAAGACCTATGCAATGGATGCACGTGCCGAGTAGCATCGGGCATTTTAGGGAGGGCCCGGGCAGACGGGTCCTCCTCCACTTTCCCTGCAACCGCTTGAATTTTTTGCGAACGCCGAGAACACAATGACCTCCGTGACAAGCAGCCAATCCCTGGAGCGTGGGCTCATGATCCTGGAACTCGTGGATCAGGCGCATGAACCTCTGGGCATCCGCGAAATCGCTCGGCAAACCGGACTTTCCACCTCAATCGTTCAGCGCATCGTCAATACCTTTGCCGCTCATAATTTTCTACGTCAGGACGAAGCTACGCGGCGCTATGTCATCGGCTACCGGGCCTTCAGCCTAGGCAGTGGGGTCTTGCAGAAAGACCGGCTGCTGATCCTGGCTCAGGAACAGCTGCATATGATTTCCCAGACTTATGAACTCAACGGATATTTGGGAACGCTGCACAATGACCGCGCGCTTTATCTGCTTTGCGTTCAGTCGCCCGGCCCCGTTGCCATCAGGAACAATCCGGGAGAGCTGGCCTACTTACACAGCACGGCGATGGGCAAGGTTCTGCTGGCCGATCTTGACGACACCAGCATCCGCTCCATCCTCTATTCCGGCCCCCTGTTCAAGGCGACGCCGTCCACCATTGTCGAGCCCGAACGGATCATCGCCCAAGTCAAGGAGATCCGTGATCGCGGTTATGCCAGCGTCGTGGACGAGACCATCCTCGGCGTTGTTTCTGTCGGAGCCCCCATCCGGGACGTGACCGGTCATGCGCGCTCGGCCATTAGCGTGGCCTACGCGGAGCGCTCCTCACCGCATCTGTCTATTGAGAGCGTGGCGCCCATCGTCGTTTCTGCGGCCGAGAAGATCTCCCGCGAACTCGGTTGGGACGCTCGCGTCCAGTGGCCAGGTGCTGTCCGGCATCGCGGTACGCTCCTGGCCTGACACTTAGAACCCATTTCCATATTGGCGCCCCCAAAAAGGTCAACCATGTCTAAAACCATTGATGACGGAACGCGATTTGGCTTTTCCAGCAAGCCCAAGGCTGCCGAAATATCGGAGCTCAGCCGCTATAGTGGTCCGCTCTACTCGCTGCCTGATGTAACTTTCGATCATCAGGTGGATCTGCATGTGGCTCACGCGCTCATGCTGCACAAGCAATCCATCCTCACGCAGTCAGAGACGGTCACGATCCTTGAGGGTGTGTTTCATATTGCCCACCGAGCGCAGAGCGAAAGCAACCTGAAAGGCTATATGGCTTTCGAGAATGCGCTGGTCGAGCACATCGGGCTGGTTGGCGGCAAACTTCATATTGGGCGTAGCCGAGACGACATGGCCAACGTCTACAATCGCATGTTCTACCGGGCGCGCATCAATGCGCTTAGCGAATCTATCGACGCCTTCCGAACCGACCTGGTCGGGGTGGCCAAAGCTCATCTTCATACGCCGATGATGGTCTATACTCACACCCGGCAGGCCCAGCCGATCACCTATGCCCACTACCTGATGGCGCATGTGGAGGCTTTCGGCAAACACCACGAGCGTTATGAGTCGCTCTATAATCGCGTCAATCAAAACCCATTGGGCGCCGCGGCGTCTGCGGGCACCACCTGGCCGCTGGATCGTCGATATACGACCAGGCTTCTTGGATTTGACAGTTTGGTGGTCAATACCGTGGAGGGCGTTGCCGGATGGGATCATATCGCCGAGTTTTCAGGCGCAAATGCCATATTGATGGCAGGCCTGTCTCGTCTGGCGCTGGAGATGACCTTCTGGCAGACCGATGAGTTCGGGCTGATCGAACTGGATGGCGCCTTCACGGGCAGCAGCAGCATCATGCCCCATAAGAAAAACCCAAATGTACTGGAGCATGTGCGTTCCATGGCCTCCAAGGCCCTGGCTGATCACACTGGCATCATATCATCGCTCATCAGCATTCCCTATCAGCACACGTCGACTCGTCACGTCCTCGGCACCGACTCGCTGGATGGTGTATCAGCCAGCATAGCGGCAATGGCTGGCGCTATACGAACCGCCACCCCGAAGGTCGCTCGGATGATGCACCATCTTCAGGACAGCTTTGCTGCGATGACGAACCTGGCGGACATTCTGGTAAAAGAACTGGGGATTTCATTTCGTGAGGCGCATGACATTGTCGGCGACATGGTGGTGGACAATGTCGAGCACGGCAAGAACATCGCGCTGATCACGCCGCAACTAGTCAACGTCACCGCCAGTCGCGTCTTGGGCAAGCCTGTCAGCATTGCAACAGACCGGCTGCTGGAAGCACTCGATATTGTCGTCAATATTGCCAACTCAGACCTTGAAGGAGGGCCCGCGCCCTCGGCAGTGCAATCGCACATATGTGAGGTCGAAAACGACATATCTGCCTCCAGCCTGCGTCGTTCGAAGCGAGAAGAACGCCTGGCTGACGCGGCTGCGGACCGCAAAGCCGAGTGCCTCGCGCTCGGTATTCGGGTTCCCTGATGTTCTTATAAACAGCGATCCTGCAAGGCTCGGGTGTCCGTTCCGAGCCTTGGAAGCAGCAGGAGCAACAGGCGCGAATGTCGATGACGTCCCTTGGCGATCACCCTGCAGATTAGAGCTTAGGTCTAGAGCGTTTCACGTTTAGGTGGCCCCGTATCCTGCGTTTGCGATGTAGTTTGCACACTCGGCTGGCTCGATTGTCTGAACGAGCTGGCCAATATGCCGCCAGGTGTCTTCTAGGGTGCGGCGCTGGGCCATGCGCATCCAGTGCTTGATCTTGGAGAAGGCCTGCTCGGTGGGGTTGAGATCGCGGGAGTAGGCCGGCAGATACCAGAGCCTGGCGCCTCGTGCGCGGATGGCACGGCCGATCTCGATGGCTTTGTGGCTTTCCAGATTGTCCATCACCACGATGTCCCCAGGACCGATCGTTTCGAGCACTTGCTGGTCGATCCAAGCACGGAAACTCTGGCCATTGATCGGACCATCAAAGACACAGGGGCGACGATACCGTCTGCGCGCAGCGCCGCCACGAAGGTCATGGTGCGCCAGTGGCCATGGGGTGCGTAGCCGCGCAGCCGACCGCCCTTTGTGCCCCAACCGCGGATCGGGGCCATGTTGGTCTTGATCCAGGTCTCGTCGATGAACACAAGATGGTTGGGGTTGAGATGAGGCTGGATGCTCTTCCAGCGGGTGCGCCGCCGGGCGATGGCGGCATGGCCCTGTTGTAGCGCGAACAGGACTTTTTTTTGGGACTGTCTGATTTTTTGTGCGCGAGGCCTGTCTTCGTCAGTGGCTGACGAACCTCTCGCCGAAGATCACGGCGAATTGGGTTTAGCCTCGACCCACTCCCGCAGGCCCTTTCCAGTCCTGGGCGGCGTTGTTGAGAACCAGATATAGCAGCTTCATGGCCGCATCGTCATTGGGGAAGTGTCCCCGGGTTCGCACAGCGCGCCGCAGCTTGGAGTTCAAGGCCTTGATGGCGTTGGTGGTGTAGATGATCCGGCGCACGCTTTCAGGAAAGGCGAAGAACGGGACGACGTGCTCCCAATTGCGCCTCCAGCTGAGCGCGATCGCCGGATAGCGCTGACCCCAATAGCCGGTCTCGAGCTCTTCCAGCGCCTTCATCCCGGCCTGGGCGTCCTTGGCCCGGTAGATGGCGCGCAGCGCCGGAACGACGGGTTTGCGATCCTTCCACGACACGAACTCGAGCGAATGGCGGATCAGGTGCACGATGCAGGTTTGAACCACGGTCTGCGGGAACACGGCGCTGATCGCCTCGGGGAAGCCCTTGAGGCCGTCGACCACGGCGATCAGGATGTCGGCGACGCCGCGGTTCTTCAACTCGTTCATCACCCGCAGCCAGAACTTGGCGCCTTCGGTCTGCTCGATCCAGATGCCCAATATCTCCTTGGCGCCATCGGGCAGGATGCCGAGCGCGATGTAGACGGCCTTGTTACGCACGAAGCCTTCGTCCCTGATCTTGACCCGGATCTCGTCGAAGAAGACGAGCGGATAGACCCCGTCGATGGGCCTGTTCTGCCATTCGGCCACCTCTTCCAGGACCGCATCGGTGACGGCTGAGATCAGGTCCAGCGACACGTCAATGCCGTACAGTTCCTCCAGGTGGCCGCGGATCTCGCGTACGCTCATGCCGCGCGCATACATGGAGATGATCTTGTCATCGAACTCGGGGAAGCGACACTGATATTTGGCGATCAGCTTTGGATCGAACGTGCCGGTCCGGTCCCGCGGGATCAAAAGCTGCAGCTTCGAGGTGCCCGTCAGCACCGTCTTCTTCGAATGTCCATTGCGGCGATTGGCAGGGCCATCGGCCTCCCGTTCGTCGTCCAGGTGCTCGTCCAACTCTGTGTTCAGAATGCGCTCGGAAAGCGCCTTCTTCAGATCGTCGAGCAGCCCGTCACGGGAAAATACCTCGTTCGGGTCGCGACCGGCGAGCAGCCGGTCCAATACGTCCTTCTCAATTGCCATGCGATGATTCTCCTTCTCATCATCATGGCCTCACGCACAAAATCCCTGACAGTCCCCTTTTTTAAAGCTCAGCCCCTCGCGCCGCATGAAAAGCCACACAGCATTGTGGGACACCTTCACTCCGCGTACCGCCAGTTCGTCCTTGAGGCCGTGCAGCGTCAGGTGCGGGGTCAGCGCAATCCGCTCCAGAATGAAGGCCCGGTGATCGGTCAGAACCGGACGGCGATGATCGCCCATCTGCCCAGGCGCAACCGAGCCCGTCTGTCGATAGCGCCGGCTCCACTTGATGGCCGACGACACCGAAACACCAAAACGGCTCGCCGCCTCGTGGCAGCTCTGCCCAGTCAAAACCGCAGACACAACACGTTCACGAAGATCAGTGGAAAGAGGTCCCGACATTGATGCTGGCCTCCACTCCAGCATCAATTTTGAATCACAAATCAAACCTGACGGGAATCCCCCGAGTCAACTTCACGGTGAAACGCTCTAGCAGCCAGACAACGCATCGACGACCAAACTCATAGGATGAACGGCCTTGGCACTGCCGAAACGCTTGACCTGACACCGGCAGGAAAAGCCGGTGACCAGAACATTGTCCTTCCCAGCCGCCGCATCGGCCCATCCGGCGTCGAACAGGTTTCGGGACATGGCCTGATGCCGCTCCTGATGCCCGAACAATCCCGCCATACCGCAGCAACCTGTCGAGACCGGACAAACGGGCAATCCGATCGCCGCAAAAACATCCACCCAAAGCTGCAATGCATTCGGCATTGTCGCCACTTCAGTGCAATGCCCCATCAGTTTTCCGCCCGAGATCTTTGTCGCCTTTGGCCAAAGATCGCCTGCTGAAAGGCGATTTGTCAGAAATTCCTGAGCCAGAAGCACTGGCGGCGTGGAGGGATCGAGATGAGTATATTCCTGCCGCGTCAGCAGTGCGAAAGCAGGGTCGACGGCCAGAAGCGGTAGCCCGATGGCATGCAGCCGCTTCAGCGCTCGTATCTGCTGGCTGGCGCGGGCAAGGTAGCGCTGCCTCAATCCCAAAACATGAGATGATTTTGCACCGGGCGGCAAGGTCACGAGCACTGGCGAATAGCCCAGCAGGTCCAGACCCGCACACACAGCACGCACGGCCTCCATATCGAACAAGGTCGTGAAAGGATCCGCAAGGATCAGCACTTTTCCGGACAGGTTGTCGAGGGCCGTATCCATCCATCGGTGGACGCCATAGCCGAGACCATTCAATCTGCCCGCCGAAATCTCTGGTAGGTCACACAGGCCGAACATGGCTGCAAATCCTTTCCCCGCGACCGCCATGCCGGCCCGCGCCAGCGGTCGGATGGAATCAATAAGCGGCGCTCCAGCCTCCAGCAGCGTGACAAGATGATCGCGCAAAGGCCGCCGACGCTCGCGGTAATAATGCTCGAGAAACATCGACTTCATGCTTGGAATGCTGACCTGGACCGGGCAACTGCTGGCGCACGCATTACAGCCAAGGCAGGTGTCCAGGGCGTTGAAGAGGTCCTGCTCCTGATCGGGCGCCGCCACGTTGCCGCGACGCTGGCTGTCTCGCCATTGGCGAAGTCCATCGGCGCGCCCTTTCGGCGACTGGCGATTATCGCGCGTGGCCTGAAAAGAGGGGCACATCGGCATTGTGCGAGCAGAGCCCAGACAAACACCATTGCCATTGCAGTGAAAGCTCTTCTCGAAGTCGTCTCCCTTTGCGTTACCTCGCCGGAACGGCAGGTCGGTAATGCCTAGAAGCGGCTTGTCCAGAACCACCAGCTTGCCCGGATTGAATCGCTCCAATGGATCGAATGCTCGTTTAACGGCCTGCATGGCGGCATAGGCAGTCTCGCCAACGAAATCCGCCAGATAGGCGCCGCGCAGACCTTTGCCGTGCTCGCCCCAGAAAATCCCGCCATGAGCCTTGCACAACTTGTAGACGGCGTCGGAAACCGATCTGAACACCGCCCGGTCGGCAGTCTCGTCCAGGTTCAGTGCAGGGCGAACGTGCAGACAGCCCACATCGCTGTGCCCATAAATGCCATAAGCTAGCCCGTTCTTGCGCATCAGCTCGTCAAAGCCATCCACGAAAGCCACTAGGTTCTGGACCGGGACGACACTATCCTCGATGAAGGCGACGGGACGTCGGGCCCCATCGCGCTTGCTCAAAAGACCCACGGCGGCGGCCCGCACGTTCCACAGGCGTTTTTGTTCACTTGAACTATCTGCGATATGGGTACCGACCGCACCCTGCATTTTGCTAGCAGCCGAGTTGAACGCCGCAACCTGCCGATCAAGCACCGCCTGGTCGTCGCCAGCGAACTCGACAAACATGTGCGAGACCGCCTGGCCAGCCCCACCGCGCACCGCTTGTGGCAGCGCGGCCGTCAGCCCGGCCTCGCGAGCCATGCGCGCCACCCCCTCGTCCATCAGCTCGACAGCCAGAGGCTCAAAGTCTAGGATCTTCACGCTTGCCGCGAGCGCCAGCCGAAAGCTCGAAAACGCCACGACGATCAACCGCTTGTGTTTCGGTACGGCGACAAGACGCACTCGAATGCCGGTGACCAATCCCAGCGTGCCTTCCGCTCCCAGAAACAGCCGCCACCAGTCAAGTGTGCTATCATCGGGTCGCGCGCGCTCAAGGTCATATCCGGTGAAACGACGATTGAGACGAGGCGTATGGGCAATCAGCTCGTCCCGGCCGGCATCACAGCCCGCGGCAAGCCGCGACAGCAATGGCGCGGCCCATTCCGGCGCGGCTTCGCAACTGGAAAAGGTCTGACCACCTTCGAGGACCACCTTCAGCCCCAGAACATTGTCACTCGTCTTGCCGTAGATGCGCGACCCCTTGCCAGAAGCGTCAGTGCCGACCATGCCGCCGACGGTACAACGGCTCGCCGTGGAGGTGTTTGGGGCAAAGAAAAGCCCTGTCCCCGCGATCGCCGCATTGAGCTCGTCCAGCACTATGCCGGGCTCGACATCGGCCCAGCCCTCTTCGATATTCACAGCAAGAATCCGCGTCATGAAGCGCTGGAAATTGACGATCACCCCACGATTGAGGCTCTGTCCGTTCGTTCCGGTCCCCCCGCCTCTCGCGGTAACTGGCACATGACGAAATCTTGGCTCGGACAGCACGCGCATAAGTAGAGCGACGTCGGCTTCGTCGCGGGGAGCCACCACAAGATCAGGGGTCAACTCGTAGACGCTGTTGTCCGTGGCCATAGCCGCGCGAGACACGTGGTCCCGCGAAACCTCGCCGCGCAAACCGCGCTCGATGAGAACGCCCCCGAGCGTCTCAAACACGCTGTCGCGGTTGTTTCCTCCACTTTTCACCTTGTCAAGTTCAACCATCGTACTCAGCGCACCGAAATCCCGCAGGGCTAAATGGAGAGGCCGCGATCAGGACGTCTGACTGCGTATCGCATCCATACAGCGGTCGATGGAACTCTGCTGAATGCGAGCGTAAACGCTAAACTCGTCATGCGCCGACCGCCCCAGCGCCGCCTCGAAAACGCTGCGTGCGGAGATTGCTCCATAATCCTTTCCACCTTGGGATTGGAGGTTGGATTGGAATATGCCCGCAGCGCTGACCGGCAGAAAGTCCTCGTAGATGATCGGGGCTGTATCAATTACCCCCTTGGCCACCAAAGTCTCGAGATCCAGGCCGACCAGACCTTTCAACGTCGCATTCGGGGCGATAGTATAGCGGAAATAGGTCAGTCCCTGCCGACGCATCTCCTCATAGTCGTCGGGGAAAGAGGAGAATACGTCCGCAAGCACGCTGTTATAGTTCTGGCCGGCTCCCTCATTGGTTTGCTTCCTCGCGCGATCAAGCAGGGCATCGTATAACTGACGACCTTTGAGTGTCAGCGCGGCACCTCTCTGCTCGATCTCGCCGAAACGCGCAGTATGCCCGCCAACACGTTGGTCGTCGTCGATAAAGACCACGGGTTCTTCAAGCGCCTTGAAGCTGGTCTGGCGGAGCAGGATGGGGCACCGCCGCCGAGGAGGTCCCTCGATACTCTCCTTGGGCACAATGCCCCTTTCGGGCATCAAAGCCTGCACGGCGTCTATATCCAGCGTTCTGGGAGTCAGGTGATTGATATGCGGGCCCTTGAAACTCACCACATCGGCAATCAGTCGGTGCGCATCATGTAGGGCCTTGTATGTTGCCTCGTCGACATTCGCCTTGCCGTGCCACCTGAAGGTCTCAAGCGCCTCACGCGTAAATTCCTCTGCATGCTCGATAGAAAAGCCGCCATCGGTTTCCCATTGGCGCGTCAATTCGAGGGCACGAGCCGTAAAAATCTTCCGGGAATCGAGGATGGCTTGGGCCCGCGCCCTAAGGCCGGCGTCTTCGATAAGCTCCAGGCGCAGCAGCGATGTAAATACGCGAAACGGATTCTGCGAGAGATCTGACTCGGACACCGGACGAAATGCCGTGGAATGGACAGGCACTCCAGCCACCGACAGGTCATAATACCCAACCGGCTCCATACCCATGACAGCAAAAATGCGAGCAATCTCCGCCAGCTCCTGCGCCGTCCCAAGGCGGATGGCTCCGTGGCGTTCAATATCGAGACGGTCGAACTCGCCGGCACGCTTCATCTGTTCCAGCACTTCTGGATGGGTGGAAAAGACTTCTGCGTTGACGTCCCTCACCAAGGTCATGAGCGTGCCATACTGGGGCACCTCCGACCTATACATGTCGGACATGGCACGCGAAAACATGGTGCGAATGGTACTGGCAGATACGAAGTTATCATCCACAGTATGTGTCTCTCTTATGATTTGGACATGGAAGGGCGGAGAAGTGCGACTTGATCAAGTCTCCGCTCGGCCGCCAGTTGCAGGCCTTCCGCCAGCGCAGCAATCCGCCTGTCGCAGTCGGTCAACTGAGCCTTCACCAGATCGATATGGCGCATAACCGCCTGCGGTCCCGGTGCCCCCACGCCCGTCAAGGCATCCACGGCGGCACCGCTGTCGAGGATCTCACGCACAGCATCGTCGCTGATCTCGAGATCACAGCCCGCCACATCGAGCGCGGTGTGACGCACCATCGCCGCATCGATGCCGCGCTGGTCCCGGCCTGAAGAAACGGCGTCCACAACAAGAGTTGCCACGACTTCATGTGATATGCGGAAAGGCAGGCCGAACGTGCGGCTGAGATAGTCGGCGAGACTGGTCATCATGCCGAAACCCTCATGGGAATTTTGCAGCATGCGATCAACATTCGGTGTCAGGGTGGAAATCATCCCCGCCATGGCATCGACACTGGCAATGACACCATCGATGGCGTCATCACGCACGACATGCCGAGTCGAAATATGTTGGTAGGGGCTGAGCGTCAGCGAGGACATGAGGCTCATGTGGTCCCCCAGCACCTTGGCCGAGAACGAGCGGATGAATTCCAGGATATTGGGGTTCTTCTTATGCGGCATCAGGCTGCTGTTGCCAGTGTAACCCGCATCTATATCGATCAGCGCGAATTCGTCGGACTGCCAGAAGGTCAACTCGTTTGCCAATCGCGCAAGGCTGGCCATGAGGATGGAGTTGGCCGATGAGAATTCAGCGATGTGATCCCAACCCGCGACGCCCTCGAGCGTATTGATCACCAGACCATCAAAACCCAGCAATGACGTTGTCAAATCGCGGTCCAGCGGCCAGATCGTGCCGGCAGATGCCGCCGATCCGAGCGGATTGAGATTGATGCGCTCATAAGCACAAAAGTACCGCTCGATATGCTGTCCCAACGACTCCGCCTGCCCCATCAAGACATGAGCCAGCGTGACGGGCTGCGCCTGGCGATTGTGCGTATAGGCCATCGTCACGGTGCGCAGGTGTTGACCTGCCTTTCCGACCAGGACTTTCCGGAAGGCATTGAGCGACTGGACGAGAGCGATGATGCGCGAACGATAATGCATCCGGTTTGCGCAATTGGCCATGTCGTCTCGACTCCTGCCGGTATGCATGGCACCGCCGATAGGCCCGACCAGGTCAATGAGCCGGCTTTCGAAGGTCATGTAGTTGAGGATGGAGCGATCCTCGACGGCTACCTTTTCAAGCTCGGAAATGCCTGAAAGGATTAAAGCCGCGTCCGCAGCGCTGAGAATACTCTGCCTTTCCAGCATAACCACATGCGCTTCGTGAATGGCCAGCTGGTGCTCGAAAATTTCATCACCCAACGCATAAAGCGGCGCGATGTGGCGAGAGAGCCGCTGAATTTCCGGCGCTCTCGGCTTGCTAGTGAGACCGAACCTCGTGCTGTCGCGATGCGGATGGGCCATCTGTTCCTCAGAACCCTTTTCGGCAGGCATTACTCATTCCGCCACTTCAGTTGAATGTGAGCTTGTCCATGGCTTCCACGATCAGGTCGACATGGGTCTGCACGTCTTCTTCCTTCAGAAGCGGACAGAAGATCGACGTCGCGTTCCACGGGCTGATCAAAACGCCCCGGTTCGCAAGGTGCAGCCAGATGGCCCAGTTGATCAGAGCCCGGCCTTCCGGCTGCCCCGGAGGATCGATCTGTTCTACGGTACGCGGGATTTCGGGCTCGAACCCAAATGCGACCCGTGCGCCGAGGCGGACAACATGCCAAGGCAGTTTTCGACTGCTGATATGCCCGCCGATGGCTTGCTCGTAGCGGGTGGCCGAAGAAATCATCTGGCCGAATACGCTAGGCGTCATAACATCGCGCAGGGTCGTGGACATGACATGCGCAGTCATTGCGCTTGCCGAGAGGGTGCTGCCCATAACTCTGCCACCATAGCTTTCGATGGCGTCGGCCACTTTCTCAGTCATGCCATACATACCCATCGGAAGGCCGCCTGCAGCCCACTTGCCCATGGTCAGCATGTCAGGATGCAAGCCCGCTTCGCGGGTATAGCCTCCCGGTCCGGCTACAATGGTCTGCGTCTCGTCCATAATCAGCAGCACCCCGGCCTCAGCGGTGAGCTTGCGCAGCGCTTCATGAAAGCCCGGATCGGGATGGACCATGGACCGTCTTGTGGTGACGACCGGCTCCACAAGCACTGCGGCCACGTCGCCGGCGGCCAAAGCCCTTTCCACACTCTTGATATCGTTGAAGCACGCAGCCCTCGTCGTATCTTCGATATCGAAGCCATTTCTCAAAACACCCGACGCGAGCTCTATCTGGCCGTTCTTGAGGATGGCGTGAGTTTCATCGAGCGAGCCGTGGTAAACGTCGCTGAATGCCACGATCTTTTGCTTGCCGGTGGCTATGCGCGCCAGCCGCAGCGCAAAACGATTGGCGTCGGATGCAGAGAGACAGAATTGCCAGTATTTCAGTCCAAAACGATGCTGGAGGTGCTCGGTGACATGCACCGCATCCTCGCTGGTCCAGTCACTGATAATGGCGCGATCGAGCTGCTCCTTGATGGCTGCGACGATGGCCGGGTGGCGATGTCCAAACAGGGCCGCAGAACCCGATAACGAGAAATCGATATAATCGTGACCATCGATATCCTGGATCCTCGCCCCTTCGGCCCGCTCGAGCACGACGGGGACGGCAGGCGTGATATGATGGACCCGGTAGGTGGGCGCGCCATGTAGTTGGCTTCCCCGCGCGCGCGCATGATAGGCCGCACCTTTGGGACGTTCGACGGCCCATTTGTTCAGCTCGGCATCAAATACTTCAGCAAGACGCTCAGGATCTACGCCCATTAAGGATACGGCGCCAGCAATATTAGCTTGTTCCAATTGCTTGGACGAAAGAAGGCTCTTGGAGCGAATTTCCACTTGATATTCCTTTGATTTATCTGGCGCCAGATCTGCCGGCCGCGCCTCTGTTCACCCGAAGGCCTTGCGCAGAGCCGGTGCGACATCCCTGGCGAAAAGCTGGAGAAACTTGCTCTGGTCGTGTCCGGGCGCGTGGAAAACCAGATGCGTGAAGCCCATTTCTACGTATGGCCGCACGCGTTCGACGCATTCCGCAGGGTCAGTGGTCACGATCCAACGCTTGGCCGCCCGCTCGATCGGTAGTGCATCGGCAAGCCGTTGCATCTCAAGTGGATCTTCGACCGACAGTTTTTCCTCGGGACTAAGCCCCAGCGCCGCCCAGAAGCGGGTATTCTGCTGAGCGGCCTCCAGATCGTCGTCATAGGACAACTTGATCTCGATCATGCGCTCGACAGCGGTGCTGGGTCTGCCTGCCAGATCCTGTCCCGCGAGAAGGTTCGGCAGGAGCGTTTCAGTATAGAGCGAAGTGGGCTTGCCGGAGGTACAGATCAGCCCGTCCCCGACGCGCCCCGCATACTTGGAAATCATCGGCCCGGCACAGGCGATGTAAATCGGCACCATCTCCTCGGGACGGTCATAAATGGTCGCATTCTCAGTGCGATAGAACTCGCCTTCGAAAGTGACGCGTTCCTCGGACCAAAGCTTCCGTATCAGGGTTACGGCTTCGCGCAGCCGCGCAAAACGCTCCTTGGCATCGGGCCATTCTATGCCGATGGCGGGCACCTCGTTGAGGGATTCCCCCGTTCCGATGCCCAGGATGATGCGCCCCGGCGCCAATGCACCGATGGTGCCGAAGGCCTGGGCGACCACCGATGGATGATAGCGAAAAGTGGCAGTCAAAACGCTTGTGCCGATCTGCACGCGATCGGTGCGGGCGGCAAGGGCCCCAAGCCAGGCCAGCGACATGGGAGCGTGGCCCCCACTATGCCGCCAAGGCTGAAAGTGGTCGCTTACAAAAACCGAGTCAAAACCCTGTTTCTCTGCCAGAATGCTAAAATCGAGCAGTTCCCGTGGTCCGAACTGCTCAGCGGAAGCCTTGTAGCCAAGCTTGAGCACGCTGATATCTCCCTCTAATCGTTCAGATGGTTTCGCTTCTTGCGACCGACGAGGCACTTACTCCGACGATCGACTGATAACGTTCGGGGTCGGTGGCGCCCTCGGTATTGATCAGGAGCACGCGTGAGGACGCGTTCAGTCCGAGTGCATTGGCCACATCGCGATCCGCCATCGCCCTCGAAAGACCAGCCAGTCCGACACATCCGCTTTCACCCGAAACGATGGCCATGTCCGATCCATGCGGACGGGCCAACGTGTTCATCGCGGCCAGCGCATCTTCCTCTTCAACCGTCATGAAGGCGTCGGCAGTCCTTTCCAGGATTCGCCACGCCACCAAGGAGGGCTCGAAGCATTCCAGCATGGCCATGATCGTCGGCTCGCCGCTGCTGATCTGTATCGGACGTCGGGCCACAAGACTTTGGAACAGGCAATCCGCCCGCGAAGGTTCAACCACGATGACGCGCGGTCTGGCCTCTCCGAACAGCGCGTCAAGTGTCCCCGAAATACAGGCAGCGATGCCGCCTACGCCAGCCTGGACAAACACATGCGTGGGGGGGCGCGGCAGTTGCTCCAGGGCCTCAAGCAGAAGCGGCGTATAGCCTTCCATGACCCAGCCCGGAACCTCTTCATAGCCTGGCCAAGATGTATCGGACACGATCGACCAGCCATTCTCGAGACAAACACGGGTTGCCTCCTCTATCGAGGCGTCGTAGTTGCCATCCACGCGAATAACCTCGGCGCCAAGCATCTCCAGCGCCACAATCCGCGCCGCACTCACACCGGCATGAACGAAAATCTTGGCCTGTGCGCCCAGAATGCGGGCTCCGGCAGCGACTGACTTGCCATGATTGCCGTCTGTGGCACAGCCGAAAGTCATGCCGCTGGCCCGCTCCCGGAACTCGGGCGAATGCCACTCCTCGATCGAAACGGGGCGCCCCGTAGCCTGGGCAGCGGCGGCGATAGCCGTCCTCACTACCGCATAGGTTCCGCCCAGTGCCTTGAAGCTGCCAAGGCCAAAACGCGTGGATTCGTCCTTGATAGACAGTTGCTCTATTCCCAGTCGGTCAGCCAGACTTCGCAGTTGAACGAGCGGTGTGGGCGCGTATCCATCGCGGCTTTCCGCAAAGGTCCGGGCCTGGGAAAGGGATTTTGCTGTAAAATGCTCGCCGTCCTGGGGCAGAAGCGCTGAACCGTAGGCCGGGAGTTTATTAAGGGCGAACATAGGGCCTCGATTAGGCAAGAGTTATGAGCCCGATGGACAAAGCCATCGGCCAGGAACCGAAGGAATCGGATCGGATGCTTTAGCTTGTGGGGCGACGGCGGCTGAGGGCCGCCTCGACCACCTTTGTTTCCGTCACCTGGTTGAGCGTGTCTTCAAGATTGAGCTTCCGTCCAACTTCTCTGAGATGCTGCCGCATAAGCTCCCGCGCCAGCTCCGGCTGACGACTGGCGACAGCGTCGAGAATTGCCGAATGGTCGTTGTAGTCGTCCTGCGACGTATCCACGCCGGATTCATCGAAGAACTCCACTATCCACGAGGTAATTCGCTGCAGGCTGCGGCTGTGGGTTGCCGCCACCAGATGGAGGTGGAAGCCTATATCTTCCGGGGCAGGGCTACCGTCGCTGCCTGCCAGCCCTTCAACGTCAGCACGCAGTTTCAGCAATTCCTCCGCCGTAGCCCGCTTTGCCGCTATGGCCGCAACTTCCGGTTCGATCAGCAGACGCAGCTCGAGCAAGTCCTGGGCAGCCATTTTGCGCAACTGCTCATAGAGGTCCTCGTGCGACCCGACCCGGCCGTTGGGAACCGCCGTTACGAACGTACCGGTGCCTCGACGCAATTCAAGGACGCCAAAGGCAACCAGCTCGCGCACAGCCTCCCGGATGGCGGAACGGCCAACCCCGAACTGTTCTGCCAGCTCGAATTCGCTCGGCAGACGATCACCAACCTTGAAATTCCCGCCCGAGAGCGTTTCATACAGCTTGTTCACCACTTCGGCAGTGATGGAACGGCGCGCAGACGCTTTGCTCGGCATCGCCTTCCCTCCGCGTGTTTTATCCTCGCCCATCACCATTGTCCCTCACTGGCCTGCGCGCAGTATAGTGCGCGCCGAAGTGGTCAGCCGCTCTGGGCCACTGGCACCCACAAGCACCGTTTCGCTAACAGCGATCCCGCCTGCCGAAAGATACATATGAAAGGTCGAGCCTGCTTCGATTACCCATTCGGAAGCTCGGGTGAACGTTCGCACGAAATCACTGATGCGCGACATTCTGGGCATCCCGTAAAGTCCAAGAACGTAGCCGGTCACCCCGTTGAAATTCGGGCGAAGTCCGGATGCGTCGATCAGGTCGCGTGCAGCGGCATCCACATCACGGGCATGGTTACCGGCGCGCAGCAACGCGAATTGGGCATCCTGCGCCTTTAACAACATGTCCAGCGCTGCCCGTTGTGCAGTGGTGGGTTCGTCGAGGCAGATCGAGCGCATGAGGCGGGCACTATAGCCTCGATACTCGGGCAGCAGTTCAGCATGGACGACGTCACCCCGCTCAAGGACATGGGTATCGAGCGTCGCATGCAGCCCCGATTTCTTCCCGGCCGAAACCGGTCCGACATGCGCACAACTCGCGCCGTTTTCCATGAAGGACCCGGCTGCGATCGCAACCAGATCGCGTATGCTCATGCCAACCTGCGCCTTTTGCGCCAGCTGCGCCATAGCGATGTCTACGATTGCTGCGGACCGACGCATATAGCCGATCTCCCGCTCTGTCTTGACCACCCTCACGCCTCGCACCATATCGGCGCAGTCAACAATCGGACCGAGGCCCGCTGTCAGTTGGGCATGTCGCCTCACCGTCAGCGCCTGTGACGCAAGGTCGAGGCCCACCCGGAGACGCGTAGCATTGAACCTGCCCAAGGCGGAAAGCACTGCGCCAGTAGCGTCTTCATGGTCACCGAAGCTGACGCAGTCTCCCAGATCCAGAGATGCTCCCAGGAACATTCCGGCATCCAGTTCGCGCATCACCATCAGCGGCGTCGCCTCGAGCGGCAGGAGATAAGCCTGATAGCAGGTTCCCGCCAGGCTCACTCCGGTGAGGTAATAAATGTCCTCGACGCTATCGACGACCAGCAGATCGCAGCCCGCTGCAGACATGGCCGCGCGCACGCGCTGGCGACGAGTGGCATACTCACCTGCGTCGAACGGCTCGGGATCGGCCGGCATGACTTTCATGTTCTCAAGCGCTGTCGCAGTCATCGGTTACCTGTCCAGCAAGGGCGCAACGCGCGTGGCGAAATCTTTCATCTGCTGTCTTGCGAAAGCCAGATCCTTGACGCCGTGGAAGTTGAAATCCAACACCATATAGTCAGCGCCTGCCGCGAAGGTGCGTCGGATCTGCTCAGCGCACTGCTCGGGACTTCCCCAGACGACGCGACCATCCGGTTTGAGCAGGTTGGGATCGTCCTGCATGCTTGCAAGTTCGCTCGGCATCACCTGATTCATTCGGCCCATGAGCAACGGCCTGATCTCGCGCTCCAGCCAATCCTTGTCATCGGAAACCGTTACGTAATTATAGGCGATGATGTCGAGCGGCCGTCCAATCGTGGTTGGCGTAGCCCTGATGGCGGGTACGATCTCTTCGACCAGTTCCTCGGGAGTGGGGTTCATCATGAACAGGCCAGTAGCCCACTTGGCGGCGCGCTTGAGCGCTTTGAGGCTCCCGCCATACCAGAAAGGCAGCGGATCCTGCAGCGGTCGCGGCTCCAGCACCAGATCCTTGGAATCCCAGAATTTGCCCGTCTCCGAGATAGGCTCCCCACGCCAGAGCTTGTTGATGACGTCGAGTGCTTCATTGGAGCGCGGCACGCGCTCTTCGAGCGTGGAGCCACCAACCTGCATGTCTTCCTTCCACCAACCGGTGGCGGCGCCGGCAATCAGCCGCCCCTCTGAAATGACGTCAAGCGATGCGAAGTGCTGTGCCCACACAAACGGATGATGTACTGGCAGAAGCACCGAGTTGAGGCCTAGCCGAATGGTCTTCGTCCGCGCCGCATATAGTGTCAGCAGAAGCAGGGGATCGATCATATACTGATTGGGAATCGTCGAATGCATGCGCCGGCGCGGCAGCGTGAAATGCCACGGAAGATGAACCGAATCAAAACCGTAGGCTTCCGCCTCCTGTGCCATATCGACCAATCCGTCGACGGACGGACTGTCCGGCCCCCAAGGAAAGACGTAAGCGCCCAGCTTGTTCATCAGCGACATGAATAAACCCTTTCCGGCCAACCGGCCGCCTAGTTCTGCAATTCCGAAAACACGACGATCACGCGGTCGCCGGCATGCACCGCATTGGTGGTGCGCATCGTTCCGATAATCCCGGCACGTTCAGCACGCACCACTTCGAGATCGTCCCCAAAATCATCAACGACGCGCCCAACAACCGTGCCTGGACCGACGGTTGCGCCGAGGCCGAGTTCTGCAACGAAATAGCCGGATCGATTTACCCGGATATCTGATGGCTCGACGATTCTGCTTTGGTCGGCGACGGCACCGACAGCCTTCTCCGACACCCCGAGATGTCCGAGCACCGTCAGGCACCGCCAGATTGTCTGCTCGTAAAAGTCGACGCCATCCGCGCTCGCTGAGCCCAGACCCCCGACCTCTCCCTCCAAACAGGGCACACCCGCCGACAGAGCCGCCGCCACCAAAAGCCCCGATGGCCAGTCGGTGTGCTGAACGAATGGAAAACCCAGCTGCATTGCCACATCCAGGCTACGCGCCTGAGCCAGCCCCGGCATGGCTCCATATTCGATATGGGGAACGATGGTTCCAGTCTTGCTCCAGGAGTGAAGCGAATAGAAAAAGTCCGCCCCCCGCACAAGATCAAACAGGGCGGCGGCAATCCGCTGCGAAGGCGTGCCGGCAGGATTGCCTGGAAACACACGATTCAGATCGGTCAGGTCCGGTGGAAAGCGCCGATCAACCAAGGCCAGAGACACCGGATTGGCCGCCGCGATGATCACGACACGACCCTTTACCTGCTGCGGGTTCAATGCCCGCGAAACACGGTGAAGGGCCAGCACAGCCTCGTACTCGTCTCCATGCAAACCGCCCATGAGCACGAGCGTGGGGCCGTCAGCATCTCCAACAATCACCTCAACCGCAATTGAGGTGTCGAGCGCGCCGCCGCCCGCCCCGACCGGCACACGCAAGCGATGACGACCCGGAGCGGCGGGCAAATCAGCGAGAGACCGAGGGACCATCATGGCTTGAGGTATTTCTGGGACTTTTCGTCATCCAGGCCATACGTCCCATGTACGTTCCAGTTCTCCACCGGCAGTTCCTGGATCGTCACGTAGACGCGCTCACGCATGCACCCGGCATGCTCCGAAAGCGCATCGGCAATTGCATTGGTAAGGGCACGCTTCTGCTCGACAGTGCGACCCGGATACATCTGGATATTTACAATAGCCATTCTTCACCTCTTGCCTTAACGCTACCGCCATCTGACGTCAGATGTCAATGATGAAAATATCGCCACCATGCATTCCTTATAGGCACGGTTTTGAGAAGAAACATCGCAAGCACTGATGCTCATAACGCGCAAAAAGTTATCTAGTTATATCAATATTTTGATATCGCACATTATCGCGTTGAGCGCCCTTGGCGCCAATGATTTTCAGGAATCGCGCGAAGGATGATTGACAAACCCCGCGCTTATCGGGAATTATTAGACATCTGATGTCTTGGTCGTAGTTGTGCCTTTCTCCCAAGCTGGAGTGCCCGTATCCGTGCTGTCTTCTGCTGTTTTCATCGTCCGCCGTCTGCTACAGGCAGTTCCGCTGCTGTTCGCAGTGATGACGACAATGTTCCTGCTGCTCGAGCTGGCGCCCGGCGACCCCATTCAGGCCATGGTCGGCGAATTCCCCGTCACGCCGGAATATCGCGCTCAGCTCAACGAGCGCTTCAACTTCGACGCGCCGGTCTGGGAGCGCTACATCAGCTTCATCGGCAACGTCGCGACGTTGAATTTTGGCCATTCCTTCGCCAATTCGCGCGACGTGACCGCGCTCATTCTCGAGCGCATTCCGAACACATTGCTGCTGACGGTTTCGGGTCTGGTCTTTGCGGCGATGATCGGGATCTTCATGGGCGTGCTTGCCTCGACCTCCAAAAGCCCGTTTGGGAGAACGTCGATCAGCACGCTCGCGCTGGCCGGCTACAGTATGCCAGCCTTCTGGATGGGGCAGATCTTCATCATGATCTTTGCCCTCTGGCTCGGATGGTTTCCCGCGCAGGGCATGACTGACCTGCGTGCGAGAAACGTCGGCTTCGACCACTTGCTGGATGTGGGTATGCACCTGATCTTGCCCGCGGCCGTGCTTGCGCTTCGGGAAGTGGGGATCATCACCCGCATTACCCGCGCTTCGATGCTGGACGCAATGGGGCAGGACTATATCCGGACAGCCCGCGCCAAAGGCGAGCCCGAACATAGTGTGATCTGGGGCCATGCCCTGCGCAATGCGCTGCTGCCGGTGGTGACAGTGATTGGCTACGGTTTCGGCTTTGCCTTGTCCGGCTCCGTGCTGGTCGAAACGGTGTTCGGTTGGCCGGGAATGGGCCGCCTGCTCTACGATGCGATCGCCATGCAGGACAATGCCGTAATTCTCGGCATCTTCTTCTTTATCGCCTGCACTGTCGTGCTGGCCAATGCGCTGACCGACCTTCTCTATACCTGGCTCGATCCCCGCATCGACCTTCGCAAGGGGGCATCCAAATGACCACAGCACCGACAATTGCAAGACGCTGGGAGCTTTTTCCAGTAGCGCCCTCGACCATCATCTGTGTTTTCATTTTGGTTGTCTTCGCGGTCGCTGCTGTCGCCAGTCCATGGATTTCTCCGCATGATCCATCGCTGGTCACGCGAAACATCCTGCAGCCACCCTCGTCCGAACATTGGTTCGGCACCGACAATTTGGGCCGCGACGTGTTCAGCGGTGTTTTGCGTGGCGCCAGCAATTCGATGGTGATCGGCGCGTCCGTCGGCCTCATCGCCTTCCTGATCGGGGTGACGATAGGCTCGTTCTCGGGCTTTGTCGGTGGACGGGTCGATGCCGTTTTCATGCAGGTGGCCGCCTTCTTCCAAGTGATGCCGAGCTTCATCCTCGCTCTGGTGGCGGTGGCGATCCTTGGACGAAGCACTGTGCTGGTCATAGCCGTGCTCTCAATAACTCAATGGTCCGATCTGGCGCGCATCGTGCGTGCACAATACCTGACCATCAGAAGCTCGACCTATGTGGAGGCCGCCCATGCTGCGGGGCTGAGCAAGCTGCATATCGCGGTTCGCGAAATCCTGCCCAATGCCATCTCACCAGTTATCGTCGCCGCCACACTTAATGTCGGCAGCGCCATCCTGCTTGAATCCGGTTTGAGCTTCCTCGGCCTGGGCGACGCAAACAATCCCAGCTGGGGCGAAATGCTGAACCGCGCCCAGCCCTACCTGTCGCGCGCCTGGTGGATGAGCGTTTTTCCCGGAGCGGCCATCTTTTTGGTGGTGGTTTCAATCAACTTCATTGGAGACGCGCTGAACCACGCCCTCGATCCGCAGAACCGAGCCCGATAGGCGAGCCCCACCTGGCCTGCCACAAGCACACAAGAAGAGCGGCAACAAACCGCCGTCAACTGTGACAAATGGAGAATTAAATTGGGAATAAGCAGAACTTACAAACTTGAGGGCGCTTTGCTCGCAGCGCTTCTGTGCGCCGCCTCTGGAACGGCGCTCGCACAGGACGTCGAACCCAAAGATGGAGGAACGGCCATCTTTGCGGTGAGCAACAATCCGGCGCACCTGAACGGTGCCATCTCGACCAATCCAGAGATTCAGCGCACGGCCATGGCACTCCTAGAAGGCCTGACCTATGTTGGCGGCGACATGCAGCCAAAGCCCGAACTTGCCGAATCTTGGGATATTTCCGATGACGGCAAGACGTATACTTTCCATTTGCGTCAGAATGTGACCTGGCATGACGGGACCCCGTTCACCTCTGCCGATGTCAAGTTTGCCATCGAACAATTGGCGCCGCTCAAAAGCACCGGCAAGGCCCTGCAGGAAATGATCGAAGCGGTGGAGACACCCGACGATCACACGGTAGTGGTCAATCTCAAACAGCCTTTCCCATCTATCCTCGTCATCATGTCCGACGATTCCGTGCCGATCCTGCCCGCCCATCTCTACGAAGGCACGAATATCTCGGACAACCCCCACAATCTGGCGCCGGTTGGCACCGGGCCATTCAAATTTGCCAGCATGACACCCGGCGCTCAAGTCGAGCTCGAACGCAATGAAGACTATTGGGGTGGCCGCCCCCATCTCGAAAGACTGATCTTCACAGTCGTTCCCGATGCCGGCTCGCGCCTGACCAGCTACCAGTCCGGGGGCGTCGACTATCTGTTCGGCTCCTTCGTTGACCTGGGAATGGTCTCTCAGTTTGGCGCCGTACCCGATACCGAAGTCAATGCCGCGCGAAACCTGCCGGCTAACATGGTTCTGATCTTCAACACCGAACGTAAGCCCTTCGACGACAAGCTGGTGCGCCAGGCACTGTTCCAGGGCCTTGATCGGGAGCTGATGGTGGCGGCCGCATACGACGGCCAAGCTCAGGTGTCCGCCTCCATCATCCCAAGGGCCCTGCAGCCCTTCTACTCCGCCGAGACGGATTATTCGGAGATCTACCCGTTCAGCACGGAGGCGGCCCGTCAGGCTCTCGAGGCAGCGGGGGCAGCCGATCTGACGGTCAACATTTCTTTCCGCCCCGACCTGGCTTCGGCACCGCAGATAGCCGACGTGATGAAATCGAACTGGGAGCAGATGGGGGTCACCGTAAACCTCAGGCCGGAAGAATTGGCAGTATGGCGTGAAACGGTTTTCACCAAAAAGGACTTCGACGTTACGCTGCTATCCTATGGCAGCTATGGTGATCCGGTGCTCGGAATTCAGCGCGTTTATGTCTGTGTCGCGGATGACCCGCAGATGACCTACACCAACCCGTCAGGCTACTGCAATCCAGAGGTGGATGCGATGTTCTTCGACGCCGCAACCCGTAGCAGTCCTGCGGACCGCGCCATACCCTATGCCGAGGTGCAGAAGGTCTTGGCAGACGACCTGCCTTCGGTTCCCCTGGCCGACAATTCCAAGCTGGATGTGGGCAACAGCGCCCGCCTCGGTGGGCTGGACGAATTCTTCCAGTCCTGGGACTTCAGCGTCCTTTGGGCTCGATAACACACTCCAGTGGCGGGCCTCGGCCCGCCACTCCTACTTGATCCACTGGGTCCGACACAATAAGGATACCGGAGGTCTGCAGCCACTCATCGCGTCTTGCGCGACAGGCTGGGGCAGATCTGCCGGGCAGGAACGTCCATGAACGGAACAACGCCAGACAACGCGGCCACGCCACCGAATGTAGTTGGCGAGGGCATCCAGGCCAACGCACGCCCACGTCCACCAATCTTGAAGGTCGAAGGTCTTTCCACCGCCCTGCGGACTTCCCGCGGCCTTTTGCCTGTCGTGCACGACGTCAGCTTCACGGTCGAACCGAACCAGACCGTCGCCGTGGTTGGCGAATCCGGCTCCGGCAAGAGTGTCACCGCCTTGTCGCTCATGCGCCTGTTTGCGCCGCAACTGGCCAAGATTAGCGGACGCGCCGAACTCGAGGGGCGCGATCTCCTGTCGCTCACCGAGACTGAGATGCGCACCATACGCGGATCGCGCATTGGAATGGTCTTTCAGGAGCCCATGACCAGTCTCAATCCGGTGATGACCATCGGCCAGCAGATCGGAGAAACCCTCAGGCGACACAACGGCATGGCGGCCTCCGCTGCCAGAAGCGAAGCAAGAGCCCTTCTCGACAAGGTGCGCATTCCATCGGCCGACAGCCGCCTGGACGACTATCCTCACAATCTTTCGGGCGGGATGCGGCAGAGGGTCATGATCGCCATGGCACTGGCCTGCAAGCCCAGCCTGCTCATTGCTGACGAACCCACAACCGCTCTCGATGTGTCAATACAGGCTCAGATACTGGACCTGCTGAAATCTCTGCAGGAATCTGACGGCTTGGCCGTGCTTTTTATTACTCATGACATGGGCGTGGTCGCAGAAATCGCGGATCGCACAGTGGTGATGCGCCACGGGCGGGTTGTCGAGGACGACAGGACCGAAAACATTTTCAAGGCCGCACAGCATCCCTATACCCAATCCCTGATGGCTGCCGTGCCCAGGCTCGGGGCCATGCGCGGCAAGGCAATGCCAGCTCCCTTCCTGGAGCTGAACGCAGAGACGGGATTACCCAAGGCGGGGATTGACGACGCACGCCCGAGTCTGCCCCCCGACACCGATATAGTGCTCAAGGTTGAAAACCTCTCCACCCGCTTTCCGCTGCGCAGCAGCGGCGTGCTGGGAAGGATCAAAGGCAGGATCCATGCAGTAGAGAATGTCTCATTCGATCTGGCCAAGGGAGAGACGATCGGGGTCGTGGGTGAATCCGGGTGCGGCAAGTCCACGACGGGCCGCTCCATCATGCGCCTCGTTGAGCCGGACACTGGCAGCATCCTCGTCGGAGGCGTGGATTTTCGCAAGCTCAAGGGAAACAGGCTGCGTCAGGAGCGAGGGGCTATCCAGATGATCTTTCAGGATCCCATGGCCAGCCTGAATCCGCGTGTTCCCGTGGGTCAGATCGTGGCTGCTCCCCTGCTTGCTCACGGCCATTCCGATTCCTACTTGGTGCGGCAGAAGGTTGAGCAGGCGCTTGCCGATGTCGGACTGACGGCAGAAATGGCCGATCGCTATCCGCACCAGTTTTCAGGCGGGCAGCGACAGCGGATCTGCATTGCGCGAGCGCTGGTGGTCGATCCGAAGGTCATCGTTGCTGACGAAGCGGTATCGGCCCTGGACGTTTCGATCAAGGCACAAGTGGTCAACCTGTTGCTGGCTTTGCAGCAGCGCCGACGCCTATCCTATGTCTTCATCTCCCATGACATGGCGATAATCGAACGGGTCAGCCACCGGGTCGCCGTCATGTATCTGGGCGAAATCGTCGAAATCGGACCGCGACACGCGGTCCTCGACAACCCGCAGCACCCCTATACAAGGCGCCTCATGTCGGCGGTACCGATCCCCGACCCCGCGCAGCGTGGTCAGCGGCACCATGTCGTCGCCGATGACCTCAAAAGCCCAATTCGACCGCCCGATTACGTAGCCCCAGTGAGGCGTTACATAGAGATCGCGCCGGGCCACCTGGTCCAGGAGACGACCGATGAGTGGCGTTGAGATGCTTCTGCTGCATGAGAGGTCGAACAGCGAGCAAGAGCCCGAAGGTGGCATCGTCCAGTTGCGTTCCCCGTCTCGACCGGAGGCCAGGGTTCGAGAGGACGGTCTTCCTCGACCCGCTCGGCCGGTGGCCGACCTTGCATTAACCGCGCTTCACAACCTCCCGGACTTCTCCCCCGGAGATCCGCTCGGCGACATCCTCGCCGACGCATTGGCGGATTTTGCGCCATTTGATTCCGGCGACGTGCTGGTCATCGCCCAGAAAGTGGTGTCGAAGGTCGAGGGGCGCCTTCGACAACTGGACGAAATCGCCCCACAAGCGCAAGCTACGGAACTGGCCGAACACTTGAAAAAAGATGCAAGGCTGGTCCAGGCGGTGCTCGATGAATCCCGGCGCGTCGTCCGCGCGGAAAACGGCGTCCTGATCGTGGAGCATCGGCTCGGGCTGATCATGGCGAATGCCGGCATCGATCAATCCAACGTCATGCAGTCGGACGGCGGCACGATCCTGCTCCTGCCGGACGATCCGGATGGCAGCGCTGCAGCCTTGCGTCTCGAGATTGCGCGCCATCTCGCAACAGCGCCTGCCATTGTCATTGCCGACAGCATTGGGCGCCCCTGGCGTGAAGGCGCGGTTGGCACGGCCATAGGTGTTTCGGGGCTTCCGGCGCTGCTCGATCTGCGGGGCAACGACGATCTCTATGGCAGGAAGCTGCGAGTGACCACGGTTGCCCACGCCGATCAACTGGCGGCTGCCGCGTCCATCCTCATGGGACAAGGCAAGGAGGGGATACCGGCCGTTCTTATGCGTGGAGCCTATGCGCGAGGCCCCGCGGGAGCCATGTCCGACCTAATCCGACCCAGCGGGAATGATCTCTTCCGATGATGCCTGTTCTATAGCTGCATAAACGCCAGCCGCCTCAACCCGACCTCAACGCCGCCATGCGCGGCATTCAAGAAGATCGACATGCGTCCAATCCTTTTTTCATTCCTGTTTCTGGGTCTTGCTGGAACCGCAACACATGCCTCGACCGATTATCCTCTAGTCATCGACAATTGCGGAATAGAGGTCACCTTCAGTCAGCCACCGGAAAAGGCCATCGCCATCAAGTCTACATCGGCGGACTTGCTGCTTGAACTTGGGCTTGAGAGTCACATTGCCGGTGTCGCCTTCCTCGATGAACCGCTCGAACAACGCTGGGCCGCAGCGTCCCGCGAGCTTGCGGTGATCTCTGATAAACTGCCGTCGCAGGAGGCGGTTCTGGCGCTGGAGCCGGATTTCATCTATGGCGGCTGGGAAAGCAACTTTGCTCTCGACGGCGTAGGGGAACGGTCGGCCTTGGCGCGTTTGGGTGTTAACTCCTATGTTTCCCCGGCAGCATGTCGATCGCTGAAACCCGCGACGCTCACTTTTGAAGCGCTATTTCATCAGATCCTGGAAATGGGCGCGATCTTTAACGTCACTGACGTCGCTGCCGACCTTGTTGCAACGCAACGTGCGCTTCTGGATTCCATTCAGCCGGACGAGCGAGGCCTTACCGCTGTCTGGTATTCCTCAGGCGTGAAGACGCCCTATGTGGGTGCAGGCAGCGGGGCACCGCAGATGATTTTGAACACGATCGGACTGCAGAATATTTTCGCCGATGTAGACGAGAGCTGGTTTTCGACCAGTTGGGAAATTGTGGTCGACAGCAATCCCGACCTGATCGTTCTGGTGGATTCGACGTGGAATTCGGCGGCCCAGAAGAAACAGTTTCTTGCCGAAAACCCTATAACCAGTCGCTTGGATGCCGTCATCAACGAACGCTATCTGGTCATCCCATTTCCCGCGTCCGAAGCAGGCATTCGCAATGCCGGGGCCAGCGCCGACATGGCAAGGCAGTTGAGCACAATACCCGCCACACCATGATGGCGTCGGGACGGTACAGGATTGCATTGGCAGCGCTCGGTTTTGTCCTGCTTGCCAGCATTGTCATCGGTGTCACGGTAGGCGCTGCAGACATCAGCGCGCGGGAAGTGTGGTCCACTGTCGGGTTCCGTCTGGGCCTCCTGGCCGAAAGTGATGTCGGCGACCTGCGGCAAACCATTGTCATTGACTTGCGTCTGCCCAGACTGATCACTGCCGCGTCAGTGGGGGCGGGCCTCGCACTGTGTGGCACCGTGTTGCAGGCATTGACACGCAATCCGCTCGCCGATCCTTATCTTCTCGGTCTCTCATCGGGTGCTTCGCTTGGCGCCGTCACTCTCTTGACCCTTGGCCTCGGGCTACTGATGCCTTTGGGCGCCTTCCTCGGCGCCTGCGCGGCCATCACGTTGACCTTGGCAATAACCAGCTTGTTGGGCGGGCTTTCACCGGTCAGGGCGGTCCTATCCGGCATCGCCGTCTCTGCCCTTGCGTCGGCATTCACATCTCTGTTGATTTTCTGGTCCGCAAGTGGAGACGCCTATCGAGAAATCCTCAGCTGGCTGGTCGGATCACTGAGCGGCGCGCTTTGGTTTGACGCATGGCTGACCTTGACCGCCTTGGTTGTGTTCAGCCTCCCCATGATACTGTCTTCCCGGTCGCTCGATGCATTGGCTTTCGGCGACAGATCGGCCGCCGCCCTTGGTGTGAATGTCGGCATCCTGCGCTGGGTCATGTTCGCCAGTACCGCCATGTTGACGGGCCTGCTTGTAACGGTCGGCGGCGCTATCGGCTTTGTCGGCCTCGTTGTGCCTCACGTCGCCAGACTGATCACTGGCAACCAGCATCGAAAGCTTCTGCCGCTTTCCCTCCTTTTGGGCGCGCTGTTGATGGTGTTCACCGACACCTTGGCGCGCAGCCTGTTCACCCCTCGCGAATTGCCGGTCGGTGTCATAACCGCCATTGTTGGGGCACCCATATTCCTTCTCGTGCTCGTTAAATATCGACGGCTGACATGAGCAGCGACCTGATCATCGACAATCTGTCCGTTCAGACCAATGGCGTGACACTCGTCCGCTCGGCGTCGGCCATTGTACCCGCTGGCAAGCTGACAGGGTTGCTCGGCCCGAATGGTGCCGGCAAATCGACGCTGATGCGCGCCGTGCTTGGACTAACAGCCGTCCACGCTGGAAGCGTAAGGTTTGGCGATCAAGATCTGCTCGCCATGCCAACGGGCAAGCGAGCACGCCTCGCGGCGCTTGTTGAGCAGGAGGCTGGTTCTGAGGTCAATCTCACCGTGGAAGAGGCCGCCCTGCTGGGCCGGATCCCTTACCAATCCAACTGGCAACCAGGGCCTTCGCCGGACGACTTCGCGCGTGCGCGGTGGGCTCTGGCGGCCGTCGACATGACTAGCTTCGCTACGCGCCCGTTTGTCAGCCTGTCTGGCGGGGAGCGCCAGCGGGTGCATATTGCCAGGGCCCTGGCACAGGAGCCAAGGCTTCTGGTCCTCGACGAACCAACAAACCATCTTGATATAAACGCGCAGCTATCCACGCTGCGACAACTGCGAAACCTGGCCAGAGAGGGCAGGACAGTGCTTGCGGCCATGCACGACATCAACCTTGCAGCCGCGTTTTGCGACGAGCTGATCATAATGAGCAGGGGAGCGGTCGTGTGTGCAGGTGTTCCCCATAGGACATTAAATCCAGAACTCATAAAGGCTGTGTATGGCGTTTCCGCAATCATGTTGCGGCATCCATCGACCGGCCGACCGTTGGTTGCATATGAGCCTTGCGATGATTGAGGGGTTGGGCTCATTCCCGAGGCCAAGCCCTACGTACCCGCGTAACAAAAAGGGCGCTAAGTCGGCAGCACGGTCACAGATCGCAACACTGTTGCGATTGGAGCATGGGGCATTTCCGAATTTGTTCCGCTCAACGAATTGTCGGCGGGTTCACACCGCCGAAATCTGCTTCATTTCGAAGCAGTGATATCCCTTTTTCGAGGAGGTTAAATCAGATGAATTCTAATGCAACAGCGGATATTGGCCTTATCGGCCTGGCGGTCATGGGTTCCAACCTCGCCCTCAATATCGCCGAAAAAGGCTACACCGTTGCCGTTCACAACCGTTCGGCCGGGCGCATCGACGAACTCGTCGAATTGGCCAAGGCGCAGGGCCTCGACAAGAACACGATCCCGAAATACGACCTCGCCGAATTCGTGCAGGCCGTAAAGGCTCCGCGCTCGATCATCATCATGGTCAAGGCCGGCCAGCCGGTCGACGACATGATCGAGCAGCTCCTGCCGCATCTGTCGCCGGGCGATGCCATCATCGAATGCGGCAACTCGCTCTATACCGACACGCAGCGCCGCTTCGACTACCTCAAGCCCAACAATATCGGCTATCTCGGCGTAGGCGTTTCCGGTGGTGAAGAAGGCGCCCGCCACGGCCCTTCCATCATGGTGGGCGGCTCCAAGGAACAGTGGCACAATGCAGAAGCGGTGCTTACCGCCATCGCTGCCAAGTTCAACGGCGAAAGCTGCTGCGCCTATCTCGGCGAGGGCGGCGCGGGCCACTTCGTCAAGACCATCCATAACGGCATCGAATATGGCGACATGCAGATGATCGCCGAAGTCTATGGCGTGATGCGCGATGGGCTCGGCATGAATGCTGCCGATTGTGCTGAAGTCTTCAAGGAATGGAACAAGGGTCCGCTCAATTCCTACCTGATCGAGATTACCGGCCACGTCCTCGCCGCTATCGATCCCCAGACCAACAAGCCGCTCGTCGATCTCATCCTCGACAAGGCCGGCCAGAAGGGCACCGGCATGTGGTCCGCAGTTGTCGCCCAGCAGATGGGCGTACCGGCTACCGCCATCGAAGGCGCCGTTGCCGCCCGTTCGCTCTCCTCGCGCAAGTCCGAGCGCGTCGTGGCCGAAGGCATCTATGGCAAGCCCAACCGCGCCAAGACCAACGTGACCCTGGCCGATCTCGAAAAGGCGCTGCTCGCCGGCAAGATCGTCTCCTACGCCCAGGGCTTCGCCGTCATCGCCAAGGCGTCCGAAGAATTCGGCTGGTCCCTGCCGCTCGCCACCATCGCGAAAATCTGGCGCGCCGGCTGCATCATCCGCTCGCGCTTCCTCGACCAGATGAGCTCGGCCTATGAAAAGGGCGGCAATACCAATCTGCTGGTCGTGCCCGATTTCGTCGCCATCATGAAGGACAGCCATCCGAGCCTGCGCAAGGTCGTGGCCGCAGCCGCCATCGGCGAATTCCCGATGATCTGTCTGTCTGCCTCGCTGAGCTATTTCGATAGCTACCGCCAGGCTCAGGGCACCGCCAACCTCATCCAGGGCCAGCGCGATTTCTTCGGCGCCCACGGCTTCGAGATCGAAGGGCGTGGCGGGGATCTGCACGGGACCTGGCCCAGCACGCTGGGCAGGTAAAACCTGTTGCCGCTGTTTTGTCGGCGAGAATGGAGTGCATAGTGGCCGGCGCATTGGTAGTAATTCTTGCGGTTCTTCGCAGCGGCAAGGGCCAGGAATGAGGCGGCGGTCATAGCCAGTCTCCTCAGCAGTGTGGTTATGCAAACCAATGTTGAGACCTCAGACCTGTTCTGGCTACCCGCTGCGTGATGTGTGACCGCACGGCTGGCCAAACCCATCCGCAGTCTTACTTCCAGCCGTGCTATGGCCAGGACTTCATCGCCAAAGCGGTGCGGAATGGAGAGTAGCGATCGGCGCAAAGACCGCTTCCATCGAGCCGGGCAGTCCTTGAGAGAACGGCTACTGCGAGAGCTTCAACTCCAAGTTGCGCGACGAACTGCTCGACGGCGAGACCTTCTAAATCATCGCCGTGGCCAAGGTCGTCATCGAGGAATGGCGGCGCTACTACAACACCGAACGGCCGCACTCATTCACTCGGCTACTGACCACCGGCACCGGAGGCCATTATTTGGCCGGCGACACCACGCGGCTCTGCGCCACCATCTGTCTAGACTAGGGGATGGCCCGAAGCCGATCATGCTTTAAGAATGACACTTGTTTAGCCCACCGTTTGGGGCAGGCCAATGCCCCACACATCAATCAGTGCGTAATCTCATTACTGAAAACCTGCTAGAAGTTAGGAACAGGACGCCGCTTACGCTGTGCATCAAAGGTGCACAGGTGTGCGTTCTTCAATTTGCTTCGAAATGCGTCTGTTTGCGTCAAGTTGCGTCGAAGCGCGTCACGCAAAAGTGGCGGGAACGAGGGATTCGGGGCCGAGGGATCGATGGAATTATCCAGATCTATCGTGGACAGCGTCAGCTACGTTGTCGTCCGGATCGGATGAGCTCACTCCCCGACAGCCTGGAGAGCGCTACGCAGCACGCCGACCGGCATCGGTGGGACATCCGCAGCCGTTAGGACGCTCGTCGCGCCCTCGTGCCCAAGATCGATGTCGTATCTGCGGCCGGGCTCGCTGGTCGTGCTCACTAAGCGCCGGCAAAGCAGGTCGGCAAGCGCCGGGTCTTCGACCGCGCATATGATCTGGCGGCGGTCGAGGCGAAGGGCCGCCAGTACTTCGACGAGATGAAGCGCGCGGAAATCGTCGATATGCTGGACCGGATCATCGAGAAGGAGTGAGCGCCAAGGCGTCCAGGCGCGGGCTAAGTGAACCGACAATAGGAACGCCAGTCCCGCCGCACGTCGCTGGCCGGAGCTGAACACGAATTGCGGGTTCAGCCCGTCGCCGACCTTCAGGCTCAGGAAGCGTTTCACATCGCCGCGGATGCTGTAATCGATGGTCCTCCAATCCGCATGCGGTCTCAGACGTTGATAGAGTTCATTGAGCAAGGGGCTGATCTGAGCCAGCCTTTCATCGATGATCTCGGCGCTGACGCGCTTTACCGCCCGGTCGATCTTGCGGGCGCTGGTTGCGGCGGCCTGTGACTGGCCGACGACATCGGCGAGCTTCTCGATGTCCTCACGCAGAACTTCGATGGTTTTCTCGATCGACGCCATGCGCGACACCGACTGGGACGCCTCCAGAACGATCAGGGCGCGCTCGAGGTTGATCAATCGGTCGCGCTCGGCCGTTACATGGCTTTCGAGCCCGTCCGGGTCAGAAAGGAAGCGCGGATCTATCCCCCACCGGTCGAAAAACGCGGCATAGGTCTGTTCAGCCTCTCGCAAGGCGTCCTCTTCGGCTTGATGGCCAGAAACCTCACGCTCGACCATGGTGAAGGCGGATGACGCTTGTCGCGCCTGTTCACTGGCCGCAGCCATTCTCCGGCGGGCGTCCTGAACCCCGGAGGCGAGGCTCGAAATCCGCCGACGCGCTGCTTCCACGCCTGCGGCGAACTCCGCAGAGGTTCGTTGGGCCGCGCAGAGCGGGCAACGGTCCTCATGAACGCCAAGGCGCTCGCCGTGCTCGACCAGAATGGCAAGCGAGGCTGCGATCGCATCCGCGTCCTCTTCTCGGGCGAGCAGCATCTCGGCGGCG